>CAYLMV010000073.1:3764-19855 GCA_964384415.1 uncultured Chitinophagaceae bacterium | reverse complement strand
CGCTCCTCTCGGATTTTGATCGAACCGTCATCAAGCAGTTCGGAATAGTGTTCGAAGGTCTTGGCGGATTGAAGGGCTATACCGTCGCCAAACGCGCCGTGTATGTTATCGATGAGAAGGGCGATGTAAAGTACGCGTGGGTGAGTGATGCGCCAGGTGTTGAGCCTCCATATGAGGAAGTCAAGAAAGCGGCGGCATAAGAGATGACAAGTTCCGATCTTTCCATTGGGGACAAGGCTCCCGATTTTTCTCTTTTAGGCGACGATGGAAAAGAGCATTCACTCGCGCAGCTCAAGGGAAAGAAGGTAGTACTTTTCTTTTACCCGAAGGACGATACGTCGGGATGCACCAAAGAGGCCTGTTCGTTTCGCGATAACCTTTCCGCTATAAAGCGGAAAGGGGCCGTCGTGGTGGGCGTCAGCGCTGATAGTGTCGAATCCCACAAAAAATTCATCTCGAAATACGATCTGAATTTTGCCCTCCTCAGCGACGAGAGCCGCTCAGTGCTCGAATCGTACCAGGTCTGGAAGGAGAAGAGCTTCATGGGGCGCAAGTACATGGGGATCGAAAGAACAACGTTCATCATCGATGAGCGGGGGAAGATTTCTCATATCTTTCGAAAGGTGAAAGTCGACGGCCACACGGAAGAAGTGGTCGATGCGCTCTCGGCTTCGCTGCCCGCTTCCTAACGTGAGCTATAAATGGAAAACGACGCAATGAAACTGATCACGGAGAAGAAGTCATGTACGTAACACGGAAGGCCAACTTCAGCGCTGCGCATCGGCTCTTCAATCCTCTGCTCTCCGATCAGGAAAACCTGGACATCTACGACAAATGCTCGAACCCGAACGGTCACGGACATAATTATTATGTAGAAGTCACCGTGGCCGGTGAGCCCGATCCGAAGACAGGATACGTCATCGATCTGAAAAAGCTCAAGCGAGTTATTGAAGAACATTTTATCAGCAAGGTTGACCACAAACACCTTAACCTTGATGTCGACTTCCTCAAGAATGTTGTGCCGACCGCAGAGAATATCGCCATCGCGTGCTGGAATCAAATAGCCCCGTGGATCAAAGAAGGGAAGCTTTACTCCGTCCGGCTTTATGAATCGCAGAATAACTCTGTTGAATACAAAGGAAAAGGATGACTCGAGATCTCTCGGAAAAGAAGATGGTGAAGTTGGAAGAGACTGTGAAGGAGATGCTCATCAACCTCGGCGAGGATCCTTCCCGTGAGGGGTTGTTGAAGACGCCGTCCCGCGTTGCGGAATCGATGGCGTTTCTGACGAAGGGCTATTCTGAGGATGTCAAGACTCTTTTCAACGGAGCAATTTTTGAAGAGAAGTACTCCGAAATGGTCATCGTAAAAGACATCGACTTCTTCAGTCTCTGCGAACACCACATGCTTCCATTCTATGGAAAGGTTCATGTGGCCTATCTTCCGAAAGGCAAGATTCTCGGATTGAGCAAAATTCCCCGCCTCGTCGATATGTTCAGCCGCCGTCTTCAGGTGCAGGAGCGGATGACCCAGCAAATCGCGCAATCGCTCTTCGATGTGCTGCGCCCTAACGGCGTTGGCGTGGTCTGCGAAGCGCGTCACCTCTGCATGATGATGCGGGGAGTGGAAAAGCAAGGATCGAGAGCGACGACGAGTGCTATGCTCGGAGACTTCCGGACTGACCTCAAGACGCGAGCGGAATTCCTCACGCTCATCGGCCTCAAATCCGCCTGACATCAAATACATGTCTGACAGGAAAATTCCCATTGTGTGGATAACCGGCGCAAGCCGGGGTATCGGTGCCGCGATTGCCGAGGCATTCGGTCGAGGTGGAGCGCACGTTGTTTTGACAGGAAGGAATGTCTCCGCTCTCCGGCGCAACGCCGAAGGGATCAATCGCGCGGGGGGGAACGCGTCGGTTATCAAGTGCGACGTGCGGTCGTCAGAAAGCGTTTCGCGCGCGCAGAGTCTCATGGTCAAGAATTGGGGCGGCGTCGACGTGCTGGTGAATAATGCAGCGATCACCTATTTCAAGCCGTTCTCCCGGACAACGACTCAGGAATATGATAGAGTGATGGCGACGAACCTGCGAGGCGCCTTTCTTTCTATCAAGTCGGTGCTGCCGGGAATGCTGAAGAAGAAGAAGGGAACGATCGTTAATATCGTGTCTGTCAGCGCGACGACTACCTTCCTGGACTCTTCGGTTTATTCTGCTTCGAAAGCCGGCATGCTTGCTTTGTCGCGGGGTCTTCGGGCGGAAGTTCGCAAGAAGGGCATTAGGATCATCGATGTGTTGCCGGGAGCGGTCGAGACGAAAATGTGGGATCGCGAATCCCGCCGCAAATACGGCCGGAGAATGATGAGGCCGTCTGATGTCGCCGATGTCGTTGTTTCCGCATTCAGACTTCCTGACAACGTTCTCACAGAAGAAATCATTATGCGACCGATAGAAGGAGATCTTTGAACAATGGGTGAACCATTAAAGGGAAAAGCGGCGATCGTTACCGGAGCCAGCAAAGGCATTGGAAAGGCGATTGCCTTGACTCTTTCAAAGGCCGGAGTCAGGGTGGTTCTTGCCGCCCGGCACGAAAAAGACCTCGCCGCTGTGGAGGCTGAAATTCGTTCTTCCGGCGGCACAAGCATTTCCGTCCCTACAGATGTCGCCGACGAGCCGCAGGTGCTGAAGCTTGCGAAGAGGACCATCGAAGAGTACGGCGCAATAGACATTCTTATCAATAACGCGGGTTACGGCATTTTTTCCAAAGTGCTTGACACCGACACGCGCGATTATGACGGCATGATGAGCGTGAATCTGCGGGGAGTGTTTCTCGCGTGCAAAGCGGTGCTTCCGAGTATGATTGAGCATAAAAGCGGAGAGATCATCAACATTGCGTCGCTCGCCGGGAGGAACTCGTTCGTGGGCGGCGCCACGTACTCAGCGACAAAGTGGGGGCTCATCGGGTTCTCACGTTCATTGATGCTGGAGGTCCGCGATCATAACATACGCGTCGTTTCGATTTGTCCGGGTTCGGTGAACACAAATTTCTCCAACCACTCAAAGGACTCGGAGAAGATTATCCAGCCCCAGGATGTCGCCGATACGGTTCTCTTTGCACTCACGATGCCGGCCAGGAGCAATGTCAGCGAAATCGATATCCGGCCCACGATCAACCCCCGCTAACACATTCGCTCAGGCCTCATGGAACTCTTTGACATAACGATTATTGGCGGCGGGCCCGTTGGGCTGTTTGCTTCTTTCTATGCCGGGCTTCGGCATATGAAGACGAAGATCATCGATGCGCTTCCGGAACTCGGCGGCCAGCTGACGGCGCTCTATCCTGAAAAATACATTTACGATGTCGCCGGATTTCCAAAGGTAGTGGCGAAAGAACTCGCAAAGAATCTCATCGAACAAGGTCTCCATCACAACCCAAGCGTCTGTCTTGATGAGAAGGTCGAATCACTCCGGCCGGAGACGCATGAGGGGGAGAACATCCTCAGGCTGACAACCCAAAACGGAACCGAGCATCGGACGAAGGCTTTGCTTCTTACCGTGGGGATCGGAGCGTTCGTTCCACGGCGTCTCGACGTACCGGGAATTGAGAATCTTGAGAATCGTTTTGTTCACTACTTTGTAAAGGATAAGTCTCTTTTCAAGGAGAAGCGCCTCTTGATTGTTGGAGGAGGAGATAGCGCGGTTGACTGGGCGTTGAACCTCCAGGATACTGCAAAACATATTACCCTGATCCATCGCCGCGATGAGTTTCGGGCACACGAGGACAGCGTGAGGAAGCTCATGGGCTCCCGAGCCGAAGTGAAACTCTGGTACGAAATAGATTCTATTACCGGAGGCTCTTCCATCGAGAAAGTTGTTATCAAGAACAACAGGACCTCTGAAGTGGAAACCGTGCTTGTGGATCACCTTCTCCTCAACCTCGGATTTGTGGCAAGTCTCGGCCCGCTTCGGGATTGGGGTCTCGAAATCGAGAAGGGAGATATCAAGGTGACAACGAAGATGGAAACAAATATTCCCGGTATCTATGCAGCCGGCGACATCGCGACCTTTCCCGGAAAACTGAAGCTTATCGCCACCGGCTTCGGAGAGGCGGCGATCGCGGTCAACAACATCAAATCGTACATAGATCCAAAAGCAAAATTTTTTCCCGGCCACAGCAGCGACATGAAGCAGAAGAAGTAATTAATGAGCGTCCCGCATCGGGTTTTGATTACATACAAACTATCGGACAACCAGCTCGAACGAATCACCGATGTTTCCCGCGACCTCCAGGTCTTCTACGAACCTGCCGCCGAGGGAGCAAAGGAACGATATCCGGAGGCGGAGATTCTGTTCGGAGATATCCCGAAAGAAATACTTCTGGCCATGCCTCGGCTTCGCTGGGTTCAAATATCGACCGTCGGCGCCGACCGCTTTCTGTATCCGGAATTATTGAAGAGCGACGTCGTGCTTTGCTGCTCACGGGGCATGCACAAGCATCAAATGGCGGAGCTTCTCTTCGGGCTTATGATCGGTATCTCGCGGAGGCTTTACGCATACCACGATCTTCAGAAGGGAAGCGAGTGGACGGTTTCGTTGATACGTGAGTCCGATACGCTGGTGGGCAAGACATTGGGGATCGTCGGGTTAGGTTCAATCGGATCGCACATTGCCAAAGTGGCCCGCGGATTCGGCATGAATGTCGTGGCGACAAAAAGAGATCCGGTGCCAGATGAGAACGTCGATGAGGTGCTTCCGCCCGCGCAGCTCGGGAAATTATTGGAGTCTGCGGATCACATCGTCAACGTAACCCCTCTGACGCCGGAAACTACTCGGATGTTTGGAGAAAAAGAATTTCGGAAAATGAAGTCTACGGCGGTGTTTTACAATCTGGGCAGGGGAGCATCCGTGGACGCACAGGCTCTCATCAAGGCTCTCGAAAATGGAACGATCAAAGCTGCGGCGCTCGATACATTCGAAGAAGAGCCGCTCCCGGCAAATAATCCATTATGGAAAACAAAAAACCTCTTCATCACGCCTCATATCGGCGGTCCAATCCCGCACTATTCCCACTTATTAACCGAAATATTCATTGACAACTTGAGACGGTATCTCGACGGACGCCCGCTGGGCACCGTTGTGGATAAAACAAAAGGGTACTGAGGGAATCCGGCAAACGAAAACGGCATAGGTCGACATGCTTCTGTCGTTTCCAATCGTCCGGCCTCGGCACGCGATTACTCGTGGCGAGCATGATTCATGCCCGGTTCATCCTCGCGGCCCACATGTTCCATCACTCTGGTTCGAAGTTCTCCTCGCCATATCTTTTGTTGATCCGGCGTGAGGATCTTGTTCACATCGAACCAGCCGTTCAATTTGTTCAACGCTAACGCTGTCTTACTTGCAGCGATCTCGGTAATTTTCTTTTGGATGGCATCTTTATCCGGATCCTCGGCCGAAACGAGACGTCCCAGCTCAAGGTTCGATAGAGCGAGCTTAGACCGGAGGTCAATTTCTTTCTTCATGGTTTCAAACCTCAGATCCTTGAACTGTGTTTTTTGCTCGTCGGTAAGTTTCAGCTTGGCAAAAATGTCCGGTCTCCGCATGTGTTCCATGCGCTTGTCCGCCGGCGGCGCTTCGGGGCGATCCTGAGCGGGTAAGTAGCCGAAGCATCCCGCGACGAGGAGTGCAACGAGGAATGTTTTCATACTGATCTCCTGGAAATGTTTTGATGACGTGATTATCCTTCATTCAGTTCGACAGAACGCAGAGGATTAGGTTTAAGAACGCGCTCCTTGATAAAGAATCTTCGATTGGCTATCTTACCAACTAGAAGGGAATAACGATGCGTAGACTACCCCGCCGATCTTCAATTTGCCTCCTCGGTCTTCTTCTCTTGTTTCAGGGATGTCAGATGTACAATGCGGGTGCTGATTTCGTGCACCAGCGCTATGTCAACACGGTCGCGTACTTCAATACGTACTACAACGCAAAGAAAGCCTTCGATGACGGCGAAAAACAGATTCTTGACCAGCAAGAGTCCTCAGCGGGAAAGCAAAGCCCGCAAGGGGCATCGCCCGTGCTGCCCGGAGACTCAAAAGCAAAGTTCAACCTTGCGATCGAAAAAGCTTCGAAGCTCCTGAGCTTCTATCCGACGAGCAAATGGGTCGACGATGCGCTCTTCATGATCGGCAAATCGTATTTTTATCTCGGGGACGACCTTCATGCCGAACGAAAATTTCTTGAACTCTTTGCGAAGTATCCCGACAGCGATCTTCTCCTTGAGGCAGAATTGTGGTACGGCCGCTCGCTCATCCGCCAGAAGCGATACGACGAAGGAATACAGTCGCTCGACCAGCTCTATACCAAAGCTGCCGGACTTCACGAGAAGTCGATCGCAGGGGCCGCATCTGCCGAGCTTGGGAAGTATTACTACGTCAACAATAACTATGACAGGGCCATCGAGTACTATCAACGTTCGCTGGATATTTCCAGCGATGATAAGATGAATGCAGAGACCGAGCTGCAAATGGGCTACTGCTACCGCCAAAAGGGAGATCTGCAGCAGGCTGAAAAGGCGTTCGGAACGGTCGGAGATTATAGCCCGAACTACGCGACCTCGTTTACCGCCGAGTTCGAACGGATTAGGGTCCTTGTGAGATTGCAGCAATACACGGAGGCAATGGAGAGACTCATCGATCTCGCGGGGGATGCGAAGAACGCTGAATACTTCTCGAAAATCCATTATGAGATCGGCAGACTCTACGAAGCGCAGAACAAGCTTGATGAGGCCATCAAGAAATATTCGTACGTCGACACTGCTTTTGCGAAGACCGAAGATGCGGCCCAGGCTTACTTCAGGCTTGGAAAGATCTACGAGCTCAATAAAGAGAACTATCAGTCGGCGGCAGGGTATTATAACAGGTCGAGAAGCGAATCTGCAACGGCGACAACGAACGCAGAAGCCGCCAGAAAGGCTGACGCTTTTGTCAAGTATTTTTCGCTTCGATCGGACCTGCACCGTTACGACAGCATCATTGTAATGATCAAGGGAAGGCCAGCGAAGCGGGATTCAGTGCGGTTGGCCACCGATTCACTGCGCACAGGGAGTGCGGATTCGCTCGCGCGTGTCGATTCCGCCAGAACGCAACTGGAAAAACGGCTGCTGGCCCAGGAGATTGAGAGCGTTGATTCTCTCCGTCATCTCATCACCAAGGCGCGGTTCGAACTTGCGGGCATTTTTTACCTTGAGATTGACCGCCAGGACTCAGCCCTGTATTGGTTCCAGCGGGTCATCGATGAAGGGGGGAAAAGTGAATTTGCAGAACGATCGCTCTTCACTTTAGCCGAGATTGCCCGCACGTCAGGAGCGACGGACAAGAGAATTGTCGACTCGCTCTACCGATCCGTCATCGCGCAATATCCCGAGTCGCCGTATGCCCAGGAATCCCGGCGGATTTTGGGCATCCCTTTGCTGGAGAGAGCGCCGGATCCCGCTGAAGCGCTGTATCGCCACGCGGAAGAATACATGGATGGTGAGCATTCGGACAGCGCGCTGCCGTACTTATATAAGATTGTCCGGGAAGGCGGTTCCTCTCCGTTTTCCCCCAAGGCACTGTATGCAATCGGCTGGCTCTATGAGAATAGGCTTGAAGAAGAGGATAGCGCGAGCGCCGTCTACAGGAGGCTCGTCGCAGTATATCCGAAGTCTGAGTTCGCCCTCGCCGTCAGGCCAAAACTACAGGAAGAAGACGCAGCAAGGTTAGAGGCAGAGCAAAAAGCAAAACTTGAAAAGGAAGAGAAAAAGAAGAAAGAGGAAGAAGACAAGAAAGCACAGACACCGGCCGCCGATTCTACCCGGAGCCAGGGAATAAAGCAACAGAAGCCGTAAGACCTAACGAGACGTCGCTGAAACGCATGGTTCAAGAACACGCTCCCGTTCACTTTGTCGAAGAGATCGCTCCAAATATTTTCCAGCTCGCCTTTCGTTCACAGAAGATTGCCGGGCAGGCGGAGCCGGGACAATTTGTCAATGTAAAAGTCGAAGATGCACGGGGACCGCTCCTTCGCCGGCCATTCAGCATCTATGCAGTCGACAAAGACAATGTCTCGATCATCTTTAACGTGGTCGGTCGGGGAACGAAACTCCTGGCGGAAATGGCCGTCGGCGAAAATCTCGATGTGCTTGGGCCTCTCGGAAGAGGAGTGTTTCCATACAAAGACGATGGCTTTGGCACAGCGCTGCTCGTCGCAGGAGGTCTTGGAGTGGCGGCTCTTCCTTTTTTGAATGCGCTCATTCCCATCAAGAAAAAGAGGATCGCCTTCCTTGGGGCGAGGACCGCGTCGCAAATTGTTCGGAGCGGCCTGGATCCTGTCCATGTGGCGACCGACGATGGGAGCGAAGGATTGCACGGAACGGTTGTCGATCTTCTCGGGAGGTTTCTGAAAACCGCGACTGTCGAGCGGCCCCGCATTTTCTCCTGCGGACCGCTGCCGATGATGCGGGCGTTGAAGGAATTTGCACGCGATAAAAGCATTGAATGTTATTTGGCGCTCGAGGGCGAAATGGCGTGCGGCATCGGGTTGTGCCAGGGCTGCCCGGTCCAAACGATAGAAGGTAAGAAGAAATTCGAACTTGTCTGCAGCGACGGTCCAGTGTTTGAGGCATCCACAGTAAGTTTTTAGAGCATGACAGAATCATTTATTCTCAGAAACGTTCGATTCAACAACCGGATCTTCGTTGCCTCCGGCACGTTCGGATACGGGAACGAAGTCGCTGATCTTACCGACATCGGGAAGCTCGGCGGGATCATGACGAAGTCTCTCTCCCTAAAGCCGCGCGACGGCAATCCGCCCGCCAGGATTGCGGAAACATCGGCCGGAATGCTGAACTCGATCGGTCTGGCGAATATCGGTGTTCAGAAATTCATTGATGAAAAAATTCCGGTGCTCAGCGGACACGCGTGCGCCGTCATCGCTAACATTGCTGCGAGCAGTGTCGAGGAATATTGCAGCGTGCTCGAGGCACTCGATCCTCACAAACGCGTCGACGGGTTCGAGATCAATGTCTCCTGCCCGAATGTGAAAGAAGGAGGCTTAAGTTTTGGAACTGATGTGTCCATGGTTTCATTAATCACGAAGGAGCTGCGGAAGAGGACACAAAAGCCCCTCATCATGAAACTGACGCCGAACGTAACGCATATCTCGGAGTTTGCACGCGCTGCAGAAGCGGAGGGCGCTGATGCGGTCTCGGTCATTAACACACTCATCGGGATGGCGGTGAACATCCATACGAAGAAGCCGAAATTGTCCACCGTTACGGGCGGGCTCTCAGGTCCCGCGATCAAGCCGATAGCGCTCGCGAAAGTGTTCGAGACGTACAAGGCAGTGAAGGTTCCGATTTTTGGCATAGGTGGGATTTCTACCTGGGAGGATGCGATCGAGTTCTTTTTAGCGGGGGCGAGTGCTGTCCAGGTCGGCACGGCAAATTTTGTGAATCCGAACGCCGCCGTTGAGCTGACGGAAGGCATCGCGCGGTACTGCGAATCTCATTCAATAGCCGATGTTTCCCAATTGGTCGGTGCGATGATCGCGGATTCGAGCGTGTCGGTTATTCAGAGCTGGCTGTAGCTTTAACACTCCATCATTACCCGCCTTGAAATCAACTCAACCAATACTTGATTATCTCTACGGTCTGCAATACTTCGGAATGAAGTTCGGGCTGAGCAATATCCGGACTTTGCTGCGCCATTGCGGCAACCCTCAGAAAAAGTTTCCCAGCGTCCATATTGCCGGAACAAACGGCAAAGGTTCGACCTCATCGATGATTGCCGCGGTACTCCAGGCCGCCGGGTACAAGACCGGACTCTATACTTCTCCCCATATCACACTTTTCAACGAACGGATTCGCATCAACGGGAAGATGATTTCGGATGACGAGCTCATCTACTATATTCGAAAACTCAGGCCGACGATCGATTCGTTGAAAGCTACCTTCTTTGAGGCGACGACTGCAGTCGCATTCGAATATTTTGCCGACGAGAAGGTCGATATAGCCGTCGTCGAGACGGGACTCGGAGGGAGATTGGATGCGACGAATGTGCTCTCTCCTGAAGTCTCGGTCATCACATCAATCGGCAGAGATCATACACGTCAACTCGGGAGAACACTCAAGGCGATCGCTTATGAAAAGGGGGGAATTATCAAGCCGCAGACTCCTTGCGTGACTTCGGTACAAAAGAAGGAAGTGATGAGGGAACTTCGGAGCATCGCCATTCGGAAGCGCTCACGGTTGATTGTTGCTCCGTCTTTGAAAACCAAAACGAATACCGCTCAAAATCTTGACTTCCAAATGGTTACAATCCAGACGGGATTCGGCCGGTACGAGAATCTGAGGATTCCTTTGCTGGGCAGCCATCAGATCAAGAATGCGGCGCTGGCGATTACGGCTCTCGAGTGTCTTCAGGCGGGAGGTATGATTATTCCGCGGGAGGCTTTTCGGATGGGATTGAGAGGAGTTCGTCGGTTGACGGGCTTGCGCGGGAGGTTTGAGATTCTCCGGAAGGAGCCTCTTATTATCCTTGATGTCGGCCACAATCCCAGCGGGATTTCTGCCACGGTCGAGACTTTGAGAAACTACCGGCGTGGAAAAACTGTTATTGTATTTGGCGTCATGGGGGACAAAGAGTACCGGCCCATGATCCGGTCGCTTGCGTTGTTGAAGCCAGAGGTCTTTGCGGTCAGACCAGACATGGAAAGGGCCCTCCCTGCTGAGACTATTTCTGCTCTCTTCCGTGCAAGGAAATGCAAAGCGCAATCATGCTCCAGTGTCGCAAGCGCCGTTGAGAAGGCCTTGAGGAATCAGAACAAAAACGATCTACTAATGATCTGTGGTTCGCACTATATCGCAGGAGAGGCTCTCGAGTCGCTGCGCAGGCACCTCCGGTCAAAAAAGTCTTGACAATCAAATCAATTACTTCTATATTTAATACAATTAGTACTGAGCAATTGGGTTTTGTTAAGAGTTCAACACTTCTAGATCACCTCGTCTGTTGCCAATTATCAATCCTTAGCCAATCAAGCACCTGCACTTTTCTAAGGCGCATTCAGCCCGAGTGATAATTACCTCTCCACGTGTTTAACAATCTTCTTTTATTTGAAGGGATGTTGTATTTATGCCAATGGACATTTCAGAATTAAAGTCCAAAAAAATCGCTGACCTCAACCAAATCGCAAAGGATCTGAGTATTTCGGGCTACAGCGACTTACGAAAACAAGAACTTATCTTCAAGATTCTCGAGGCCCAGACCGAGAAGGATGGATTGACGTTCAGCAAAGGTGTGCTCGAAGTTCTGCCGGATGGGTACGGCTTCTTGAGATCTGTCGATTACAACTACCTCCCTTCCCCCGACGATATCTACGTCTCACCTTCTCAGATCAAGAAATTCAGCCTGCGGACAGGCGACACGGTCAGCGGGCAAGTCCGTCCGCCGAAAGAGGGGGAACGATTCTTCGCCCTGTTAAGGGTTGAAGCGGTCAATGACGAGAATCCGGATACGATCCGGGATCGAGTCTTGTTTGACAACCTGACGCCGCTCTATCCAAATGAACGAATCAAGCTGGAAACGGCGCCGGGAGAGTATGCCATGCGGATTCTTGACTTGCTCAGTCCGATCGGAAAAGGGCAACGAGGTATGATCGTATCGCCCCCGAAGGCCGGCAAGACCGTCCTTTTGCAAAAAATGGCGAACAGCATCACGCGAAATCACCCAGAGATAAAACTCATGATGCTTCTCATCGATGAACGTCCCGAAGAAGTGACGGACATGGAGCGTTCGGTGACCGCTGAAGTCGTTGCCTCTACGTTTGACGAGCCGCCGGAGCGGCACGTTCAGGTTTCGGATATGGTTTTGGAAAAAGCAAAACGGCTTGTGGAAGCGAAGCACGACGTCGTGATTCTGCTCGATAGTATTACTCGTCTGGCGCGCGCCCACAATACGGTAGTCCCGCACTCGGGCAAGATCCTCTCTGGCGGTGTCGATGCCAATGCCCTTCATCGTCCCAAAAGGTTTTTCGGCGCCGCGCGTAATATTGAAGAAGGGGGCAGCCTCACTATTATCGCCACGGCCCTTGTCGAAACGGGAAGCCGGATGGACGAGGTCATCTTTGAGGAGTTCAAAGGCACCGGCAATATGGAAATTGTCCTCGACCGCAAGTTGAGCGACAAGCGCATCTTCCCGGCCGTAGACGTGAACAGGTCTGGAACGAGAAAAGAAGAAATCCTGATGGGAGAAGAAGAGCTCAACCGTGTCTGGATTTTACGGAAGTTCCTGAGCGAGTTCACCCCCGTCGAAGCGATGGAATTCCTGATGGAGAAAATGCGCGGCACGAAAGCGAACAAAGAGTTTCTCAAATCGATGAACAGCTGATCCATCTGACCGCAATCTCACTATCCATAAACCATTCTCGTTGCAGAGGATGGTTTTTTATTAGTAGGTACTGATGAGCAAACAGATCCGCACCAGGGCGGTCCACTCGGGCGAAAAGCGGGACCGATTGAGCAGAGGCGTGCCGACCGAGGTGTCGTTGACATCCACCTTTTTCTTTCGCGATTCGGAAGAATTGCAGCGGCACAAAGACGGAATCGAGCTTAGAGAGGAGTACGGCCGGTATCATAATCCGACACGCACTGCCGCCGAGCGGACGCTGGCGGATCTAGAAGGGGCGGAGGATGCAATTCTCTGTTCCTCGGGGATGTACGCTATCGGCGTAACGCTTCTCCGGATTCTCAAACCGGGGGATCACCTGATCGTACTCGACGAGCTGTACCATAGGACGCAGGAGCTGTGTCATTCTGTCCTTGTCAAATTCGGTGTCGAGGTCTCGAGCGTTCAGAGCTGCGATGTGGCTTCTCTCCGGGGCGCGATAAAAGAGAACACGCGTCTTTTTCTGTTCGAATCCCCCACAAACCCTCATCTGTATGTCCAGGATATTGAAGCGATCGTAGCGATCTGCAAGGAGCGAAAGATCAAAACGATGGTCGATGCGACCCTTGGGTCTCCGATGAACGTGCTGCCGTTAAAATTCGGTGTCGATATCGTCGTTCATAGCTGTACGAAGTATCTTGCCGGGCATAACGATCTCCTCGCAGGAGTTGTTCTCTCGCGGAAGTCGATCATCGCCTCGGTACGCGAGCTTCACTTTACGCTCGGCGGAGTCCTGGACGCGCATTCAAGCTACCTTCTGATCCGCGGCATCAAGACCCTTCCCGTCCGAATTGCGCATCAGAATTCGGTGGCAGCCTCGATAGCGAATTTTCTTTCCCTTCAGCCCGCCGTGCGCCGTGTGTTCTATCCGTCGATCGCATCGCAGCCGAACAGTGATGTTGCAAAACGTCAGATGACCGGGTTTGGAGGCGTGGTATCCTTTGACCTTGGAAGCGTGGACGCCGCGAAAAAGTTCGTCGATGCCCTCACGATTCCGTACATCGCGCCGAGTTTGGGAGGAACAGAGAGCCTAGTGATTCCATATTCAGTCGTTGTCCCTCCGACCCTGGAAGAATCGACTTCAGGAGATTTCAAGATTGAACCTGGGCTCGTTCGTCTCTCCGTCGGCCTCGAGGATCAAGACGATCTCATGGAAGACGTTGCGCGCGCATTGAGGGCAATCTCGTAGCCTATTCACATTCCCTGAGCGGCACAAAGGCTGTGATGCGCCTTTCTGATTCTGATGTTTAAACTGTAACACCAACTGCGGTTGTTCCTCGTTGCCTTTGCATTCCAGGAGTAGTACTTTACCGGAAATCCAGATGAGATTGGCATGAAAGATGTAGTCATAGTCGGCGCTTGCAGAACGCCGATAGGTTCCTTTGGCGGAGCATTGAGCTCCATACAGGCAACGGGCCTCGGGGCTATCGTTATCCGGGAGCTCTTGCTGCGCACAGGTATCCGGAGCGATGCCATTGATGAAGTGATCATGGGGAATGTGCTGACGGCGGGCGAGGGACAGGCGCCGGCCAGACAAGCGGCAATGTTTGCGAAGCTTCCTCCATCCGTCGAGTGCATGACGATCAACAAGGTGTGCGGGTCGGGAATGAAGGCCATTATGCTGGGGGCGCAGGCAATTCAACTTGGAGATGCCGAGGTGGTGATCGCCGGCGGGATGGAAAGTATGTCGAACGCTCCGTACTTGCTCGACAAACTGCGCGGCGGGCATAAAATGGGGAATGTAGAATTGATCGATTCGATGATGAAGGATGGGCTATGGGATGTCTATAACAATTATCCGATGGGAAATGCTGCTGAGCTCTGCGCCAGCGAATGTGCCGTTCCGCGTGAAGCACAGGATCAATTCGCGATTCTGAGTTACCGCCGGGCCCAAGACTCCCAGGCAAGCGGCCGATTCAAAGAAGAGATTGTCCCCGTCGTCATTCCGCAGAAGAAAGGGGACGACCTCGTCGTCGATGAAGATGAAGAACCGAGAAAAACGAACTTCGACAAAATACCGCAGCTGAAGCCGGCGTTTCAGAAGGACGGGACAGTGACCGCGGCAAATTCTTCGAAGATAAATGATGGAGCCGCCGCAGTCCTCCTCATGTCCGCCGAAAAGGCAAAGGAATTGGGTCTGCAACCCCTAGCGAAAATTGTGGCCGCGGCCTCAGCTGCGAAGAAACCCGAGTGGTTTACCACAGCTCCGGCCGACGTAATTCCCAAAGTGCTGAAGAAAGCGGGCTTGTCATTGGACAGCATCGATTTGTTCGAGATCAACGAGGCGTTCGCCGTGGTGGCTCTTGCTGTGAACAAGATACTCGGAATCGATTCGCGCATAGTGAACGTGAATGGAGGCGCCGTTGCCATGGGGCATCCAATCGGTGCCAGCGGGGCTCGAATTGTGGTGACGCTTATTCACGCTCTTAGCCAACGTAAGCTAAAGAGAGGGCTTGCGGCAATCTGTATCGGAGGGGGAGAGGCGAGCGGAATTATTCTGGAATCGATGGGACAATGAACAATCAACAATGAACAGTAAACAGTAATCAGTAATCAGTCAACATTCAAAAACCGATAACCAATAACCTACAACTAACAACTAACAACTAACAACTAACAACTAACCAAAGATTTGGCTAACAAGCCCTCAGAACTGATCAAGATGAAGAATATTACAGTGATTGGCGCAGGGACGATGGGGAACGGCATCGCCCACACATTCGCGCAATATGGCTACACGGTGACGCTCAATGACGTCAAAAAGGAATTCATCGACAGGGGAATGAAGACCATTGATGCCAATCTCGATCGTCAGGTGAAGAAGGGGCTGCTAACGGCGGAGCAGAAAGCGAAGACTCTCGGGAATATCACTTCGATTGGTACGCTCCCGGAGGCCGTTCGCAATTCAGACCTGATCATCGAAGCGGCGACGGAGAACAAGGAGATCAAGTCGGAAATATTTAGGATCGTTGATGCTTCCGCGCCGGCTGGCGCGATACTCGCAAGCAATACGTCTTCGATTTCGATTACCGAGTTGGGTGCAGTGACGAAGCGCCCGGATAAAGTGATCGGCATGCATTTCATGAATCCCGTTCCGGTGATGAAACTTGTAGAAGTGATTCGAGGGCTTGCGACGTCTTCCGAAACTTTTCATGCCGTTACTTCGGTCGCCGAATCACTGGAGAAAACGCCGGTCGAAGTCAACGACTATCCTGGATTCATATCAAACAGAATTCTCCTGCCGATGCTGAACGAAGCGATGTTTTGCGTGATGGAAGGTGTCGCGTCGCCCGAGTCGGTAGATACGGTGATGAAACTCGGCATGAATCATCCCATGGGCCCGATTGCACTCGCCGACTTCATCGGGCTCGATGTGTGCCTCTCGATTATGAATGTCCTCTACGATGGGCTTGGAGATTCGAAATACCGCCCCTGTCCGCTTCTTAAGAAAATGGTGGCAGCGGGGCACCTTGGGCGGAAGACTGGCAAGGGGTTTTTTGAATACCCGGCGCTTAGTAAGTAAGAGATAAGAGACAAGAGATAAGAGACAAGAGATAAGAGATAAGAGATAAGAACTAGGTCTAACGACTTAATACATAGAACACAGGACG
>CAYLMV010000073.1:0-3664 GCA_964384415.1 uncultured Chitinophagaceae bacterium | reverse complement strand
AAGAGATAAGAGATAAGAACTAGGTCTAACGACTTAATACATAGAACACAGGACGTAAGATAAGAACGTAAAACGTAAAACTTACAACGTAAAACGTATAACGTAAAACGTAACACCTAGAACTCAAAACTTCATCATGAACTTCGACCTTAACGAAACCCAAAAGATGATCCGCGATACCGCCCGTCAGTTTGCGCAGGATGAGCTTGCGTCAACCGCGGACTCACGCGATGAGAATGAAGAATTTCCGCGTGTGGCGGTCAAAAAGCTGGGAGAGTTAGGATTTATGGGAATCATGGTGTCCGAGGAATACGGAGGAGCAGGCCTCGATACCGTAAGCTACTCTCTTGCTGTGGAGCAGATTTCGCGTGTTGATGCTTCCTGCGGAGTCATCATGTCCGTCAACAATTCGCTTGTCTGCTTTGGCATCGAGGAATTCGGGACCGAAGAACAGAAGCGCAAGTATTTGACTCCGCTGGCGACAGGGGCGAAGCTTGGCGCATTTGCGCTGTCTGAACCGGAGGCAGGAAGTGATGCGACGAATCAAAGGACTCGGGCAGTGAGGGATGGAGACTTTTATGTATTGAATGGCATCAAGAATTGGATAACGAACGGCGAAAACGCAGACATCGTTCTCGTCATGGCGGCAACTGATCCGTCGAAGGGGGCCAAGGGAATCAGCACGTTTATTGTCGAAAAGGGAATGCCGGGGTTTGCGGTTGGGAAGAAAGAGCGGAAACTGGGCATTCGAAGTTCAGACACTGTATCGATGGCGTTCCAAGATGTACGGGTGCCTGTGGAGAACAGGATCGGTGAGGAGGGGTTCGGTTTCAAGTTCGCCATGAAGACGCTGGACGGGGGTCGCATTGGGATCGCATCGCAAGCAGTTGGAATTGCTCAGGCGAGTCTGGATGCTTCCATCAAATATTCAAAAGAGCGCAAAGCCTTCGACCAGCCCCTTGCCCAACTTCAGGCCATACAATTCAAGATAGCAGATATGGCAACGGAGACCGACGCGGCACGTCTCTTGACGCTTCATGCTGCGGCTACGAAGGACTCTGGAGAACGATATACACAGCAAGCTGCAATGGCAAAGCTCTATGCTTCGAAGATCGCAGTGAAGTGCGCACTCGAAGCGATCCAGATCCACGGCGGATACGGATATACCCGCGAATATCATGTGGAGCGCTACCTGCGCGACGCAAAGATCACCGAGATTTATGAAGGCACATCTGAAATCCAGAGAATTGTTATTGCGAGGTCGTTGATACAATAATCTCATTTGCTCACCATTGAGATGTGACCTTCAAGCTCGTATCGTCATTCTGTCCCCCGTTGCGCGAGATCAACTCTCGCCGGAATCCGACACCGACGAATATGCTGACTATTCCCAAAGGTCCAAAGGGCTCCTTTGGAGGATGCAGCCGGCACGTTAGAATGACGATTGCGCGTAAGCTTGTCAAAGAGAACTGCCCCCCCATTTGCTTTTGCCCCCCGAGCTCCTTAATTTGCCTCAGTTACTTTGCCATCCCTGCGGTCCGGAAAATTTTTCAAATAGGAGGAGGACGCCATGTCATCCACTTCTGATTCCATTACCTCAAAACCTTTCCCACAAAAAACAAACGGAGTAGAAAGGCTGAAAAACTTTGTGGGAGGACAATGGTCGGAGTCTCGATCCAAGAACTTCCTGCCGGTCATGGATCCCTCCATCGGCGAACAGATTGCAGAAGTCCCTCTTTCCGTGTCCGATGATATAGACGCTGCTGTAGCAGCCGCATCGAAGGCCTATCACTCATGGTCAGTAACTCCGATCAAGGAACGGGCCGAAGTTTTTTATCGATACCGGAACCTCCTCGCAGCAAATGCGCAATCGCTCGCCGAGCTGGTCCACAAGGAAAATGGCAAAATCCTGAGCGAGGCGATGGCTGAAGTCGAGAAATCGATAGAAGTGACGGAGTTTGCATGTTCAATGCCGCAACTGGCGGCCGGTGAAGTGCTCGAAGTGAGCCGGGGCGTTGAATGCCGCATTGACCGATATTCGCTCGGGGTCGTCGCCTGCATCACGCCCTTCAATTTCCCGAACATGGTCCCGAACTGGACAATTCCGAACGCGCTTGTCTTGGGCAACACGATGATCCTTAAGCCGTCGGAGCAGGTGCCCCTCAGTGTTGGAAGGATTGCAGAACTGTTGAAGGAAGCGGGGCTCCCGGACGGAGTGTTCAATGTCGTGAACGGCGGTCAGGCGGCGGTGGAGGCGTTGTGCGATCATCCGAAGATTGAAGCAATAACGTTCGTCGGTTCGACAAAGGTAGCCAAGATTGTTTACGCACGAGCAACATCCCGCCTGAAGCGCGCGCTTTGTCTCGGCGGCGCGAAAAATCATCTGATTGTCCTGCCGGATGCGAATGAGGATATGACGGCCTCTAACGTTGCGGCATCAATGAGCGGCTGCGCGGGCCAACGCTGTATGGCTGCTTCTGCAATGGTCGCGGTTGGCAATGTCGATCGCATCATCGAAAAGATTTGCAGCGAAGCGCGAAAGATCGTGCCCGGCAAGAATCTCGGGGCGGTCATCTCTATGAAAGCGAAAGAACGAATTGAAGGATACATCACGGAGGCTGAGAAGCAGGGAGCCAAAATACTTGTGGATGGACGCAACGCAAAGGTCGCCGGAAAAGAGGGCGGTTATTATGTCGGACCCACTGTCATCGATTTTGTCCGGCCGGAAATGAAGATAGCCCAGGAGGAGGTTTTCGGTCCGGTGCTGTCGATCATGAGAACAAAAACTGTCGACGAAGCAATAGCAATTGAGAACAGCTCCCCTTATGGAAATGCCGCTTCCGTTTTCACACAGAGCGGCGGGGTCGCCCGTTATGTCGGCGAAAGGGCGAGCGCGGGAATGATAGGGGTGAATATCGGAGTGCCGGTGCCGCGAGAGCCCTTTTCGTTTGGAGGATGGAACGATTCGAAGTTTGGATCCGGGGACATTACAGGGAAGAGCTCGATTGAATTCTTCTCCAAACTCAAGAAAACAACGATGAAGTGGAACCCTGAATCGAAAACTAACTGGATGAGTTAATTGAATTCTCAGGGGGGCCGTGATTGGAACTTAATGTAACTTCGTCTCAAGAGAGTTTGGGGCGGAGGGGACAAATTAATAACCGAATCTCTTGCAGCCGAATGACCTCTCAAGTCTGCAACTGAGAAGAGACCTGCCAGCGTACATCCTTCCAAAAGCTCGCTTAGCTCCGCTTGTGCATCAGGGCGGCATACACAGTAAATGCCACCCCAAATCCGACGAACCACGCATAACCGTAGAGGTTCATCAAGAAAGGTCCGACGCTCTGCGGATCAAACGCCTTGATTGTTCCTAGAAATCCGGGAATGGAGGGGGCCACTCCAAGAACCAGCGCTGCAATCGCTTTTGAGTTGAATCCGTTTCGGTACGTGTACGCTCCCTGGACAGTATAGAGGTCAACCGGCCGGAGATTCTTCTTCCGGATGAAGTAGTAATCACAGATAAGTATCCCGCCGATCGGGCCGAGGAGCGCTGAGTAACCGACAAGCCAGGTGAAAATGTATCCGCTGGGGTCGGCGACGAGCTTCCAAGGTTGAATGAGAATTCCGATAATCCCGGTGATGAGGCCGCCGATCCGAAAGGATA
>CAYLMV010000072.1:12524-19963 GCA_964384415.1 uncultured Chitinophagaceae bacterium | reverse complement strand
ATCCTCAATCTCCACGGTCGCGGCGACCTCCCGCGCGATCTGCGGCGCGCCTTCGTCAACCGCGATCAGGACCGCATGGCCGAGTTGATCGACGACGAACTGCTCGACTCGATCGCGATCGCAGGCCGACCGGACGAAGCCGTGGATCGACTGCGGGCGTGGGACGGGATCGCCGACCGGATAGTGCTGGCGGGCGACGCAGCCGTGGAAGCCGGCGCATTGGCTCCCATTGTTGTACCGCTGACCCTCTACATTTACGGGAGGTCGGCAGAAAGCGAGAGACTTCAAATCACCGGATTGGCATTGGGACAGGCGGCTCTTCTCAGCGTTGGGATCTCTTCCGCGGTGAAGGCGCTCACGGGAAGGCGTCCCCCCGATGACCAAAACGTCGCTCGGGGAACCAGAGATTACAGCGGCGATTTCCATTTCGGGCTCTTGAGGCGCGGCGCATATGACGGGTGGCCCAGCAGTCACACGATGAATGCATTTGCAATGGCGGCAACCCTCTCAGAGCTTTACCCCGAGAACAATTCGATCCACATCGCTTCATACGCTTACGCTTCGGTGATCGGTTTGGGCGTCTCAACAAACATTCACTGGCTCTCGGATGCAGTTGGGGGAGCCTTGATCGGATATGCAATCGGCAAAACTGTCGGGAGCGGGTTCAGAGAATTGATGGGAGCCGGACCGGGCGCCTCATCGCTAAGCATTTCTCTCAATCTGCAGGGATTGAGCATCGCCTACCGCTTTTGAAATTGATGAACGGCACCATCCTCCCAAGAAATGCAGCCCGGTGTTGGGAACTGCCCGCACGGCTTCAACGTTACTTCTCTAGCCAGGCAGCTAACCTGGTGAAAAAAGTCATACTCAGCTGCTATCTACCAAAAAGGAGTCGATATGAAGATCGGGGTGCTAGGAACTGGAATGGTGGGGAAATCCATCGCGACGAAGCTCGTCCAAATCGGCCATAGCGTGAAAATGGGATCGAGAACATCCGCGAATGAGAAGGCAACGGAATGGGTGAAGGCAAGCGGGCCAAACGCATCGCAGGGGACGTTCGCTGATGCGGCAGCTTACGGAGAAATCCTCTTTAACTGCACTTCCGGGACGGCATCGCTCGATGCTCTGAAACTCGCCGGTGCGGGCAATATGAACGGAAAAATTCTGATCGATGTTTCCAACCCGCTCGATTTTTCAAAAGGAATGCCGCCAAGCCTCACGATATGCAACACCGATTCCCTCGGCGAGCAAATTCAGCGCGCATTCCCGCAGGTCAAAGTTGTCAAATCACTTAACACGCTCAACTGCAATCTCATGGTAAACCCCGCGCTGGTTCCCGGCAGCCACGATATTTTTGTGAGCGGAAACGATCCATCGGCAAAAGCCAGGGTTGTGGATATTTTGAAGTCAGGGTTTGGATGGAAAAGCATCATCGACCTGGGCGATATTACGACAGCCAGGGGAACCGAAATGATCCTCCCCCTGTGGGTTCGTTTGATGGGAGTTTTCCAGGGTCCGATGTTCAACTTCAAGATCGTACGGTAAAGCAGGCTTCTGTCTGGCTCTGCAGTTCTGCCGCAATGGGCTGCGGAGCCAGTTTCCTTCAGTTCACTTCCTCCACAAGATATCGGATGGAAGCACCTTATCCCCGTTCAACAATCGCTTTCCAAATTCCTGGCCCAGCCGGTTGGCATATTTATCCCGCTCATCGTAATCCCCGCCTGCGATGAAAAGCGGTTCTCCCCATTCCACAAAATTTCCGACCGTTTGCGCTATGAATTTCGAATCGAATGAATATGTGAGGTACGCCGAACCGAAAAAGTGCTGAAGTTTGTCTCTATCTCTCCGTGACCTCCCGATGCTGTCGGGGAGGATGCGGCGAGGCAGGTGAGCGTAGCGCACGTTGTACTCACCGCGCGATTCCAGCCCCAAAGGGAACGACACGACCCCGAGAAGAGGAAAAATCACGCCGATCCGAAAATGGTCGAATGTCGCGAGTGAAGCGATCAGTAGTGCGTGGCCCATCGAACCGTCGGCGATTTCAAATGCGCGGGCGAAGATGAGGTCGACGGCGATGGTGTCACCGCATTCGCGGCGGAGCGCCTGAAACCTCGGATCGCGGATATATTTTTCCAGCGAACTTCGGTCTCTGAGGAATGCGGGGAAGAAATACGCTGCGTCTAACCAGGAAGAATCTTCCGGAATGTAGTCGCCGCCGCAAAGCGAATCCTCACGCAGCGTCGCCGCGGAAAGAAGAGTCCGGAGCGCAAGTGAATCTCTTCCGGTCTGGGCGGAGAGTTCGGCGGCAAGAAGGAGGAACTGGGAGAGACAAACTCCCCACAATACGAATCGGAACATGATCATCACACCTGTAAGACCCCGGGATTGAACGGGCGAAGATCGGGATTGTGCGATGCCATCGCGATACCGCGCGAGATGAGCGAGCGGGTCTGGAGAGGATCGACGACGCCGTCGACCCACAATCGGGCGGCCGCGTAGAGCGGGTCAAGCTCCTGTTCGAAGCGGGCCTGAATTTCGGCCAGAAGCGATTTTTGCTGCTGCAGCGAAATGTGGGCTCCACCTTTTTCCATCGCCTGTGTCTTTATCGACAGCAAGGTCTCGCTCGCTTGTTTTCCCCCCATCACCGCGATCTGGGCCGTGGGCCATGCGAATATCAGCCTCGGATCGTAGGCTTTGCCGCACATTGCATAGTTGCCGGCGCCGTAGCTGTTGCCGACAATGAACGTAAATTTCGGGACGACGGAATTCGCAACGGCATTGACCATCTTTGCCCCGTCCTTGATGATTCCCCCCTGCTCTGCACGGCTCCCGACCATAAAGCCAGTGACATCCTGCAAGAAGACGAGTGGAATCTTCTTCTGGTTGGAATTCATGATGAACCGCGCCGCCTTGTCTGCGCTGTCGCTGTAGATCACGCCACCCACCTGCATTTCTCCCTTCGCAGTCTTGACGACTGACCGCTGGTTCGCAACAACGCCCACGGCCCAGCCGTCAATCCTGGCATACCCCGTGATGATCGATCTTCCATAGCCGGCCTTGTATTCGTCCAGTTCGCTGTCATCGAGAATGCGGGAGAGGACCTGGTACATGTCATACGGCTTTGAACGATCGCCGGGGAGGATGCCGCGCAGATCAGCGGGAGCAAACTTCGGACTGGAGGGTTCGACTCGATCAAAAGGCATCACCGGCGAATGGCCCAGCTTCCCCATGATGCTGCGGATCTTTGCAAGACATTCATCGTCGTCTTTCATCTTGTGGTCCGTCACGCCGCTGATTTCGCAATGCACCGCCGCTCCCCCGAGCGCTTCATTCTCGATTTCTTCTCCGATCGCTGCTTTAACAAGATGAGATCCGGCCAGGAAAACGCTGCCGGTCCCGTCGACGATCATTGCTTCATCGCTCATGATGGGAAGATAGGCTCCTCCCGCCACGCAGGGACCCATGATGGCGGCGATCTGCGTAATTCCCATCGAGGACATGACCGCGTTGTTTCTGAAGATCCTCCCGAAATGCTCTTTGTCCGGGAAAATCTCCGACTGCAACGGCAGGAAAACTCCTGCGGAGTCCACCAGGTAGACAATCGGGAGACGGTTATCGATAGCAATCTCTTGCGCGCGCAGATTCTTCTTGCACGTCATCGGAAACCATGCGCCCGCCTTGACCGTGGCATCGTTCGCCACAACCATCACGTCTCGCCCCTGGATAGAGCCGATGCCGCAGACAACACCTGCGGATGGCGCCCCGCCAAATTCTTCATACATCCCGTATGCGCTGAATAAACCGATCTCAACAAACTGACTATTCCGGTCGATGAGTTTTTCAATCCGTTCCCTCGCCGTCAGTTTTTTCCGTTTGTGATGCTTGGCGATCGCTTCAGATCCTCCGCCCAGCTGCACCGCCGACGCTTTCGCATCGAGCGAGCGGGAAAGAGCCAGGAATGCCGCTTCATTCTTTTTGAATGCATCGTCGTGCTTTATTTCGGAACCGATGAGCGCCATGTTTTCCTAACGCGGAGGGATATTCCGGATACTCAATATTTTACAAATCTGAAGGGTGATCAGTCTGCAAGCACTTGTCGCGCGATAACCATTTTCTGGATCTCCGACGTCCCTTCCCCGATGGTCAGCAACTTAACATCCCGGTAGAACTTTTCCACTGGAAATTCCTTGATGAAACCGTAGCCCCCGTGTATCTGCACCGCTTCGTTTGCCACCCGCGTCGCGACTTCACTGGAGAAATATTTCGCCTCGGCTGCTGCACGCGTAAAGTTCGCGCCTTGCATCCTGAGATGCGCCGCCTTTCGAGTCAGGAGCCGGGCAGCTTCAATTTCCAGCGCCATGTCGGCGAGCTTGAATTGAATTCCCTGAAACTCGGTCAGCGATTTGCCAAACTGACGGCGCTCCTTTGCGTAAGCAATACTCGCCCGCAGCGCCCCTTGCGCAAGCCCCACCGAAAGTGCCGCGATGCCAATTCGTCCTCCATCCAGCACCTGAAGCGCTTGCTTGAATCCTTCACCCTCGTTTCCGATGAGGTTCGCGGACGGAACATGCACATCGTCAAAAATAAGCGATGCGGTATCGCTGGCCCTCATCCCCAGCTTGTTCTCCTTTTTGCCAACAGAGAATCCCTTCGTCCCCTTTTCAACGATGAAGGCTGATATCCCATGGGCCCTGGTCTTATCGGTCACGGCAAGAATCACAAACGTTTCACCCACCGACCCGTGGGTGATGAACATCTTGCTGCCGTTGAGAATCCATTCGCCGCCTTGCTTCACCGCATTCGTCTTCATCGAACCCGCATCGCTCCCGGACGACGGTTCCGTCAGCCCCCAGCCGCCGAGTTTCTTGCCGGAACAAAGATCGGGCAGGTATTCCTTTTTCTGAGCTTCGTTTCCGAATTGAAAAATGTGCGAGACACAAAGGCCGTTGTGTGCGCAAATGCTGAGGCCTACGGAAGGATCAACTGCAGAAATTTCTTCTACCAGTACGGTGAAGTCGAGGGGTGAGAGCCCGGCACCGCCATATTCCTCCGGGATGATGGCGCCCAGGAAGCCGAGCGCCCCGAGCTTCGCCGCGATTTCCCGAGGAAATTCCTGCGATTCATCATACTTCATGACGACAGGCCGGAGTTCTTTGTCTGCAAAATCCCGGGCCAGCTGCTGAACCATCAGCATGCTCTCCGACGGCCGCGCATCGAAGCCGGAGTCTTCCATAAACTTCTCCTCACATGTTTGGTGAAAGGCAAGTCATGCACGCCCATCCGCCGATTGTGACGGCGACGAGCGTTTTGATTCAGAACATTTACTCCTTGAAAGCGGCAACCAATTCTCTCGTCAGGTCGTACGGAGTTCGCTCAAACTTCATCACAGCGGCAAGACCTTCCGAGAGTTTGCTTATGCGATCTTCATCCCAAAACTCGACTTTCAGTCGCTCCTGCACCATTTCTTCGATCCGGCTACTCATCCGTTCAGCCCTTCTCTTCCGCAATCCATCGCCCCGTTCGAGATGCGATCGATGTTTCGCGATCGCCTCGCCGATCGACTCGATTCCGTTTCCTTCTTTCGCTATAGTTTTCAACACCGGAGGGAGCCAGCTCGTTTCATCGTGAGGACGAAAACCGAGGACCATATTAAGCGATTGGACAGCCTGGTCCGCCCCTGGCCTGTCAGATTTATTGAGAACAAAGAGATCGGCTATTTCCATCAAGCCCGCCTTCATCGCCTGGATTCCGTCGCCCGACTCAGGAACGAGGACTACGACCGTCGTATCAGCGGCGCCGGCAATGTCGAGTTCGGACTGTCCAACCCCGACCGTTTCCAGCAAGATCATATCCGCTCCGCTCGCATCCAGGATATCCGCAGCCTCGCGGGTTTTCCGGCTTAGTCCCCCCAGGCTCCCGCGCGAAGCCATGCTCCTGATGAAGACGCCCTCGTCAAGTTCAACGTCGGTCATCCTGATCCGATCGCCCAGCATAGCTCCCCCGGTAAACGGGCTGGTCGGATCGACGGCAATGATGCCTACCCGCAGACCCTGCGATCTGTACCAACGTGCAAGCTTGCTCGTGATCGTGCTCTTTCCCGCTCCCGGAGGTCCGGTGATCCCAACCCGGTGGCCTTTGCCGGTGTGCCGGAATAAAACTGAAAGGAGCTCATCGGCGTTCGAGTTGCCATTCTCCACTAATGAAATCGCCCGCGCAACAGCCCGACGATCTCCGGCCAATACCCGGTCGATGATCTGATTCAGCTCCATGGTCTCAGTTCGTTTGAGGACAATTGCTCATGCACTCAGACGGCTCCCGCAGTCATCACGATCTCTTCTTTGACCGAAAAAACTGGACTGTTCTCTCGAGCCCTTCCTCAAGAGATACTGTCGGCGCCCAACCCAGAATCTTCCTGGCTTTCGACGCATCGATAACGCTGCGGAGCTGTTCCCCCATCTTGGCGGGAGCGTGCTTCTCCTCGCACGACGAGGAGGTTGATTTCCTGATGATCCGGAAAAGAGTGTTGACGTCGTTCTCGATGCCGGTGCCGATGTTGAAAATATCGGATGCCGCATGTTTCAACGCAAGAAGATTTGCCTGCACGACGTCGCCCACAAATACATAGTCCCGAGTTTGTTTGCCGTCGCCGTTGATCACCGGCTGATCGCCGTTCAGCATCTTGTCTGCGAAAATTGCTACCACGCCGGCTTCTCCGTGGGGATTCTGCCTCGGTCCGTAAATGTTCGCGTAGCGAAGAATGACATGCCTGATGCCGTAAACGGCCTGGTAATAAAAGAGGTACTTTTCGGTCGCCAGTTTCGTGATTCCGTAAGGCGAGAGCGGGCGGAGCGGATGCTGCTCATCGGCAGGGAAATAATCCTGTTCGCCGTAAATCGCCCCTCCTGTGGATGAGAATATCACCTTTCCCACGCCGTATTTCTTTCCTGATTCAAGCAGGTTCAGCATTCCCAAAATATTGACAGAGGCATCGAATTTGGGATCTGCTACCGATCGGCGCACATCCATCTGGGCTGCGTGATGATTGATCACGTCAAACTTCGTCTCCTGAAAAACCCTTTCCAATCCGGGATCCTGTATATCGATCTTGACCAATCGCGCCTTCGGGTTGACGTTTTCTTTTCTTCCCGTCGACAGGTCGTCGACGACAACCACCTCGTGGCCTGCGCCGACGTATGCATCCACAATGTTGGAACCAATGAAACCCGCACCGCCGGTGACTAGAATTTTCATGGATGGGTAAATGGTTATTTTGAGTGTGAGTAAATCCGAAATCAGTGCGCGAGCGCCTTGCGTCCGATATCGCTCCGGTAATACGCACCGTCAAACGAAATCTTCTTCACCGCACTGTACGCAGAATTAATTGTTCCTTCAAGATCATCTCCGAACCCTACCGCCGTGACTCCCAAAACTCTTCCCCC
>CAYLMV010000072.1:0-12424 GCA_964384415.1 uncultured Chitinophagaceae bacterium | reverse complement strand
GTCGGCCGGATGATTTCTTTTTCAACCTGTTTCATGAGAGACGAGGTCACAATCGGCGCGGGCGCGTAAGCTCCCATTCCCCCGGTATTCTTTCCTTTGTCCCCGTCGAGAATTTGCTTATGGTCTTGCGCCGGCTGAAGGATCCTGTAGTCGCGGCCGTCGGTCAGAACAAAAACGGAAGCTTCCTGCCCTTCCATGAAGTCTTCAACGACGATGTTGCGTCCCGCTTCGCCGAAGATATTCTTCTTCAACAGTTCCTGCAAAGTGTTCAGGGCTTCGCCCGTCGATCGGCAGACCACGGCCCCCTTTCCGGCAGCAAGGCCGTCGGCCTTGATCACCAGGGGAAAAGCATGGTTCATGATATGACTCTGTGCTTCTTCATACTGTGTGCGCTCGAACGTCACATAACCGGCCGTCGGGATCCGGTACTTTCGGAGAAAATTTTTGGCAAAGACTTTGCTTCCTTCCAGCTGGGCTGCATACTTGCCCGGGCCAAAGATCTTAAAGCCGTTCTTTTCAAAAAGGTCGACGATGCCATTCACAAGGGGGATTTCGGGGCCGACGATTGTCAGGTCTATCTTGTTCTTCTTCGCGAACTGATAGAGTCCGTCGAGATCGTCGGATGGAATGGGGACGAGTTCCGCGAGACCGCCGATACCGGCGTTTCCCGGAGCGCAATAGATCTTTGATACTTTCGGGCTCTGTTTCAGCTTCCAGACGAGAGCGTGTTCACGCCCCCCGGAGCCAATCACGAGAACATTCATTGGTCAGTCAGTAAGTGCGGAAAGTGTTTTTGCAACTTCGCCTGTCAGCGTTATCCGGTTGTACTTGTCGATAACGGCGGGCCGGGGACCGCGCAGCTGGCGGCGTTCGAATTGTTCATGCAGCGATACGATCGCTTCGGCGATCTTTGGAACGTCGCGGGGCTCGACACAGACGCCCCCCGCCTCCTCGATGATCGCCCGAATCATTCCCTGGGGCACGCATCCGAGAATTTTTTTCTTCGCCCCGATGTACTCAAAGATCTTTCCAGGAGAACTCTTGTCATCTCCCATCATAACCCACAGGACGTCGGATGCCAGCAAGTATCGTACGCTATCGGCGTGTTCGAGATAGCCGAGAATGTTGACTGAATTTTGAAGGCCTAACCGGTTGATGATCTTCCGGTGTTCATCACGAAAAGCCCCGATGAAACAAGCTTCAATCCTCCCCCGCAGTTTTGCGTTGTTCTTGTAGACCAGATGCAGCGCTTCCAGGAAATATTCCGGCGTCCTGTCCTCATAAAATACTCCGGAGTACGTAATGCGCATCTTGTCGATCTTCGGCAGCTTGGCAGAAGGAGCAATCGCCATGTCCTCGGGGTCAAACCCCTGCGAAATGATCTGAATGTCGTTATACGTAAGAGATTTGTAGCGGCGAAGCAGGAGCTCCTTCGTGCGGCGGCTTGCGACAATGATCGCATCCGCGACATGGAGGACGCTTTTCTCCAGCCGAAAGTTGACGTATTTGTGGAGAGGAGTCGGATAAAATTTGAACGGGTAGTCGTACCATGCGTCCCGGTAATCGATCATCAAGGGGAGATGGAATCTTTCTTTGAGAGCCTTGCCGATGAGAAAATCGGTCTGCGGCGGCGCCGTCGCAAAGATGGCGTCGAACTTTTCTTTGCGCAGCAATTCGGTTGCTCTCTTAAGGGCCGGCCTTCGCCATCCGATCTTGTTGTCGGGGATGAAGATCGAATCGCTGATCCGGCTCAGAATTTTCCGAGTCCGTTCGGCCGGCATCTTCACGACTTCCTGTTTCCGGAAAAGGCGATTGGGATCGAACGAGTTCGTCCTCACCACTCGGATCCCGTGCGGGACAATTTCCTTCAAGAGGGATTCGTCTTTCGCAAAATACCCGGTGGTCGTTACCGTCAACACCGTCGGCATCCACTGAAAATTCGGGAAATACTTCACAAATTTCAGCGTGCGCTGAACGCCGCTCAATCCCATAGGCGGGAAGTAGTAAGCTATGACTAAGACTTTTCGCATAATCCGGAATTAGATATTACTTTTATTTATTCTATTGTCAGATGGCCGAGGAAGAATACCGCGAAGCCGGGAAGAACGCGAAGAGAGAAAACTCTGTTTCCTTTTGACTCCAACATTCTCTCTTCCCGTTCCCGGTAGCCTGGCAATTCGCTATTCATCCAACGAGGTATTTATCACCCTGCTTTTCTACAAACGACGCACTTTCATAAAATCATGAGCGTTTTCGGTGCTGTCGTCAATACCTCGCATCCGCCATTTCGCACGACGATATCATCCTCGATGCGCACGCCAAACCTGCCCGGCAGATAAACGCCGGGCTCTACGGTCACGACATTTCCGTCGCGAAGGGTATGGAGGCTCCTTGCAGAAACGCGGGGAGCTTCGTGAATCTCCAATCCGATACCGTGACCCAACCCATGGCCGAAATATTTCCCGTATCCCCGGGAGCGGATGTACTTCCGTGCCACGCCATCGAGTTCCCTCCCCGATATGCCGTTCTTCGCCGAATCAATCGCAAGCTGCTGCGCCTTCAACACCACGTCGTAAACTTTGCGCTCTTCCGCGCCGGCTTTACCGACGGCGACTGTTCGTGTAAGATCGCTGCAGTAACCGTTGTATATGCACCCCAGATCGAGCGTGACCAATTCCCCGTTCTTGATCTTCTTGGATGACGGCCTGCCGTGCGGGAGCGATGCGCGAGAACCGCTGACGACGATCGGCTCAAATGAATCTTTTTCGGCCCCGAGCTTCTTATGGTAGTACGAAATTTCAGCAGACACATCCAACTCAGAGATCCCGGGCCGTATAACCTTGAGAACTTTTGCGAGAACGGCATCGGTAATCCGAATTGCCTGCCGGAGAAGTGATATTTCCGCATCATTTTTGACCGCTGCAAACGACTCAACGTATTCCGCCGTGGGGACGAAACGAACCTTAGGAAAATTCGAACGAAGCTCTTGAAACTGTCCCAGGGGGAGGTAGTCTTTCTCAACCGCCACACGTTTGCATCCGCGGAGAAGATTGCCCGCCGCGGCCTTTTCGATCAGGTCCCCGCTCGTCACAACCGGCCGAGAACAGGTCACCTCCTGCTGAATCTGTTCTTTGTAGCGAAAATCGGTCAGGAAGAAAACGTCGGATTGTGTTACAATACACAGGCCGTTTGAGCCGGAATAACCGGTCAGGTAGCGAAGGTGAGGAGAGAAAAACGTGACGAATCCATCGAGGCGAGTTTTTTCCAACATGCCACGAAGCAGCCGGACTCTTTTTGGATAATCAAACATTTACGAAAGGATTAGATGTGATAGTTCGGAGCTTCTTTCGTAATGTGCACGTCGTGAGGATGGCTCTCGCGCAAACCGGCGTCGCTCATCCGCACGAACTGCGCCTTCTGCTGCATTTCCGCGACGGAGGAAGCGCCGCAATATCCCATCGCCGCTCGAAGGCCGCCGACCATCTGATAGACCGTTCCGCTTAGTTCTCCCTTGAACGGAACACGGCCTTCAATTCCTTCCGGCACGAGCTTCTGCACATCATCCTCGACGTCCTGAAAATATCTGTCCCGGCTTCCTTCTTTCATAGCGCTGAGCGAGCCCATGCCCCGGTACACTTTGTACGTGCGGCCCTCATAAAGAACCTTTTCTCCGGGACTCTCCTGCAACCCGGCGAACAGTCCCCCGATCATCACCGAGTCGGCGCCCGCTGCCAATGCTTTTGCGATATCGCCCGTTTGTTTGATTCCTCCATCAGCGATTATTGGTACGTGATATTTCCTCGCGACGGCTGCGCATTCCATGATCGCCGTAATCTGCGGGACGCCCACCCCGGCCACAACCCGCGTCGTGCAGATGGAACCCGGTCCGATTCCGACCTTCACGGCATCGGCTCCCGCCTTAATGATGTCGCGCGTTGCGTCTGCCGTTCCCACGTTCCCTGCTATGATTTCCGCTGAAGGGAATTTGCTTTTGACTCTCTTGATCATTCCGAGCACTCCTTCAGAGTGACCGTGCGCGGTGTCGATCACCACCACATCGACGCCGGCTTTCAAGAGAGCGTCCACTCGCTCAATCGTGTCGGCGGTGACGCCGACAGCTCCACCGACACGAAGCCGCCCATGCTTGTCCTTGCAGGCGTACGGAAACCTCTTCTTCTTCTGGATATCCTTGAACGTGATCAATCCGCGAAGTCTCCCGTTTTTGTCGACGACAGGAAGCTTTTCGATCTTGTGACGCTGAAGAATCACTTCGGCCTCTTCGAGCGTCGTCCCCACGGGAGCGATGACAAGATTCTGAGAGGTCATGACGTCCGCGACTTTGAGCTTCCGGTTCGGCTGGAAGCGAAGATCACGATTCGTGAGGATACCGACCAGTTTTTCATCCTGAACGATCGGAATACCCGAAATGCTGAATTTTGACATGAGGTCAAGAACATCGCCCACGGTCTTGTCGGCGGTGAGCGTGATTGGATCCAATATCATTCCGCTCTCAGAGCGCTTCACCTTATCGATTTCCTCTGCCTGCCGGGAGATAGTCATGTTTTTGTGAATGATACCGATTCCGCCTTCACGCGCCAACGCGATGGCCATCTCTGCCTCCGTCACGGTATCCATCGCCGCCGATATCAACGGGATGTTGAGCCGGATGGTTCGCGACAAACGAGTCGAGACGTCGGCATCGCGCGGGAGAATGGATGACTTCCCGGGAACAAGCAGCACATCATCGTAGGTAATTGCTTCACCGATGATTTTCTTAATTTTCATGTTGCACCCTTTTGTGGACGGTCTCGAATATAAACAACGAAGGATGCGCAGAGCATCCTTCTACAAACAAATTCGACATACACAGGTCATCGTTCAATTGAAAGCGGCAAGTCCGGTAATGTCTTCACCGATAATAAGCGTATGCATTTCATGCGTGCCTTCGTACGTTTTCACCGACTCCAGGTTTGCGGCGTGGCGCATGACGGGGTATTCGTCGAGAATGCCGTTGGCTCCAAGAATCTCCCGGGCTACCCGCGCAATCTCCAGGGCATGGTAGACGTTGTTTCTCTTCGCCATCGAAATCTGAGTGAAGCGCGCCTTGTTCTGATCTTTCAGCCTTCCCAGCTGGAGGCAAAGCAACTGACCTTTGGTGATCTCGGTGATCATGTAGACGAGCTTCTCCTGAGTCAACTGGAAAGCGGCAATAGGCTTGTCGAATTGTTTCCGGGACAGGGCGTACTGGAGCGCCGCATCGTAACACGCCATCGAAGCTCCGAGAGCTCCCCACGCAATTCCGTACCGAGCCTGGCTCAAACACATGAGAGGCGATTTCAACCCGCCGGTCTTTGGAAGAAGGTTCTCCGCGGGGATCAGGCAATCCTGAAACACAAGCTCAGAGGTCACCGACGCGCGCAGGGAGTGCTTCCCATGCATCTCGGGCGCATCGAACCCCTTCGTTCCTTTTTCCACAAGAAAACCCCTTATCTCTCCGTCCAACTTTGCCCAGACGACGGCCACGTCCGCAATCGTCCCGTTCGTGATCCACATCTTCGCCCCATTGAGCAGAAATCCGCCGTCTTTCTTCTCCGCGCGCGTGATCAATCCTCCCGGGTTCGAACCAAAATCGGGCTCCGTCAATCCGAAACATCCAATCTTCTCCCCTTTGGCCAGTTTCGGCAGCCAGCAATCTTTTTGTTCGTCGCTCCCGAATGTGAAGATCGGGTACATCACCAAGCCGCTTTGAACGGATGCGAAACTGCGAATTCCGCTGTCGCCCCGTTCCAATTCCTGCATCATCAAACCATAGGCAACGTTGTTAAGCTCAGCACACCCGTACTTTGCCGGCAACGTAGCTCCGAACAATCCGAGCTCGGCCATCTGTCCGACAAGCTGAGCGGGAAACGTGCTTTCTCGGTTGTGCTTTTCGATGATTGGAAGGACCTGTTCATCAACGAACTCCCGAACGGTATTGCGGACCATCAGCTCGTCTTCGCTCAGCAAAGCATCGATATTGTAATAGTCAACGCCTTGAAATTTCGGCATGCCGGTCAACCTTTAGCGGGAGATTACCATCGTGAAGAGGGTTCATGGAGATCAAAACTTTTGAAAAATTACCAAAAAAAGGGACGAAAGTCAATCAAGGTGGAACAGAGGAAGAAGGGAAGAGGGATGAGGGATGAGGGAAGATGGAAGAGGGATGAGGGATGAGGGAAGATGGAAGAGGGAAGAGGGAAACGTAGGAATACTGTAATCCTGTAATCTTGCAATCTTGTAATCCTGTAATCCCGTAATCTCGCAATGCCGCACTCTCTGTTCCGCTACGATGCCGATCTATCCAGTAGGCCCGGAGTATCAGAAGTCGGGGCCATAAAAGCAGGGCCAGAGCTTCACTCCTCAAATTCGGAGTAATGCTCTGGCCATTAGGAGAGAGAACGGAATGGGGCTATGGTCTCACTTCAGCGCGCTGAACTTTTTCGGCGAAGCATTCAGCAGCGATTCGCAAAACTTGGCAACTTTGTCGCTGCCGTCGTAGAGCGCGGCCTCTTCAACTGCGTTCCGGGCGCGGTTGTCGTTGAGATTGACCAGGGCCAGCGCTGCGGACATTCTGACTCTTTCGGTCTTGTCCGTCTTCAGGATCTCGACAAGTGATTCGACGGCTCCCTTGAGTTGATATTCCCCAATAAAAGTAGCTGCACTTTGTTTGACTCCTAGATTGTCGGACGTCAGGCACAAGATGTAGTTCGCCTCTGCTTTCTTCCAATCGACAGACTGGCTCGAAGAAACCACCGGCTGCGACGCGACTGCGGCGGCGAACAGCAAAACGGACGCGACCACGATAGCGAGCAAATTATGGAATGTCAGACCCTTCCTCATACTATACCTCCTCGTTGTGTTATTTGGGTGATTTCGGCTCTGGTATAGTATTCGGAAAAAGGAAGAAAAAGTTGCAGTGTGGAGAGAAGAAAATCGGCGGGTCAGTCTTTCGCGGGGGTGACGATGTTATACCGTTTGATTTTCAGATAAAGCGTCTTGGGAGTGATGCCAAGCACCTCGGCAGATTTAGCGCGGTTGTAATTGTTTCTTTTGAGTGCGTGCTCGATCTGCATTTTTTCCATAGACTCGAGAGACATAATCTCCCCTTCGCTCTGCTGCGGCTGCACAACATTGGCCTTCTGCAATGCCGACGACGCCGTGAGCGTGAGATCTCTGGCGGTGATGACCTCGTCGCGTGAAAGAAGGTTCGCTCCTTCAATGACGTGCTCCATTTCCCTGACGTTGCCGGGCCAATCGTAATTGAGCAACGTCTGCAGCGCATCGTTGCTGAGCCGTTTCTGGGCTTTCCCCTTGACTTTCCGTGTGAGGAAATAATCGATGAGAAGCGGAATATCTTCTTTCCGGTCCCGCAGAGGAGGGATGCGGAGGGTAACAACGTTAAGCCTGTAAAGCAGATCTTCCCTGAACCTGCCCGCTTCCACCTCTTTCTGAAGATCCTTGTTGGTCGCCGACACGATCCTGACGTCAACTTTCATCGCGATGTTCCCTCCCACCCGACGGAACTCGCCCGTCTCGAGAAAACGAAGCAGCTTGGGCTGAATCATGGGGCTGATGTCGCCGACTTCGTCGAGAAACAATGTTCCTCCGTTCGCGACTTCCACGAGTCCCTGCTTCATCGCGTACGCGTTGGTGAAGGCGCCTTTTTCGTGGCCGAAGAGTTCGCTCTCGAGGAGTGCATCCGGTATCGAGGCGCAGTTGACGATCACAAAGGGACGGTTTTTTCTCGGGCTCGAAGTGTGAATCAGATGCGCGATCAGTTCTTTACCCGTTCCGCTCGGTCCCTGGATCTGCACGATGGCAGTACTGTCTGCAACTTTCTCCGCTGTACGAATGAGGTCTTGGATGGCCGTGCTCTTGCCGATGAATTCGCGGGCAAGCCCCTGGCGGTTCAGCTCGTACTCCATGAGCTTGTTGTCGATCGTCAGGCGCCGCAGCTCAAGCGCGCGGTCGATCGTGGCGAGCAGCTCCTCGCGTTCGTACGGTTTGTTGACAAAGTCGTAGGCGCCGAGCTTCATCGTCTCGATCGCCGTCTTGACGTCGGCAAAGTTTGTCAGCATGATAACGATGGTCGTGGGGTGCTGCTCTCGGACGTACTTAAGCACTTCAATCCCGCTCACGCGGGGCATCTTCACATCGAGGAGAACAACATCGAAGGGCTGGGATTGGAGGAGATTGATAGCCTCGGCGCCGTCGTACGCGGTCGCGACGTTGTACTTTTCCAGCTCCGTCAGTTCTTCTTTGAGGAGAAAGACAACGCTTTGTTCATCGTCGACTATAAGAATATTGTACGTCCGAGCCATTGTTGCGCCAGTCAGAGTGGTCGAAGCGCGAGAGGGAGGGTTTTATTCGCTGGTAAGAACTCTTTCGATGGTCGTGAGGAGGTCGACCAGGTCATACGGCTTGCTGACGAAATCTTCAGCCCCCAGTTTTTTCGACTCGATCGCATTCTTCAGATCGGCGAAGCCTGTAAGCATGATGACCTTGGTAGCGGGATAGCGTTCCTTGATAAATCGAAGAACTTCAAATCCATCAACACGGGGCATTTTAATATCGAGCAGAACGAGATCGAAAGACTTGCCCTGCAGCACAGAAATCGCTTCATCTCCATCTCCAGCCGTCGCTACGCTGTACCCCTCGCTCTCAAGTTCACTGCTTAATACCGTCCGCAAAGCATCTTCATCATCAACAACAAGAATGCTATTCTTTTCTGCCATTGGAACTCCTAATGATAATCGCTCTTTTCAGGCTGTAAATTATAGACAATCGGCTCATTAAAATCAACAATAAATTTGAAAATGTGGGCATTTTGTTGACTAAAATGTAAAGTTGTGCTACTTTGTTCACCACAATGACCATCAAAGGCAGAGAATGATCGAACCTCCTATTCATGTATTGCTGATCGATAACGACATTTCTTACGCGAAAACCGCTCAGGCCCACCTCAACAAATTCCAGGGGACCAATTTCAAGATTACATGGGAAAAAACCGGCAGCGGCGGGATCGAACGGCTGAAGGGCGATCCGACGATCGAAGCCGTCCTCGTGGACTACTATCTGAGCGAATTGACCGCGCTCGAAGTTGCGAAGGAAATCAGGACGTTAAAGTTCGACGTCCCGGTTGTCTTCATCGCCTCTGGCAAAGATTTTCAACTGGCAGTCGAAGCGATGAAGCTCGGCGTTGAGGACTTTCTCGTTAAGGATGAAATCGTGGAATCTGTCCTTCCCCGCACGATCATCAACGTGCTGAACCGGGTCCATCTCAAGAAGAAAATTGCGCAGGTGGAAAAAGAGAAGATCCTGGGTCAGAAGCGGAACGAGGCAATCAAGGAACTCGTCGTGACGATCTGCCACGAGTTTAACAATCCCCTTGCCGCGATTAAGATCAGCGCAGATATCATTTCACGGCAGAAGCTTAACCCCAAAGACCGGGCGATCATTAAGGAACTCGACAACAACATTCGCGGCATTGAAAAAGAGATCATCAAGCTGCGCGACATCAATCTCCCCGCTTGAACTATCCTTCCGGCACGTTCTTCTTCAGAATCTTGTGAGAATACGTTAACGCGACGGTCTTTTTCAGCATGGCGCTGACAGAGCAGTATTTTGTCATCGAGAGTTCGATCGCGTGGATGAGATCCTTTTCTGCAACATCCTCCCCTTTCACTTCATAGTGAACATGAATCGCAGTGTAGACCTTCGGGTCCTTCTCCGCCCGCTCTGCGGTAACCCTTATTTCAAAACTGTCGAATCGAACTCTTTTTTTCTCCAAGATTCCGACGACATCGCTGCCCGTGCACGATCCCAATGCAACCAGGATAAGTTCCATCGGCGACGTGGCGGCAGGGATGCTGCCGTGATGCGAAGCGTCGATCGTTGTCCAATGATTGGACCCTGCTCTTCCGACAAAGGTCAGATCTTTAACATGCCGAACCACTGCTTCTCTGGTGTTCATAGCCTTGAACGTGCCGAAAATTGGAGAGGTCCTTGTGATGGATTGAATATACCAACAATCTCCAAGACACTCAATGAGGGTCGTGAGTTCATTTCGAGTACACGTCACCCCGAAACGCCTCTATTCAGGCTCTATGAGATGCCCGCCAAGGCGGGCATGACGTTTCATCGACACATCCCTTTGGAGCGAAAACAAGACACTACCTGATTCTCACCGGTGTTGAATGTTCGGCATTCTCATCGTATCTTTCACCATGCATCTACGAGCGTACGCAAAAATCAATATTGGACTCCGGGTTCTTGGAAAAAGAAAAGATGGCTTTCATGACATCGAGACTCTCTTCCACCGGATCGACTTGTTTGACGAGTTAACACTGGAACCGGCTGATGATTCCATTTCGATGACGGGCGCCGGGTTGCCGATACCGCTCGATGAAGAGAATTTGTGCTGGAAGGCCATCGAACTTCTTCGGACCGAAGTGGGGGCGACCTTAGGCGCCGCCGTCCACCTCGACAAACGCATCCCCGTCGGGGCCGGTCTTGGCGGAGGCAGCAGCGACGCCGCAGCGGTCCTCACGGCACTTCCTTCGTTATGGCATCGTCCGGTCGATGCTTCGACGCTCGCCGATGTTGCGCTCAGAATTGGGTCCGACGTCCCGTTTTTTCTTCACAACCGGAGCGCGTTTGCTCAGGGGCGAGGCGAACAAATGAATTTCGTGAATCTCCCGCTCCCCTACTGGATCCTGCTCATCACTCCGAACATCCATATTTCAACGAAGTGGGCATATTCCCAGTTGACGGGTATCATCGGATCGGGCCGTCGATTGAAAGCGTTCTACGATGGAGCAACATGCACTCTTGCCCCGCTTCCGGCACTCATGGAGAACGACTTTGAGACGGTGGTGTTTGCGGCATATCCTGAGATTGCTGTTTTGAAAAGAGATTTGCTTTCGGGAGGAGCGGCCTTTGCCCTTCTCTCGGGAAGCGGTTCCTCCGTATTCGGGCTGTTTGAAAAAGAAGAAGCCGCCCGGCTCGCGGAAGAACGGTTCCGGAAGAAATATCTGGTTTCTCTGACGCAGCCCAATTTCATTCCTGCATTGTAATGCGCCTATCGCACTCCCGTTATTCGCGCAGCTTTTTGACTCTTCTATTCTTCGCGTTAGCCTCACGCGCATGTCTGGCTCAGTCCCTCCCGGCTAAAGATACCACCACTCTATCGCACGCAGCGATGACAGACTCAGCCAGCCGTTCACTCAACCGCGCGGAAGCCGCCAAGGACTCGCTCATCAAAGTTAAGCCGATCCCCCTGATCGGCGCCCTCGAGCCGTATCACGATTCGACCGAATCGATTCTCAGTTCGGAAATCCCCTGGATCGAATACCGCTACGTCGGAGATCTCCTTTGGACGCGTCCTGGAATGTACATCCGGGACATGGGAAGCCCTGGGCAGAGAAACGAGTTGACAATCGGAGGCGTCGATTGGAGGGGAATTGCCTTTCTCGTGGACGGAAGGAGCCAGAGCGACCCTCTCACCGGGGCGTACGATATGGTCCTCTTTCCGACAGATTATGTGGAACGGATTGAGTTCATCACCGGACCGCGCGCGATGCTCTACGGGATGAATTCAACGGGAGGGACGATCAACATTGTGACAAAGAGTTTTTACACCAATACTCCCTATTCGCGCCTCCGGTACAGCCAGGGCGTGAACGACTACGCCCAAACCGACGCGCTGTTCAGCACGAACATTTTCTCAAGGTTCAATCTCATGTTCGGGTTGACACGCCATACGATCGGTTCGCACGACCTTCTCGACGAATATCGCGCCCCATTTGCAAACGGAGATCACGATGCATGGGCGCTTCGCACAAAGCTCCGCTACGATATTTCAAATTCATTCAACATTGAATTCTCGCATCTGTATCAACAGGCAAGAACAGGGCTCAACGGCGGCGTCGACTTCACCAAAACCCCGAACGGCTCATACTTCGACAACAATCTGGCAATAGTTTCCAACAACGACGCGTACGAGAAGGTGCTCAATAACCACTTCGATCTCACTGCGGCCGCACACATCGGCGGCGATACCGCCCAGCTGACGACCTTCTCGACCTATTACTCGAACGAATTGAGGGAGTATCGGGATGAAGAGAATTTTAATCAGTTAGTCCCTCCCAATGGCCTCTTGGTAAGATCTGATAACCGCACCTCCAATGCCGGAATGATTTTGCGGCATTCAGTGGAAAGCGGCGCACAGAATTTCAGCGCGTCGCTCCAGGCCGATGAAATTCAGGTAGAATCGAGCCCGGAGGCGGGCGGCCACAAAGAAACGAAGCTGGGTGCGAGCGCAAAAGAGGAGGTAACGCTCCTCGATCCCCTCTCCTTCGCCAATTTTGGCAGAGTTGATCGGTAT
>CAYLMV010000071.1:0-20057 GCA_964384415.1 uncultured Chitinophagaceae bacterium | reverse complement strand
GTTTGTCTGATCGTATCTGCTCTGTGTCCAGACAAAATATGCCACGGAGCCCGGCACAAATTCCCAGCGAAGCACCGCATTCCCCCTGAGTGATTTCGTGTTGAAATCCGGATTGCTGAATCCGATCGGGGGCGCAGGGCCCGGACCATCGGGGTCTGCGGAATAAGAAATTGACCCGTCCGCATTTTTGACCTCCGTTAGTGTCGTTGAGCCGGATCCGTACACTGTGAAATCAAACGATCGCGGACGGGCCAGTTCCTTAAAATTCGTATAGTCGCCGGACGAGATGAGCGGCTGCAGGAAAAGCTGCAGGCTCAACGTCGGCGTAAAAGTCCAGTTCAACCTGATGTTTGCCGAAAGCGTCCTCAAGGCCATATCGGCGAAAACGTAACGCCCGCCGTAGGTCGCGGCAGCCGTCGGATCGGAAGCGGACGTTACCCACTGGGCTGCTTCGTAATCATGATCGAATGTCGGTGCAATACTCAGCGAGATATTTGCCGCCGGCCTCCATGTCAGGCTTACATATTCCTGCACGTCCCTCTGCCAGCTTGCCTGATACGTGAACATGCTCACTTCCGCTTCAAAGCTCTTTCTGCTGTCGGTCGTCACGTCCAAATTCAATTGGCGGCCCGGCGTGTTGAGCGTCAGCGGACCTCCCCGCGTTCTCGTATTGTTGATCGTCGTAGGGTTGTACGCGACGTTCCAGTTGAACCAATAATAGTTCAGAAACTGAAGGCTCCCGTATTCGAAGAAGCCTCTCCAGGTAACATTCCCGCCGTAGTCAAAATTCTGAAAAACGGCTCCCCCAGTTTCCGCATACCGGAACACCTCTCCCGGGTCGCTCCACGAGTATCCGGCGCCGGCATGCATGTTGATGACATCCGAGCGAGACTGGAAGCCGAGGTCATTCACGTCGAAGCTCGGGCTGAGAATTCCGAAGGCCGAATTTGAAAAGAATTTTCCCTTGTTCTTGTTGAGTGAGATCCTCGCGCCGTAACCGTTCATTGATGTCAGCGAACTGTCGACGCCGAGGTAGCGTGCATCGGGACGCTGGAAGTAATGCTGCGAATTGGTTTGAAGCGATATCATCCTGGCAGAGTCTCCGGCGACGTGCGAGAGGCCGGCCCATCCGCTGATCACCCATACCTTATCGTCGTCGAGAAACGTCCATCCATCCATCCCGAGGACTTCACTATTATTGTTAAGGTCATCCCGAAGACGGGGGTCGGTGAAATCGCGCGCCGAGGTCGTCGACATGAATCCGAGCCCCTGCTTCCCGTCGTTGAAATCCTTCTGAGCCCGCAGGATCCCGTAATACGCCGGCGGCTCCACCTCAGCGCGGAAATTACGGCCGGCGGTATCGAGATCCGCCATCTCGCGCGATGTGACAGCCTGAATAGCGCCGACATTCCATCCGTCGATGACTTTTCCGGTGAGTTTAGCGGCGCCGATAATATGAGTTGCCTGGGGGACGTCTGTATAGTCGGCGTCGGGGAGACTTCCTTGCGGAGCTCTTCCGATGCGGCGGCTGTAGAACATCGTGGGCTGAGGCCAATTGAAGCTCCAATAGTTTCGCGCACCTCCCTGGCCAAAATTGAATACGGTTGCGCCCTCAAGAAAGAAGGGACGCTTTTCATCGAAGTAACTTTCCACATCGCTCAGGTTCACCACCGCCGGGTCGACCTCAACCTGTCCGAAGTCCGGGTTCACCGTGCCGTTCAAAGTGATGTTATTGCCGAGTCCGACTTTGAAATCGGCGCCTGCACCGGGCGAATAGCGGGAGCCGTCGTTGAAAGGATTGTTCGCCCCCGGATGCGTGTACTCTCCTTTCTCGGTGACATACGGCAAGACCTCAACGCGGCTGGGAGGATTGATATCTTCGATCCCGACAAGTTCTCCGAAACGCGAGACATATCCGCTCTGGTTGCGCGGCGTGTAGACCAGGCAGTCGGTTTCTCTCTTGCGGCCGATGTCGCGTTGGAAGTTGATGCCCCAAAGCTGTTTCGCGTCGTCATGAAAACGAAGCTGAGAATAGGGGATCCGCATTTCCGCGGTCCATCCCTCTTTGTCGATGTTGGTTTTACCCACCCACACCCCATCCCACGAAAAATCGTTCCAATCGTCATTATAGAGAACACCGTCGATCACCGATCCGCCGGCGCTCAATGCAAAGAGATTTCCAGTCCTTAAGTCACGGTACCCGTCGATGAAGACGGCAAACCAATCGGCGACAGGATACTGATCCCGCCTGCTCAGGATAGGCATGATGGAATCGGGCGAAGCATCATACATCCGGGCGCCGACATAAATCGCTGCGTCGTCGTAAAGAACTCTCACTTCGGTTCGCAGCGTCGGCTCGGAGCCCTGATTCGGATCGCTCTGCCTGAATGCCGAAAAGACCGGGGCGCTCTGCCAGACGGGTTCCGAAAGCCGGCCGTCGATGGAGATCGGCTGATCAGTCCTTACCGCATGAACAATAATCGGCGGAACAGCCGTCGAATCCGGAACTCTTGCCTGGGCGAAGCCGACAGCGAGAAGAATGAGAGTGATGAGCTTCATGAGGATTTTCTTTGGGTTGATCCCTGCCTGCGCCTCGCTCAACGACTCCACCGGGAAAAATTGTACATCTTTGCTAGTAGACGTATCAGCTGTTGATTTGTTTCAGGATGCCTGATTCCGGCGCATGGAGAATCGAAATAGCTCCGTGGGCATACCGATGACGAGACGTGCAGGCGGCAGAAAATGAAAACCGCAAAGTCGGTAAGGATGCAAAGTGAGATGGTACTTTTTTCAACATTCCTACGACAAAATCTCATCTTCGCGATCTTCGCGCCTTTGCGGTTCATCTTACGTTCAAAGAGAGCTCATTGGAATTCCACCCCTGTTACTTCCCCGACATTTTTCTGATCTCGATGTTGCCGTTTGTTGTCTCGATGGTGATGCTCTCTCCGCCGCCGTTCAGTTTATAGACGGCGTGAATTTCTTCGTCGTCTTTGTCGACGTTCTTGGACTCCGCGGTGAAGTCCGAGTGGATATCGTACTCGTCCTGCGCGTGCCGCCAGCCACCCTGAATCCTGATCGTCGCATCGATCGTGGCGCTTGCGGAAGAGGGAAGAGACAAAGAGACATTGCCGCCCGAGGAGCGGAGTTCGCTGCGCCCTTTGCCGCTCGGCATCAATTCTGCGACGACATCGCCGCCTGCGGTCTTTGCCGTGATCGAGCCGGTGATCTTTTCAAGCCGGATATTTCCCCCGGCGGTCTTGGCTTCCACGTTTCCGCTCGCACTCATCAGTTCAATGTCTCCGCCGGCAGTCTTCAAAGAAGCGCTCCCTGAAACCTTGCCCACCTTCACCTCACCGCCGCTGGAAGAGAGGACAGCGTCGCCGCCCACATCGCCCACTTCGACATCGCCCCCCGCCGTCGAGGCTTTGAGCGACTTGCCGACGCGTTCCACCTTGATCTCGCCCCCTGAGGTTCTCACTTCCGCCTCGCCGGCAACCTCGCCGAGCGTGATGTCGCCGCCGGAAGTTTTGAGATTCGTGGTGCCTTCAATATTCGCCGTGCGAATGTCTCCGCCTGACGTTGATCCGGTCAGTTTTCCTTTCATCGTGCCTCGCACATCGATGTTTCCGCCGGATGTATGAATGTCCGCATCGAACTGCGCCGGAAGGCTGATCCTGAAGATGACGTCGCCGGACCAGTTCCACCGCGGGCGATACTCCACACGGATGTCGTTCCCGGACTGGGTCATCTTGACATCTTTCATATCTTCATCGTCAATTCCGTCTACGGTGACGTTGACTTCGTCTTTATCCCATGTCGTAAGCCGGATATCTCCGCAGTTGACGCTCACCTCGAGTTCCCCCCCTTTGGCGACAGTGAACGATTTCGTTTGCCTGGACTCGTCGCTGTCCGCAGCAAGCGCGGAGAACCTGAAGAACGGAACAGCAAGCAGCATTAATGCTATAGTCATGATCTTTTTCATCGGTGTGTTACCTCCTCTAAAACGGTTTGTGCCTGTCGGCGAACATAGTTATTCTTATCTGATTGAATTTTGTGTTTCAGTACTTCGAGAATATCCGAGTTCATCTCGTACCCGTCGACGCTTGCGGTGGCAAGGCCGTTGATCGCAGCGATGCGCATTCCGGAATTCTTATCGTGCATGAGCGTGTACACCAGCGCCTCCCGAATCTCTCCATCGAACCGGTAGCGGAGCAAAACGCAGAGTGCCTGCTGGCGGACACCGGGGTTTTCGTCTCCTTCCAGCGCAGAGATGAGTGCGGCTTTTGTTCCGGGGTCGGGCGTTTTCTGTGCCGGCATTTGTGAAGCGAGTGCGTTCACCGTTTTCAGACGGACGCCGGCGTTGTCTTCCGTAGTCAAAGCACGGGCGAGGACCTTCTGCACTCTTTCGTCGTTGATGTTTCCGCGCACGTGCATCGGCGTTACTGCATCGAAAGTAAAATCAACTATACCATCTCTCCCTCCCGCGTCGATCAGGTTCACATTCGATGTGCGCGTCTCGCCCTGAGTGAACGGCTCGCGGCCGTTGGCGGTCTCCGACGCCTGCAGAACAACGCCCGGTTCAACGGGAAGTGCATTTTCGTGAACCGTCTGCGGCTGGGAGAAGATCAAATAACCGATGAATACCCCGAGAGCCGACATCGCCACTCCGGCAAGGCTCATCCGGTAGTCTCTTGCGAACCACTCTCGCATCACTTCGAGGGCGCGTGCAGCAATCGAGGTTCTGAAACGCCGCTCGAGAAGTGCAACCCTCAGCTGTTGGCGCGCCTCACGCAAAAGCCGGTCGTCGACGGCCAGCGGGGTGTCGCCCGCAATGGCGGCGGTGAACTGCTTGAGCCTGGCCAGCTCCTCCCGGCATTCGGAGCATTCGCGCAGATGATTGTCGAGCAGCTCCTGCATAGCGTCGCTGAGTTCCCCCACAACCGAGAGCTGAACCCATTCCCTGAATTGCTCATGTTTCATTCCGTTGCTCCTTCACCGAAATAATTCTCAAGCTTCTTGCGCATTCGCGCCGTCCCGTTGAAGAGATGCTTTTTCACCGTTCCTTCGGAACACTCCATCATCTCCGCAATCTCGCGCAGCTTGAGTCCCTGGTAGTGCTTGAGGGTGAACACCATCTTTTGCTGCGGCGAAAGGGTTTCCATTGCATTCCTGACATGGTCCGAAATTTCTTCGTCAATCACCCTCTGGTCGGGGAGCGGCTCGCTTGAAGCTGTCACCCGAAGCGCGTGCGGCTCCCCCTCATTGTCCTCGTATTCCTCGTCGAATGAAACGTGTGCCCGTTTTTTTTTCCGCGATCGATGCGTCAGGCAGACATTCGTGGTGATGCGATAAAGCCACGTCGTGAACTCGCTCTGCATCTTGAACCGCCGCAATCCCTGGTAGACACGCAGGAAGACTTCCTGGTAAATATCCTTGGCGTCGTCCGAACTCCGGACAAATCTGGCCGCCATCGTCAGAACCTGCTTGTCGTAGCGGTACACAAGCTGTTCAAAGGCCGTGAAATCGCCTTGCTGGGCTTTAAGGATAAGTTCCGCGTCTTGTGGCGCCATAAGGTTTTGTGCTTATGGAATTAGACTTGGGTATGGAAAAATAGTTGGGGGTATGGAACCGCCGAAAACGGCCTCAGAACACGCTTCTCAGCATCAACAGGATGCCAAAAATGATAAGCGGAATGCCGATCGGCGCGGCAAAGAACGAGAGAGTGAGCAGAATTCCAACGGCTGTACAAAGGAGTCCGAGGAGAGCCGCCAAAAGGCGGCCGGTCAATTTCAGGATGAAACTGAAGATGCTCCAAACGATCACAAACGGTAAAAGAAGTATCGGGGTTCTCCTGCGTTGCGGGTCCATCGATGTCCTCCTGGTGTTCCGAAAAAATGTAACCACAAATTGACTCCGGCGCAACTAAAAAGCGAACGTCCCGCTCAGCCAGGTGCTGAGCGGGACGTTCCGCGTGGATGGACGAACCCGGAGGTCGAGGTTAGTTCGTCCGTGAGCCGAGTATTCTTTCCTGCAATTGCGATGCCACCGAGATGAAGAAGGTGTCCGGATCTTGAATGGCTTGGTGATTCCCTTTCGCAAACCAGACTGGGTTCTCGAGAACGTTCGAAGCCAGATAAGCCTCGTAACGGATCGCGGGAGTTTTGCCATTCACGGCGATGCTGTCGGTGACGTTCTTAATTTCCTGGAAATTCACGTCAGGATACAGCATCTTCACCTTCGCCGTCTGCATCATCGAGGATTCTTTTAATCCTGCGTTGTCCGACCGCATTCCCATCAGATAGTTAGCTTTGGCAATCTCGGTCTTGCAGTTGTGTTTTTGGAGAGTGGCTTGCGAGTATGCTGCCGCGTTGAAGAACATTGCCGCGATCACTGCTGCTATCATTGTATGCTTTTTCATGACTGCCTCCGTTGGTTTTGGTTCTTTGGTGAATCAATTTCTTTTTCCACTAAGGTGTACGCGTCGACACAGCGGAAGATGTCTTCGGTTCGTAAAGAGTTGTCACAAAATGTCACGGAGGGTTCCTGAAACGAAAACTGCGGCTCGCCGATTTCGACGGGCCGCAGCCGTAAGCGCACTGAACTGAAGATCAGGTCACTTGAAGAGCTCAAAGAAATTCCAGTCATCATTGTTCCGGTCTTGATGTTTACGCTCCCATTTGCGAAAGCGATCGCGGGCGATAAGACCGATCGGTCCGTCATAGATTCCGCCGTTGAGGTAATTATCGTAGACACGTACCGCGAGCACATTATCTTCGCCGCACTTGATGTTCTCAGAGGAGACGGTGTATGCTCGTAGCTTCTGATACTCCCCGCCGTGAACATGCCGGCCCCCAGTTCTGCCGACCCGCTCGCCGTTCAGATAGGTCTCATCAACGTCGTCGATTCTCCCGACCAGAAGCACAAGGTCCTGGCCCCGGTAGGATTCCGGCACGGTAAAGTGAATGCGATACCATCCGACGCCATCATAGTCCTTATGTCCCTGAGTTTCCCAATCCGCAGGTACGAGAACTTGTTTCCATTTTGAGTCATTGAAAGACGGCTTTGCCCAGTCGTCATCATCCCCTACCTCAAGCCTCCATGTTCCAGTGATCGGAACATCGGGATACAGATAATCCTCCAGTATAAAAACGCCGGGCTTCCCTTGGTTGATGCCGCCAACTTGTTGATCGTCATAGACGCGAACCGCGATCACGTTATCGCCGGAAAAATTCACGTATTCCATCGGAACTTGAAATTTCGCTTCAACATTGTACGCAGTGATGAAATGCGGAGGAAATGTCCCTGTGAAACAAATGAAATGGCCGTTCAGGTATACCTCGCTCACGTCATCGACGCAACCAATGCGTATGTACACCGCTTTGTCCCGCAAGTCCGAAGACATCCGGAAATGTTTCCGGTACCACGCATAACCGTCATAGCCGGGATAGCCCTCATCCTCCCAGTTTGCAGGAACAAAGATTTCGTCCCACTTGCTGTCATCATAGTTCACATCGGCCCACCTGGCGTTGTCTCCGAGTTTAAACTTCCAATCGCCGCGGAAATCTGTCACCATCCTCCACTCCTCGGCAGATGCCATGGAGTGAAAAACGGCAATCACACCGATGAGAAGAAAACTCCTCAACAACCCCCAGGATCTGACTCTGCGGAGAAGCATTGTTACCTTTCCGGGAGATGACGAATATCCCGGAGGGATTTTCTTCGATGAATACGATTCTTCTTCGTGCTGACTCTTCGTTGTCTCTGGCGCAATCCAGACCACCCGAGAGAAGCATTTGCTGATGAGATTTTTGCTCATAGTTTCCATAGACACCTCTTTTTCTGTTTTGTCACTCCCAAGCTACAACAGAGCTGAAAAAGATGTGTCTGTGCTGAGTAAAGAGATGTAAAAAATTGTCACGAATGAATACGTGAATTTACGGCGGGAGGCCATGAAAAGGGCTGGCATCGCTTGAAGGCGGGATCCTTTGAAGCAGTGATGAGGAGGCCGGGACTGCGCAACTCTATGCTAGGGAATGAGTTTGTAGCCGCTCCCGTGCATGGTGACAATGTGCTGCGGTTTCGAGGGGGACGCTTCGACTTTCTGGCGAAGCTTCAAAATAAAATTGTCGACCGTCCTCGAACTGATCGATTCGTCGTATCCCCAGACGTTTGTGAGCAAAGCATCGCGGCTGACGACCTGATTTTTGTGAAGCCACAGAAATCGCAGGATTTCACATTCCTTGGGCGTCATCTCGACCGACTTTCCTTTTTTCGTGACCGTATAGGTGGCGAAATCTATTTCTATTTTTCCTATTTTTGTTTTGCCCGAATCCTCGGCGGCGCCCGATCCTTTTCTGCGAAGGACCGCCTTGATGCGCGCCAGGAGTTCCCGCAGGCTGAAAGGTTTCGTGATATAATCATCCGCACCGAGCTCCAGCCCCAGAACCTTATCGACCTCTTCTCCTTTCGCCGTCAGCATGATGATGGGAGCGCGCACTCCTTTTTCTCTCGCGCGTTTGCAGACATCAAACCCCGACATCCCCGGCAGCATGACATCGAGAAGGACGAGGTCATACGTTCGGTTGATCATTTTCTTGAGCCCCTCCTTGCCGTCGCCGACGACGTCGATCTTGTATCCTTCGAATTCCAAATTGTCTTTGAGCCCCCGCTGCATCTCGGGTTCGTCTTCAATCAAGAGTATGGATGACATGGCGCTTAATCCTCGGTTCATGGACTTTGTGGTCACAACAATGCCGGTCTTACCTCGAGCTCAGCGGGATGTACAGTCGGAAGGTGCTTCCCAGACCGAGACTGCTCTTCACTTCAACCCTTCCTCCGTGAGCGCTCATAATGTGATGAACGAGCGCCAATCCCAGGCCGCTTCCTTTTGTCGTGTGGACCAGGCCCGTCGAGACACGATAGAACTTTTCAAAAATTCTGACATGATGTTCAGGCGCGATCCCAATGCCCCGGTCCTGGACTTCGACAAACGCATATGAGTTTTCGCTCCCTGTCGCGATCCGGATAAACTTCTGTTTGTCGCTGTATTTGATGGCGTTATCGACGATGTTGTGAAGCGCTTCTGCAATCGCTTCAGCGTCTACATCCACGGGGGGGATCTTTTTGTTGAGATCAACAACGACTTCGAAGTTCTTGCTGCGAAGCTGGAGCGTGTAGAATTCAAGAACCTTCAAGACGAGATCGTTAAGGTTCGCAGGCTGCAGGCTGAAACTTCTCTTGCCGGCTTCCATCCTCGAAAAATTCAAGAGGTTGTTGACCAGCCTGCTCAACCGTTCGGATTCCTGAATGATCGTCCGGTAATATTCGTATTTCTGCTTCTCCGTTTTGACGCGCTTCATCTCCAGAGTTTCAGCAAACATGCGAATGAGAGAAAGAGGTGTGCGCAGTTCGTGGGAGACGTTCGAGATAAAATCCGATTTCAGCTGTATGAGTTCCATCTCGCGGCGCATCGTACGATAGACAAGCCATGCTCCTGCCAGAAGCAGCATGTCGAGGGCTGCGATAATTGCGAAATTGCGGTATGCGCGGGTTTCCACCAGTTCATCGATCGTTCTCCCCCGCAGCCGGATTCCAAGAGATAAATCCGGAAACAACCAGAGCGCTTTCTCCTGCTTCAAGTCGCCAATCTGCACATCAGAACTCGATTCCAGAATCTGGTGTGTCCTCTTGTTGACGACCGCCAGCACCAATTCTCCGCCCGCTGCTTCCGAAAGTTTCATGGCGAGTATATTCCTCAAAAAATCGCGCGGATCCAGGACCATGCCGACGACGCGCATTGTGGAGGAATAATCCCGAACGATGAAGATGAGAACAAGCGGGGTTTCATGCATTGAAGAGTCTGCGAGCGCAATTGGCTCGAGCTTCCGGTACTCGACACGCTGAAAGTCGACGAGCCGGTCTACCTTCTCCCTGTTCTTCCGGAGTTGGAGAAGAATTTTTTTCTCGGTCAGAAAGGGGCTGTTGAGTCGATGCGCGGGAGATTCAATGTTGACGATCGACGTCAGCGCGGTATCGCACACAAACACAGCCTGGATCGTGCTCCGTTGTCCGACAAATCTCTGCACAGATCGAATGAATTGCTCGCGCGGCGCCAGCGATCGATCGGCAATGATATTCTGAAGCCCCCCAGCCCATGCGGAGACGGCGTCCAGGGAGTACTGATTGAGAGAGAAAAGGACGGCATCGAGCTGTTGGCGGTACATTTCGCCAAACATCTTCTCGCTCGTACTGAGGGAGCTGATCTCATAGCCTGAATAAAACAGCGCCGGAAGCAGGACGATGATCAGCAGGATAAGTGAAACTTTTTTGAGGGAGGTCAGGTTGTTCACGCTCGTTCGGGGATTTGAGAGAAGAAGCGGGGCGGCTCAGTGCCGCACGAGAACGCACCGGTCAGCCGGCATTGACGACGAACTGGGGACTATTGTTGTCAAAAGCGGTAATATTGTCGACTGTCGTCTGCAGAATCCGCTCGACCGCCTCCATGCTGTCGAACGCCATATGAGGCGTAAGAATAACATTCTCCATTTTCAGCAGAATATTCTTCTGAAGCAGCGCGTGGAGTTTCTCGACGGGAACATTCTTGCTCAGCATTTGATTCTCTTCCTTCACCAGTTCCTCTCCTTCAAACACATCAAGCCCCGCACCGGCAAAAATTCCCGAGTTCAGCGCATAATGAAGGGCTTGCGTTTCAATGAGGTCGCCCCTCGCCGTGTTGATGAACAAGGCCCCCTTCTTCACCTTTCCGATATTCTTCATGTTGAGCAAATGGAACGTTTCTGCGTTGGAGGGACAATGCAGAGTGATGATGTCCGAATGTGAAAGGAGTTCATCCAGCGAAGTGTATGTAAAGTCAAGCGTCTCAGCGAGAAAGTGGTTGTGCCTGAGGTCGTACGCGAGAACATTGAGTCCAAACCCTTTCGCCATCCTCACAACGTGCAATCCGATGCTTCCTGCACCGATCACTCCGATCGTCTTTCCTTTCAGATCGAAACCGCGAAGGCCCTCAAGCGAAAAATCGTTTCGGAGCGTCCGCATGTAAGCCTTGTGGATGTTGCGCGAGAGCGAAAGAATGAGCGCGAACGTATGTTCGGCAACGGTATTCTCGCCATAGTACGGCACGTTGCAGACGACAATTCCTCGCTTTTTCGCTTCGTGGACGTCAATATGGTTAAATCCGGTGCTTCTCGTGGCGATCAGCCTCAGGTTCTTCAACCCTCTGATGAGGTCTTTTTTTATCGTCGAGTAGATGAAGACGGAAACTGCGTCTGCCTTCGCGAATTTTGATACCGGGACTTCCTGGATCGGCTGGGGAAAAAACTGCAGCGCAATATTCTTCGCTATTCGCTTGCGCAGGAAATGCTCTTCCGATTTGGTTGTTTCAAAAAAGGCAATGCTCTTCATCCTACTCATCCTTCGCGGCCGGTGAATGTTTTACGGGGAGCTTCAACTCTTCCATTTTTCTGTAGAGAGACGAGAGGCTGATACCCAGCTCCCGTGCTGCCACTTCCTTGTTGAAATCGTGGTGCTGCAGCGTCTCTTCGATGAATCTCCGCTCAAAACTCCTCGTGGCATCCTTCAGCGACGAACCCCCCGAAAGAGCCGCGTCTTCGCCCTGCGTGAGCTTCTGCATGTTGTCGGGAAGATGGACCACATCGACATATTCTCCTTCGCAGAAGATCATAGCGCGTTCGATGACATTCTGCAGTTCGCGCACCTCGCCTTTCCACTGGTAATGCATCAGCACGTTCATCGCCTGATTTGTGACTCCTCTGATGCTCTTCCCCATCTGGTTACGGTAGACATTGACGAAATGATTCACGAGAAGAGGAATATCGTCCACTCGTTCCGTGAGCGACGGCATGTGAATCTCCACCACGTTCAATCGATAGAAAAGATCCTCCCGGAACTTGCCGTTCGCCACTTCCTCCCGCAGATTTCGGTTCGTGGAGGCAATGAGGCGGACGTTGTACTTGAACGCATCGTTGGACCCGACCGGGAATATTTCTCGCTGTTCGATGGCCCGGAGCAGCTTCACCTGGAGATGGAGCGGCATCTCGCTGATTTCATCGAGAAGAAGCGTCCCACCGTCGGCGACTTTGAAGACGCCGTCTTTATCCGCCACGGCCCCGGTAAAGGAGCCTTTCTTGTGCCCGAAGAGTTCGCTTTCTACGAGGGTCTCGACGATGGCTCCGCAGTTGATCGCCGCAAAGCGTTTTCCCGCTCTCTTGCTGTTAAAATGGATCGCGCGTGCGACCAGCTCCTTGCCCGTCCCGCTCTTGCCCGTAATGAGCACGGTTCCCTCGCTGGCGGCGACCTTCTCAATGGTCTGAAAGACCTTCTTCATCGCGGAACTGGTTCCGATGATATGATGAAAATCGTATTGCCGGTTCAGCTCCTTGCGGAGAAGCGTGTTTTCCAGCGAGAGGTTTCTGTGTTCCAGCAGTTTGCGGATGCGGAGAATCAAATCGTCGAATTCGATAGGCTTCAACACGTAATCGTACGCCCCTTTACGGAGCGCTTCGATCGCCGTCTCGATTGATCCGTACGCCGTGATGATGATGACAAATGTCTGCGGAGAACGAAGCGAGATTTTGTCGAGCAATTCCGTGCCGCGCATCTCCGGCATTTCAATGTCAGTAATGACGATGTCGTACGGCGTGCTCATGACTTTCTCGAGCGCCAGGGCCCCGTTCTTCGCCTCATCGACTTCATACCCTTCTTTCCGAAGGATAAAAGTGAGTGAATCGCGGATAATTTCTTCATCGTCGACGATGAGTATTCTTTCAGACATTTGGAGTTCCTTTCAAAGGCAATGTAACGGTAAAGATGCTTCCTTTCCCCTCTTTGCTCTCGACGCGGATGTCGCCGCCGAAATTCTTCACAATCCCGTAGCTGACCCACAACCCTAGCCCTGTTCCCTTTCCCACTTCCTTGGTCGTGTAGAACGGGTCGAAGATTTTCCCGAAATCGGCCTCGGGAATTCCTTTCCCCGTGTCCTCGATGATTACTTCGATGCTCTCCGGCGCCGGAAGGCTCGTGATGCGGATTGTCCCCGGCTTTCCCTCGCATGCGTCGACGGCGTTCATAGCGATGTTGAGAAACACCTGGACGAGCTGATCATGGACAACCGACACCTGAGGCAAGTTCTCGTCCAGCTCGATGACAAAAGTAATGTCATGCACTTTCTTTCCGTACTGAACGATGTTGACGGCATCGCGGACAATCGTGTTGACGTCTGCTTCCTTCACTTCATACGCCGACGGGCGGGAGAAATCTACCAGCTCCCGTATAATCTTGGCGATGCGGTTGACCTGATTCTTTACGAGTTCGAGCTTCTCCTGGGCAAAGTGATCTTTCGTAGTCCGCTGGATCACCTGAACGATCGAAGAGATCGACGTCAAAGGATTTCCGACTTCATGGGCAATCCCCGCAGCGAGCGTGCCGAACGTTTCCATCTTCTGGGACCGGACAAGCTGTTGTTCGAGGAGCTTCTGTTCCGTGATGTCTCTGTGCGAACCCAGGAATCCGACAACAGCGCCTCGTGAATCAACAATCGGCGAGATGACGAGCTCCGTGTAGAACAATTCTCCGCTCTTTCTCCGGTTCTGGATTTGCCCGACCCATTCTTTTCCGCCGAGGATGCTCGCCCATGCATGCTTCCAATAATGCGTGCTCTGTTTGCCGCTGTTGAGAATACTCGGGTTCTTCCCGAGCAGCTCTTCCTTCGAGTAGCCGCTCACCTTTTCGAAAGCGGGGTTGACAAAAATTATTTTCCCCTGTGCATCTGTAATCTGGATCGGGCTCAGCGTGTGCTGCATTACTTCGGAAAACCTCAAGAGGTCCAGCTCCATCTTTTCCTGCTCGGTGATGTCTTTTCCGATCAGCACCGTGACATCGGGCGAGTTTGTGTCGAACGCCTTGAGAGTCAGCTCAACGTCGATGATCTTTCCGTTTGGAGGGATGAACTGGGAGCGAAACCCGACGTCTGTTTTGTGGTTTCTGAGGACTTCATTGAATTTTTCTTTGTGGACACCCCTGAAGAGATCAAAGACGGATTTGGGCGCGTTCCCGTTCGTCCCGTCGAAAAGCTGTCTTGCAACATTTGCGTTGTAATCGAGAATTGTCCCTTTCCGGTCAAGAATGATGATCAATTCGGGAACCAGGTCGAAAACCCGGTCGTATTTATTTTGCAGTATTTCCATGGGGATGGAGCGTTACCTCGATCGGTTCAAGTCTCTGCGCTTTCTCCGGCGCACTATTCCTCAACCTTATAGTAACACTTTTTCCGACAAGAAAAAAATAGAAAGCGGTTCTGTCGTAAAGAACAGCAGCTCTGCGGGATAGGAGGAATGGAACATGCGGTAGGACAGGAAATGTTGCGGGAGGGTGCAATAGGACGGCGACAAATCGCTACTTTTCGACGCCAAGTGAGCTTCGCAGCCAACTCAGAAATCCTCCATCAAGCTCCACCACTTTGAAGCCCTTTTGGGAAAGCAACAAACTGGCTCGTTTGCTCCTGTGCCCAGATCTGCAATAGACGAGAATGGTCTTGTCCTTCAAACCCTGGAGCTCATCGATGCGGGATTCGAGATCCTGAACAGGAATTAGCCTTGCATTCGGGAGATGCCCCGTTGGACTTTCGAATTCTTCGGCCGTGCGCACATCGAGAACAGCGATGGACGGGTCGGCATGCAGCATGGCCGAAGCATCGGATGGAGAAATGGAACGAAACTGATTCGTTTGAGATCGTTTGCCAAAAAACATAAGGTCCTTGCAGGTGACAGTGATGGCAATATCAGATAACTTCCCGACGGATGCTATAGCGTTAAGATCTGTCGATATCATCTTTGAATCAACGTCCGGAACGGCCTGTTTTGAGAAGCCGGCTCTTGGCGAGGAGGCCTGCTGGAAGCGGGATAGACTTCGAAGCGAAGCATTCCCAAACAAGTCGAGGGGAGCAATTCGGCAGAAATCGACCCGCATTGACTTCGTCGCTCTATAATTTCCGCGACATATCAACTTGTCCGGCCAAAAGTCTCCGAAGCGCACTCAGCCTTTGACAAACTCGAAATTGAAAACGATGTTCACCGCAGCTCCCGCGATCAGTCCGCCGGTCTCGATGGTCTGGTTCCATTTCAAGCCGTAATCGAACCGGTTGATTGAGAGTGTTCCTTTCCATCCGGCCCGTTCGCCTCTGCTCGTTTTGAGAATGCCGTTAAGCAGGGCGTCGATCGTTACTTCTTTCGTCGTGTCCCGGATCGTCAACCAGCCTTTTATTGCATAGTGATTCTCTCCGATCTTTTCGAAAGAAGAGCTTTTGAATTTGATCGTAGGAAATTTTTCGGCATTGAAGAAATCGTCGGTTTTCAGATGAGCGTCACGCCGATCGTTCTCCGTGTTGATGCTGTTCACGGCGACGGTTGCCTCGATGCTCGCGTCGGAAAAATCTTCCTTCGAAGAATGAAGATTCACCTCGAATTCTTTGAAGCTTCCGGTGACCTCCGAAATCACCATATGCTGAAGGCTAAAAGTGACGTTCGAATGGGCCTGATCCAGTGTCCATGATGGTGATGCAGCGATGGCTCGCGTCAGTGCAGTGAAAACAATCAACGTAGCAAAAAAAGATTTACTCAAAGCATTTTCCTTTCGTCTGAATGAGAGTTAAGACAACGAATCATTTGTGAAGAACTCAACAGCCAATCCGTCGGGACTTTTTACCCGGATTATTCTTGCGGCAAGTCGATCATGCTGTTCTGCTTCGAATGGCAGTTTGTTTTCCGCGAAACGGTTTTCGAGCACCGTCATGGCTTTTGCCGTGGGGACGTATATCCCGGTCCGCAGCAATCCGACCGCGTCCGGCGGAGGAGGCGGAGCGCCGCGGCCGGCCCACACGTTGATCCCGATGTGATGGTGGTATCCTCCGGCAGATAAGAAAAGAGCGCCCGGATAGGTGCGTTGAGTAACATCGAAACCAAGCAGACCGGAATAGAAAGTTTCCGAACTTATCAGGTCTGAGACGTGAAGATGAATATGTCCGAGATCGGTGTTCGGGTGAACAACGGCTGCACTCTTGTCTTCTTCGGAAAGTTCGGCCACGAGATTGTCGAGGTCCAGCGGCTCGGTCGCCATTTGGACCTGATTCTCTCTCATGACCCACTCCTTCCGCGGGCGATCTGAATAGAGCTCGACGCCATTTCCGTCCGGATCGGCAAGATAGATCGCCTCGCTGACGAGATGGTCCGAGAAGCCCTGGAACGCCGCATCGTTTCTGTAAAGCCGGTAGAAAACTTTTGCGAGTTCTCTCCTGCTCGGGAACCGGATCGCGACGTGATACAAACCTGTCGACCGGGCCGGTTTCGGCCGCGCCCCCGAACGCTCCGACAGGACGACGAGAATCGGGGACTTTTCCGACGCCGAGAGATATACGGTGCTCCCATCCTCGAACGCCCGCTTCAGGCCCACGAGGGTCTCGTAGAAGCGAAGAGCGCGCTGAAGGTCCGAAACTTGAAGATGGACGTATCCGATCTGCGCCGAGTCGGGAAGACGGAATCCATCTCCCCCGGGCGCCGTCTTGCTTTCTTGAAGTGATGCTGATGTCATTGTCGGTTCCATAGATTTCCTGTATTACCTACACCCGCGATCGGCTGAAAGTTCCGCCGCGATGAGATTGGTCCGGCGTCCGGCCGTTTTAATAGATCAGGCTGTCGATGCTGTAAAGACCTCCGCCAAAAAGGACCAGGACGAGAGAGATTACCGCAAGTGTGAGCGAATATTCATACCCCTGGCTTTTGCCGTCCCCTTTTCCGCTCAGGAAAAATCCTGACGAAAGATGAACCTTCAGGGTCGCAACCAGCATCATGACTAAGATGCCAAGCGCAGCGAATTTCGTGAACAGGCCGAAGGCGAGGGCAATTCCGCCGACGAATTCAACAAACGGCCCGAGGTACGCCAGCGGAGTCGGAACGTGAACAACGTTCTTGAAGTAACCGACGGTGCCGGTTAATCCGTGCCCGCCGAACCACCCAAACACCTTTTGTGCGCCGTGCGCAAAGAAGACAACGCCGAGAAGAACCCGCAGCAAGAAGAGTGCCAACGACAAGTGATCAACTGATGTGTTCATAATGCAGCTCCTGATGAAAGATGTGTTATATATTTGAATATGAATTATTTAAATTTAAACTATTTGACCACAAAAAAATCAGAACTTCTCCTGCAAAGCGATGCCCAGCTTCTTTAAAAGGCCTGAAAGCTGCAGCTGCTCATCCTCGCTCAATACGGAAGCGATCTTCGTCACGAACTGCGCATGCTGGACAAAAATCTCCTTGAACAGCTTCTCTCCCTTTGACGTCAGCCGAATCTCGATGGCGCGCCGGTCTTCCTGAGAAGGAACGCGTTCGACGAGGCTGTCTTTCTCGAGGTTATCGATCACGACCGTGATGTTTCCCCCGCTCGTCAGCAGCTTGGAGCAGAATCCTCCCATCCTCATCGGTCCAAGATGCCCCAGCGTCTCGATCACCGAGAATTGCGGGGGCGTCAGACCGTAACGGACAATGTCCGCATTCGTCAGTTTGCCGAACGTCGAACTCGCGCGGGCCAGTTTCACCCACATTCCGAGAGCCAGATCGGCCTTCTTGCCGTATTTCTTCGTTGTTTTCAAAGAAGATATGTTTAAATTTGAACTATTTAAATTTAGTATATTTTCGCCGAAATGTCAAGTACTTTTTTCGAATGTGCTTGGCGCCCCGGTACGATGTCAAGCGACAGGAATTTTGAATCCCCTTCCGTTCATTGAACTCATCCAGCCAATTCAGAGTCCTTCTTGCGCGATCTCGTACGAGAGAATCGCCATTGCGATTGCGCCGAGTTCCAATTCGCGCGGATTCACTTTGTCGATTGTATCCTTGTCGGAATGATGGTAGTCGAAATAGCGTTGGTTTTCGGGGATAAGGCCGATTTCCGGAACACCCGCGCTGGCAAGGGGCGAAATATCCGAGCCCCCGCCGCCTTTCCGTATTCTGTCCGCCCCGATCTCTTGAAGCGCCCCCGACATGTTTTTCACTTTTTCGAACACCGCAGAATCGGCGCTGACACCGAACCCGAGCGGAGCGAATCCCCCGGCATCACTTTCGATTGCCGCGATGTGGCGTTCGCCGGATGAACGCTTTTCCTCCGCATACGCTTTGCCTCCTCGCAATCCGTTTTCTTCATTCATAAAGAGGACACAACGTATCGTTCTCTTCGGTCTCAAGCCAAGTTCCCGCATAAGGCAAAGCGCTTCAAGAGACTGCGCCACCCCGGCGCCGTCGTCGTGAGCGCCTTGTCCTTTGTCCCAGCTGTCGAGGTGTCCGCCGATCACGACCACCTCATTCGGCCTTTCCGATCCTCTGATTTCGCCCATGACGTTTGCGGATTCATTGTCGGGCAAAGTCTTGCAGCTCAGCGTTAAACGGAGGCGGACTTTTTTCCCGGATTTTAATAACGCGCTGAGTTTGTCTGCCCCTGCAGTACTCACGGCAGCCGACGGAATCTCGGCAACGCCGTCGACATAGTGCATTGCGCCGGTGTGGGGCACATTGTCGATCGCCAGCGACATCGAGCGAACGAGAGCCGCCACTGCCCCGGCTTTTGCGGCCTCGACAGCGCCTTCGGTCCGCTGATCAACCGCTCCGCCGTACGCTTCAAACGTAAAGAGCTTTGTCGGATCCATCGGACGATTATAGAAAACAATTTTCCCTTTCACTTTATTCCCAAGGTCCCTGACCTCGGTGAGGGAATGCACTTCCACAACTTCTGCCGTGATCCCTTTCGTGGGAGTAGCAACGCTTCCTCCGAGTGCGCAAATTGCCAGCGGCGTATTCTTTTTCCCCTCGATGATCGCCGCGCGTTCGGTTTTTCCTCTCACCCAATGCGGAACCATGACCGGTTCAAGCCGAATGTTTTCGAAGCCCATATTCATCATCGCCTTGTTGCCCCACTGGACGGCCTTCGCCGCTTGCGGGGAACCGCTGAGCCGATTGCCGATCTTCCCCGTTAGTTCGGAAAGGAGCGAGAATGCATGGAGCCCGGTAAGCCCCTTCTTGGCGAGTTCGCTCGAGATCTCATTGATGGAAGGTTGAGACTGTGGTTGAGCCAGAACTGAGGAAGAGAAGAACAGCAGGAGCATCCATCTGGCAGGCGAAAGGACTATAACTCGGTTATGAAATCTTTTTTTCAATTCTGCCTCCATACAATGTAGAATGGTCTGTTCATGACAGGACAAAAGAACTTTCAGGCTTTGGAGCTCTGCACCGAGCGTTTCGCCAAGAGGTCGGGAGACTCTGTTCGAGGCGGTTTGGATTGCTCAGGCCGTAGTTCGCCAAAAGAGGAACAGGGTCTCTTCGTTTTCAGGTGGAAAAGGAATGAGAATCGGCGAACAACGGCGGCATTACTTTCGCTGAGCGAGTTTCTTCTTCAACTTCTTGTAACTCGCCTCGAGCGATTCCGATACGAGTTTTGTGTCCGCCAGGGTAGGCATAAAATTCGTGTCGCCGTTCCATCGGGGGACAAGGTGAAAATGGACATGTTGATCGATGCCGGCTCCGGCAACCCGTCCAAGGTTGGCGCCGAAATTGAACCCGTGCGGCTGCATGGTTTTCTCAAGAGCATCTATCACTTTCACTGTCGACGCCATGACATCGGCATATTCTTTTCTGGAGAGCCGGCTCATTTCCGATGTGTGCGTGTATGGGATGATCATGACGTGGCCGCTGTTGTACGGGTAGAGATTCATCATCACAAAACATGTTTCCGAGCGGAAGAGCACAAGATTGGCGGGATCCTTCTTCTCTCTTGCTATTTTACAGAACAAACAACTCTCATCCTTCCCGCGTCCGCTCTTGGAAAACGATGCGATATATTGTGATCGCCACGGAGAGAAAAGGCGTTCCATGAATTCCTTTCGAAGTGTTCTGGAAATATAGCCAGGAAGGCGGTGGGATGCAAACATCCGCCCCAATAGGGCGGTGGGGCATTTTGAAGAGATAGGTCATTGCGAG
>CAYLMV010000070.1:0-20250 GCA_964384415.1 uncultured Chitinophagaceae bacterium | reverse complement strand
CTGCAAGTCCCGTTGTTCCCGCTGGCCCGATGTCACCCTTATCTCCTTTTAATCCCACTCCGTCAACTCCTTTATCTCCCTTATCACCTTGCAATCCTGCGGCTCCTGGTGTTCCCGCCGGACCGATGTCTCCCTTGTCACCTTTATCTCCTTTAGCTCCTGCCGGACCCGGGTTCGCGGCAGAATCGGCGAATGTCGCATGTGCAGAAGCCAAACTAAATACAACCGCGGTCATTGCGATTCGGGGTGACAATTGCGTGCCGTTAAATGATATACCAAGCGAGTCGATACCGCTAAAGTTCAGCGTGTCCGGAAACGGACCCAACATGGTACTAAAAAGTCCGTTTGTGACATGAGCGGGAACCGGTTGACTTTTCCACGCCGCCGTATTTCCGTTATACAACGTAAAAGTGAAGAGGGCATCGCCGCTGAATAGACTCCCATCCTTTTGAAGAACGCCCTGGTATGATATTGTTCGGGGAATTTGCGATTGGGATGTTAAGTGGGCTACAAGAAGAAGCAGCGCAAAAGTAAGGAGACGATTATTCATACCGACCTCCTGGGTCGACCGGTATTATGATCTCGCGCGATGACCCGGTCTTCGTCGCGAATCTGGCGGGTTCAACATGTAGAGCAGCTTATATCGTCGTTGCGTCAGGAGAAATGAGTAGTTGGTAGATTGCGACTGCAATCGTCCAAAAGGAGAAAGAAGAAGTTAATCCTTTGCTAAGATTTGAGAAATACTGCAATCGCATCTCTAGATTTTGCATCGCGAGAATGTGCGGAACCATCAGCAGAATGTCAAGCGGGATTCTCTGTCTGTGCCTTCAATCACAATCAATGTTATGCGTCGTGTGAGATTTCTGTTGAAGTAATCGCGGCTATCGCTATTGAAGATGGGGACTAACCCGAAGCGTGGAAAGGTCGAACACCTAGTGTTCTTACGGGACAGAGAGATCGCCCTACATTTGCATAAATAGTAGATTGAACCATTCTACATCCGGATATCCCATCTCGAGATTATCTCATTCTCTTTTCGCATGGATGTATTGATGACAGAAGATTCATGAAATGCATCTATGGGTTCGGAAAAGAACAAGTGCCCAAGCAAATTTGTCGAGGACACAAACGAGACGGTCATTGATATGAAGGTGGTTTTTAGAGTTGGATCTCTAACTGAACTAATGCCCACTTTTGGGTTCTTTACGATTTGTTTGTACAAAAACGAAGTGAGGTGGGAATAAAACGGCAGGTAATGAAATTCTTGTGTGGGCCCTAAAGGATTCGAACCTTTGACCTCTACCGTGTCAAGGTAGCGCTCTAAACCAACTGAGCTAAGAGCCCGGGAAGAACGGGAAAGAGTGAACTGATTATTGTATCGAACTCTTCCAATACGGCGAACAGCAACAAGAGTTTGACAGTGGCCTGAATATCTTGCCCGCCGAAAGCGCGAAATTTGAAATTAATATAGCAATCGATTCCATCTGAATCAATAAGAAAATTAACAGCCCCTCCGCCAGGATAGAGGGTCGGCGGCAACCCCCAACATAGTATAGACACAAATGCAGCAGCCGATCCACTGTGGCATCGTGCGGTCACGGACCGTTGTGGAGGCAGTCCAATGCTGATTTGGCGGCGAGGTAGATTCTCAGATTAGGTCTATGAGGGAACTATCTAGCTATGTGGAAGCGGGGGCGAAGATGTTTTGAAGTCCGGAGCTCTTAAATAAAAGATCAGGATTATGCCGAGGTAGGCAAATCCAAATAAATACCCCCCTATCACATCAGTAGCCCAGTGTGCTCCTAGATAAATTCTGGAGACTGAGACGGTTAGGATCAAGAAGGTCGAAATGCTTCCAACAAGAATCCTCCAGAAAATGGAAATACTTTTATCTGTAAGCATCACCGCCAAAAGGAATCCAAAAAATACAACATAATGAACAACGTGTCCGCTTGGGAATGCGCTCTCGGGATAGTGCAATGATCCTTTTATATCCTCCAGCGGAGGTCGTGGCCGATGCACCAGCATCTTGATCAAAATATTGCATAAATCCGGGGGGATGACAGCAAACGTACACCATGCCGCTCGCCTTCGATCTCCCAAAGCAAACATCAAGGAGGCAATGAGAATCAAAAGTAGTGCAACGCCGGGGTTGCCAAAGAGGCTGATGAAGTTCATTAACGGCGTAAAATCCAGGGCCCTGTGTTCCTGAATTTCAGCCGTTACATTCAGATCAAAGTTGGAGAGTGGATAGTTCTCGACAAAGATCGTCAATCCGAGAATACTAACCACTATTAACGCATAGAAGACAAGAAGCCGTTTATACACTGGTCTCACTTGTATTGTTAGGAACCATTACACTAATCGCCCCCGGAAGGACATTGATCTTAAGCAAATGGTTTTCTATGACTTCGCCGTCGCATTGAACCGTTTGTTTGGGCCTTGAGGAGATGCTGATGTTCTTGCCCTGCCAGTGCTTAACCAATTCCAGATTGTGCGGCCGTTCCCTTTTGAGCAACGTAAGAACTGCAAGTTTAACAAGATTGAGGTTTGCTTTCCTCAGCACTACAATATCCAGAAATCCGTCGCTGACATCGATGTGCTTGTCGAATGAGACTGTAGTGAATCCAAGATTGCCCGTGTTGGCAATAAGACATGTTAGTCCGCCAATGTCATATTCTTGACCATCGATGTTCAAATGGTAGACTGCCTTTCTTGTTTTCCTTATTGCCGACACAGCCGCCAGAACATAGGATAATATCCCGATTTTGTTTTTGGTTAAACGATCCGCACCCTTCACAAGGTCTGCCCCATAACCAAAGCTAATCCCTACGGCAAAGTACCGCTCGTCGAACTTTCCCACATCGATCGCTTTCAATCTTACCGGAAATTGACTTAAAAGTCCACAGGCTTCTTCAAGGTCCAAAGGTATGCCAAGCTCCTTGGCCATAACGTTGGCGCTCCCTCCCGGGAGAATGGCTAGAGGGACTGCTGAACCTATCAGTCCGTTGATGGCCTCCGTCAACGTACCATCGCCGCCATAGACAGCGAGGGCATCAATTCCATCATTAACAGCATTCTTTGCGTACCTCGTCGCGTCGCCGGTTTTGTGTGTGATGAATGCCTCCCACTCAATGCCTGCTTTGTGCATTGTTTCGTTGATAACGGGTAAAATGGAATCTTCTTTTCCGGAGGCGGGATTGATGATGATATGGATCTTCTTTATTTTCTTTTCCATCATACGACTCTCTTCTGCCAGTATCGCTCAAAGGCCCTGATTTGATTTCGTATATACCATCTTTTAGGGTCAGCTACTTCGCGGGCAGAAGTCAATAGATCAATGGCCTCTTCGCCCGTACGTCCCATGCTTATGAGGAGAGCCGCAGCCATGGCAACACTCCGACGTTTGCCTTCCATGCAGAACACTAACACTTTTCCATTGCTTTGAAGAACAGGCAAGGCAGCCTCAACGCCAACCATCAGTTTCCTGATAGAGATGGGAGTAACAAATGAGTCATACGTCCTGATCCATATGGTTTTGAAAGGAGGAAGGTTGTATACGTCATCCGGTGGCGATTGACCGATCATGGAAATGATCAGGCTGAAATTCAGCCCCCGCAGTTCATCGGCGTGTTCCCTGCCGACCCTCGATCCCACATAGAGATTATCGGTTACTTTTGAGATATCAATCATCGGGGATGAGCACTTATTGATAATGGTATGGTTGCCGCTTCGACGGAGAAAAGAAATGCGTTGACGCAGTGGAATGATTAACACGCAACAATGTCCGCTGCATCTATGAATCCCCCTTTTATGGCGGCCGGGGGGATACTCCATAAGAGAATGATGATTCGCTTCCCGGCACTCAAGCGATTATTCCGATGCGGAGATCAACATCCGACAAATGATCACCGGAGGCAGAGCATCAGAAAGTATTGGATACTTTTCTGAAATGGAACCCATATATCGTAAACAGAATCGCCAGGGAAAACAGGTGCGGTTTTCGGAATAGCGACCATAGAAACAATTTCCAGTAATAGATTCTTTCTTCACCGAGCACTCCCAGCCTGACCATGGATTTGAACAGCGCCGAGATGTAATTGGGATTGAGATGGAACGATGTCTTCTTCTTCGGCTGAAAATCTTTCATGAAGCGAATCACCCGTTCATAGAAGTACTTCGGCGAATATATTGTACTGAGGATTGAGCGGTATCCATCAAGCAGATCTCTCGAATTCATCTGCGGAACAAAATTCATCGAGAAGTCCGTATTGTTCCCGGTGAAATCGCTCAACAGTCTCCCCTCTTTGAGAAGCCTCTGATGCAATCGCGTTCCTCTCGGCGCGTTTAACAAGCCGACCATTGCGGTCACGATGCCGCTTTCCTGGATGAAGTTTGTGAGCTTGGTGAAGATTGCCGGAGGATCATTGTCAAAGCCAACGATGAAGCCCCCCTGAACTTCCAGCCCCGCACGCTGAATCTTCTTCACACTGGCAATCAGATCCCGGTTTCTATTCTGAATCTTGTTGCATTCAACAAGGCTCTCCTCGTTCGGTGTTTCGATGCCGATGAAAACTGCATCGAATCCCGCTTTTACCATGAGGCGCAGGAGGAGATCATCGTCAGCAAGGTTGATGGAGCCTTCCGTGCTGAAGTAAAAAGGATTCCCTCTCTTCTCGTTCCATTCGACCATGGCCGGTAGAATCTCTTTCTTCAACTTCCCCTTGTTTCCGATAAAATTGTCGTCGACAAAAAACACCGGTCCCCTCCAGCCGATAGTATACAGTGCATCTAATTCTGCAACGGCCTGCTTCTTTGTCTTCGTTCGCGGGACCCTCCCGTACAGAACGGTGATATTGCAGAAGTCGCAGTCAAAGGGACATCCTCGCGAGTACTGGACATTCATCGATGAGTAATCGTTGATCGAGATAAGATCCCAAAGCGGAAGAGGGGTTGTTGTAATGTTCGCCCAGTCTTCCGTTGTGTATTGATGTTTGGCATGCCCTTCGCTCAAATCAAGCAAGAACTGCGGCAGAGTGATTTCGGCTTCATCAAGAACGAGGTGGTCGATCTGCGGATAATATTCAGGACTGCTCGTAAAGAGCGGTCCGCCGGCAACAATCTTTGCCTTCAGCCGGACACAACGTTCAATCACGCGGTTCGCCGATTCGCTTTGTATCGACATGGCGCTGATAAAAACATAATCCGCCCAAAGAATATCCTTATCAGCGAGGTCCTTTACGTTCATGTCGACCAATTTCTTGTTCCATTCCTTTGGCAGCATTGCGGCAACAGTCAATAATCCCAACGGCGGAAAACTCGCGTGCTTGGAGACGAATTTCAGAGCATGTTTGAAGCTCCAGAAGGTGTCGGGATACAACGGATACACCATGAGTATATTCATTTGCAGACCTCACGTTGATGATTCTAAGAGCTCGGTTTTTGAGTTCAGGAGTGCGAACAAGCGAAAATTGAGGATTTGTATTCTTTTGAGGATGTGAGTCGTCGGAGCATTGAGCCGAATGAGGCGAAGTATCTGTTGCCAGGAGTGGTATTTAATTCCAGATACTCCATTTGTCGAAGTGCAGGCGAAAGAATCCGTGATGCAATGGGAGCGGTGCAAAGTGAGTATCGCGACAGCGCTATGCAACACAATTACCCCGATCGTATGTTCTTCGCTCTCCATCAGCAGTTATTGAAAAGGTTTGCAGCACTCTTCCCTTCGCACGAATGGACCTCGCTTTGCGGGATCAGATACGTGCGGGCAAGCTCACAACAGAACCTGCAGGTCTATTCTATTTTCGCAACAGTATGAAAATACCAGCGAGTATGGCTAGTATCGCCATAAGAATCCCCAGGCCATGGAAGAAAATTGCCGGCACAAGGGCGATCAGGCCCGAAATAATAAGCCAAAGAGCCAGTAACAACATCCCGATGTTCTTCGAGAAATCCATGCAAATGTTCCTTTCGTGATAATGAATTTGAACGCTGCGTTTCGACACTAATCAGCGGAGCAGAAAATATTGTTCTGACCAGTCACACAGATGTCCCCAGTCTGATGCGCTGTGGAGCACAGTGGCCTGTCGAGGAGATATGGCTCGAGTCCAGATTACTCGACGAATTCGCTCTTTCTCTTCACCCAAGTCATTGCGTGCTCACCTCGGACACCAACCAGAACGAATTCTCCATGGGGCATAAAAATATACCGATCGGAGTCTTTAGGGGTAATAATCCGAAAGGATGAAAAAAGAATTAATCCCTTTTCAAGGCTTTGAGATCATTTTGGGAGACAAAACCAGGATCTCGAGAGATTTGACTTGGAGGAGGCGGGAGGAAGGTGTTTTTGGAGACAAGAGAATCGCCTCAATCAGCGCATTTTGGCTGTAAAGAGCGAACAGAAAAAGCGTAATTTGCCGATTGAGGTAAAAATGATAAAACTTCAGCGGACATCGAAGGTATAAACGCTGGTTTCAGTTATTGCTGGATGTCCAGACAGACTACGGTCGAAGATGAATCAACTCAGTAAAACCCACGGTGAGCCAATCCGGGAAGAACCGCTGAAAGAACTAGGCCCGGACCCGTGGTCTCTTCCATAAATATACTCAAACGGAATAGAGATCTGGGGCTCGCACTGCCTCAATTGAGAATCGAAGTGGTCCGCTGGCTCAGAAGCTGATCCTCAATATGAAATGCGCGCGACCTCGATGAGCTCTGCTTTCGGGTCGTGCTTCTTGAGGAAATCCACGAACGCGGCGTTGTGATATTCCTGGTGGCCAACTTCGAATTTCTTGAGCATCTTCCGTATTCTTTTTTCCTCGTACGAGCTTCTGAAGTAATTGAATTTCTCTTCGTCGTCGTAGATTCTGTAGTAGTAATACTGTTTCTTCTTTGTCATTGCAGCTCCCGATGAATGTATGAAGTTATTAAAGAATTTTTCCTGCATGGAGCAGATCGCCGAAGAGTTCATTCCGGATGCCGTCAGCATTTTTGCGGGCGCTTGCCAGTGCATTGACGATATACCGGTTTGCGATAAACACTTTTCGCGGCTCGGTCTCCGCTTCCCTCAGCAAAAGATACCCGATATGGAGATAGCTGTACATTTCGACGAGCTCTTTTGAGGCCACATCCTGGAATCCCGTGTCCTTCTTGTCAAGCACGTACTGAAGGCTCGCGCGGAACAGTTGCCTGATTTCTTTGAGCTGCGCCGAAAGCTTCGTGAGCCCTCCCGTGAAGTTCCTTTTTTCGTACTCGTCGAAGAGATCGGAGAGAACATCGTTCAACACTCCGCCCGAAGCTGCCACGATTTGAAGTTGCGAAGTTCCCTCATAGATGTTCGTGATGCGGGCGTCGCGGGCCAGTTGCTCCACATGGAATTCCCGCATGTAACCGGTGCCGCCATGAATCTGCAGGGCATCGTACGTGATCTTGTTGGCGCCCTCGGAAAGTGTGTATTTCGTGATCGGAGTGAGGAGATTTGCGATCTTCGTTATGTGCTTGAGTCTCGCCGTTTCATCCGTGACGGATTTGCCTTCCTTCTTCCTCTTATCGACAAATTCCTCCAATTTCTCTTTTTCATCCACACACCGGGATGCATCATAAAACAAGGAACGGTTGGCTTCGAGCATCACCTTCATGTCGATCAGCATGTTGGAGACGACCGGAATCTCGGCGATGGGTTTTCCGAACTGGCGCCGCTCTTTTGCGTACTTGAATGCTTCCTCGTACGCCGCCTGTGACACGCCGAGAGCCTGCGCCGAAACGCCCATGCGGGCGCGGAACATCAAATCCAGCACGTATTTGATCAACCCGAATCTTCGATTGCCAATGAGTTGCGCCGGCGTGTCATTGAATTGCAGTTCACAGGTGGGCGATCCATGGATGCCGAGCTTGTTTTCAATCCGTCGAATGACGACGGTGGGCCCGCTATGGCATGCAAAGACGCTGAGTCCTCTTCCATCCTTTGTTCCGGCCTCGGATCGCGCAAGCACCAGCAGCACCTGAGCATTGCCGTTTGTTATAAACCGCTTCACTCCGCGCAGAAACCACTCTCCCCTTTCGTTCTGATACGCGTGCAGTTTTACGGCTTGCAGATCGGATCCGGCGTCGGGTTCTGTAAGAGCCATTGCTCCGGTATGTTCTCCGGTGCTGATCTTTGGCAAAAATTCCTTGCACTGACTTTTCGTCCCGAATTTCCGTATCGTGTCGCCCACATCCTGGAGGCCAAAGATATTCATGAGCGACGCATCCGCCCGGCCCAGTATCTCGGTGACCATCATGTAAATGGTAAATGGGAAGTTCAGTCCACCATACTCCCGCGGAAGGATCATTCCCATCAGGTCCGCCTGCGCAAGTTCTTCCACGTTCTTCTTTGTTCCCTCTGCGTAGGACACGTGACCGTCGCTGAAGGTGGCTCCTTCCCTATCCACTCCGGCGGCCCTGGGAGCGACGTCGTTGCCCGCCATGTCGCCCACCACCTCAAGCACTTTCCGGTAATTCTCCATGGCGTCCTCGTAATTCACGGGCGCGTAATTGAATTGCCTGGATTGGGAATAATCGTCTTCGCTCAGCCTGACGATTTCTTTGAGGTCGAGGCGCTTGAAATGGAACTGAACGTCTGGGTTGTCAAGGAAGAAATTGGGCATCGGTCACTTCAGTTTACTTTTGTATGCATCGATGAATCGGGGAATCACATCTCTTGCGTCCCCGACGATCGAATAGTGTGCAACTTCAAATATCGGAGCATCAGGATCGGTATTGATGGCGATGATCTTCTTGGCCTCCTGCATGCCGGCGCGATGCTGTATGGCTCCCGAGATCCCGATCGCAAAATAGAGCTTGGGCCGGACAGTCACTCCCGTTTGACCCACCTGGCGCTCATGGGGGATGAAGCCGGCATCGACGGCTGCCCGGCTGCCGGCGACTTCGCCGCCGACGGTGTGAGCCAGTTCGTGGATAAGCTTGAAGCTCTCCTTTGTTCCCATCCCGTAGCCGCCCGCAACAATAATTGCAGCCCCTTTTAAATTCACCTTCCGTTCTTCCCTGTGCTGTTCCACAAGGCTGACCAGGTTGTCAATTTCATCCGGGATGAAAGGAATTTCGGTGATCTTCACTTCGTGAGGGGCCGCGGAGAGATGCATCTCCATCACTCCTTCCCGCACGGTTGCCATTTGCGTATGCGTGTCCGGAGTAATAATCGTCGCGATGATATTGCCTCCGAAGGCGGGACGGATCTGCAGAAGCAGATCTTTGTATTCTTTTCCGAGATAATTGACGTTCGATACTTGTAGGTCTGTGCAATCGGCGGTCAGGCCGCTCCGCGAATGCGACGCCACGCGTGGCGCAAGATCTCTGCCTGTCACACTCGCACCGAAGAGGATTATTCTCGGCTTGTGTTCATCGACCAATGCGTTGAGTATCCTGGCGTACGAAAGCGTCGTATAATCGTTGAGCTGCGCATGGTCGACAAGAAGCGATTCGTCGGCGCCGTACCGGAAACTTTCGACGGAAACCGGCCGGACATGATTCCCGATGACGACCGAAATCAGCCGCCCGTTCATCGAGTCGGCGAGCTTCCTTCCCTTGCTGAGCAATTCAAGACTTACATCCGAAGCTTTGCCCGCGCGCTGCTCTACGAAGACCCACACGTTGTTTGAAGGCTGGTTCATACTCTCACCCGAGGATCCTGTCTTCCATAAGTTTCTCAATGAGCAGATTCATACCCGCTTTTGAATTGTCGATCTGTACAGGATCATTTCCGCTGAGGACAACCGAATCAACAGAATAGACTTTCGTCGGCGACCCTTTTACGCCGCACCGCGCGGGGTCGATGTTAAGATCATCGGCCGTGAGCGTCGGAATAAACAAAGAGCGGCTTGTATACTCAAAGACAAGTTTGTCGACATAGAGGAGCGAATTACCTTCGGCAAGCTTTTCGATTTCAAGCAGAGACTTCGCCCCCTTGAAAGCCATCACCCTCTTGGCGCTGAATGGGCGGGGTTCAGCGGCATCTTTGATCACCGTCATCAGAACGGGCAATTTACACTCAAGAATTTCGTAGCCGCCGTCGATCTTTCTCCGCACCTGCACCGAGTGGTCCTTGATCTCGACGATCCGTTCCGCGTAGGTCACCTGCGGAATGTTCAGTTTCTCAGCCGTTTGCGGCCCTACCTGTGCCGTATCGCCGTCAATCGCCTGTCGTCCGGCAAAAACAAAATCGTAGTTTCCGATTTTTTTGATGGCTTCGCTCAAAACGTAAGACGTAGCCAGCGTATCAGCTCCGGCAAATTTCCTGTCGGTGATGAGATATGCATTATCGGCTCCCATGTAGAGGCATTCACGAAGGACATCGGAAGCACGCGGGGGGCCCATCGTTATCACCGTTACTTTGCCCCCGCGTTGATCCTTAATTTGAAGAGCAAATTCAAGTGCGACTTTGTCCTCGAAATTGAAGATCGCGGGAAGTTTTGCCCGATTGACGGTTCCGTCCTCCTTCATCACCTGTCCCGAAATGTTGGAAGTATCAGGGACCTGTTTCACAAGGACGATTGAATTGAACATAATGGACCTGGTCCGGATCGAAGTTTCTGAATAAGAGAAATTGTGATGTCTCTAGAAACCTGAAGTCTTTATCCGAATTGGTAGAAGCCGCCAACGGATCAACTTCCGGTCAGGTGCAATTACACAAGAATTGCGCCGAAAGATTTTTGAGAAGAGGCGCAAAAATCCTCTTTTCCCGCGTGTTCTTTTGTCAAATAGAAGAAACAAATGGTAGGTGCTCTTATTTTTGACAAAACGGAGATGCACAAATCGCAGGTGTTGAACTTGTAGAGGCGTAATCCGATTAGACCGATATTCTATTACCAGGACAGCTCAGGGACGGGAGTACAACCTGCGGAGGATGTGATGGCGGAGGTGACAAGTCTAACAGTGAAGACTGGATCTATGCGCTACACGGCGTACGCCGTGTCTTCACCTGTCTCTGATCTCTTTACTTCGAGGTTGTCGGCTTGGAGGTGCTTCGGATTCCCGTGTATTCCTTTTCTTGTTTCAGGGCACGGTCAAGAAGAGATAAATTCTTTCCCCTCACATAAACAGTGACCGGATTGGAGCGTTCAACGCTTGTTTCACCAAAAGCATTCATTCGCTGGAAGTAGAAGACGTGCACCAACCGTTCATCCACAGCCTGGGCCGGGATCGCCGCCTGCAGCTGCATCTCGTTCTTCCCTCTCTTGATCAACGGCGTGATAGAAGAAGAAATAACGCCGTTGAATTCACCGGCCGAAATTACCGGAACATGGTTCAATGTCAGCGATCCCCCAGAGATGGCGAATCCGGCAGCCGTAGAATCGATTACGCTCGCCTGGAGAGTCGCTCCTGCCGGGTTAGAAAAGATTCCGCAGCTGAACATAACGTCGTCGCCGGGAATTGTGAAAATTGAATCCTGGAATTCCCGCTCCAATTGAGGGGGCGTTCGAATCAACGAAATGGCCGAGACGCTGGCGTTGGTGTCCCGCGTTACGAGAGCATCCTGGAAATAGTCCCGAATCCGGAGCTCGAGATGGTGTACCCCTCCGGCGGCGCGGGATCCATCCATCAGCGAGGCAAGGAGTTCCTTGCTTGTATCGCACCGAAACACGCTGCACGCAGTGATGTGGACAGAGTCGAGATTCATGCGCCTCGATAGAAAATCAAGCGCAACCCTTGCCCTGGCCTCTGCAAGGTCTCTGGCAATGGAAACCGCCGTTCCTCGTTTCACGGGCATGTCTGGATATCCGACAAGCATGATATCGGCCCAGCGATGCTGCTTGATCAGATCGACCGCAGGCTGGAAGATCTTCAGCGCGTCTTTGCGGAGAGTCGATTTACCCGGATTGAAGACAAGCGGCTCTACCGGAAAACGTTTCTCGATATATGACAATTTTTGGACGGAGGTGGTGGTTCTGAGCGTATCGCTTTGAATTATCACGCTGTCCGCCGTCATCAACTCTACAACGGAGCGCGATTCAAGCCCTGACGCCTGCAACTCGGGGCGAGCCACAGAAACCTGATACTGAAGACGGCCGTCAAAAATGGCGGCTCCCCTTCCAAGATTCCAAGCCAGGTGGTTTCCCGAAATCATCGGAGTGACCTTTCGGCCGTTGAATAAGCCGGATCCTTCCACATACGTGAACCCGGATGGCACGTCATCAAAAATCCGAATGCGCTGCAGATAGGTTCCGCCGGAATAGTTTGTTCCAATACTGAATCCAACCAGGTTCGACGTCGAAGAGCCTCGAGGAGTATCCCGAAGATACAAATGTTCCGGAAATGCGGTTCTCATAGCAGCGGTCTTTGCGATTTTCCCGACCTTCTGGTGAACGCTGTCGCGCAATATTCGTTTGACAAAAAAGTTCGCGCGGGCAATCCCCCCCTCGGTCAGCCGCACAAATCGCGAGCTGGCATCACCGGCAAAGTCCCTTCCTCCTTTTATCAATTCGGCGCCGGGAGGCAGCGACCGCTCGTTGACACGGAGTACATGCTGGCCCGGGTTGACGTTCGGCAGCGAATACTTTCCGTCGTCACCGGTGATGATCCTCGTTCCATCTTCCATCCAGATCTCGACCCCCTTCACGCCCGATTCTCCTTCGCTCTGGTATGCATTGCGATCATCGTCGTAGAAAATTTTCCCGACAATGATGCCTTGATCGGTGAAGACACCCGGCTGCACGGTGATCTGTTTTTGGGACGGAGCCGATACGAAGAGTGTTCCGACGGTGTCTTTCGCCGTCGCGTATATCGTATTGATGCCCTGACTTTCGAGAGCATCCGCTCCCAGAACCAGCTGATAGACCAGTGTCCCGGTGTTTGCGGCTTTCAGCGTGTCGCGCCCCGCGGATGAAAGAGCCCATTTGAGCACGGTCCCGTTGGAAAGTTTCTGCGGTTCAACCCGAGCGTTATTGTATCGTCCCGAGCCGGGATAATATTTGAATGCATGAGGAAGCTGATCGATGAGCGTCAGATCCTTCATCAGTTCCGCGCTGTTGTTCGTAACGGCAACCTGGTAGGTAACGACGTCGCCGATCTCGGCCACGTTCTTATTTGCCGACTTCACCACTTGCAGGAATGTAGCAATTTGCGGATTGCTCCGGATATGAACCGACGCAAAAGCGGAAGCAACCTGGGCGCCGTTTTGGAGCAGATACGCCGTCGTCTGAATTTTTCTTCCAGCCGCAAGAGCATAGTCGGTCTTGACAAACAGGGTTAGTGAGTCGACGCTTCCCGGAGGAATGCTTCCGATATTCCATGTTATGACGCTGTCGACGGCAGTCGTATCCTTTCCCGGCACACCTCCGGTCCACTGCTGGAATCGAACGATGCTTCGGCCGCCGTTAAACAGCGAATCGAGGATTTGAACATGACGCAGTGAATCGGTTCCCGAATTCCGGTACCAGATCTCGAACTTAACGCTGTCGCCGGCCATCACCGTGTCCCTGTTTTCCAGAACGAGGTTTTTCAACGCCATTTGGGGCGCTGAGCGAACAAGCGTTACCGTTCCGCTTCGGAAGGGCGAGAGTTGATCGGACCCGAACCAGGAATCATTATGAATGTACGTGCTGTCAGGAACGTTTCGGACCACTCCGAGGGTCATCGAAACGGAGTCGTTCATTCCCACCGCCATCGTATCCAATGACCAGCGGAGAACTCGCTTCGCCGTATCAAAGGCCATCGCCGTGAACCTGCCGCGCTGCGCTCCGATGAGGGACGTAAATGGAGGCAGGGAGTCTTGCATCACTACGTTGGTGTGAGAGATATTCCCCTGGTTGACAAATTTCATCGAATACCGGATCGAATCGCCGGCAAAGATTGTCGGCAGCGCCGACATTGTCATATTTGCTGTGGCGTTGGGGCGAACGAGGATGTTAAGATTGATGGCAAACGTCCCCCCCGACGTATCATATAGCGTAGTCACACCCGAATAGACAGGAAACTTGGTGCTGTCGACGCTAATCTGATAAACAGCCGGCTGCAGATTCTGGAATTTGTATCGGCCAAGTTCGTCAGTTGTGGTAGATTGAATGCGTCTCGCAAACATTTGACCGCCCACTCCCTTCGCCATGCGCGCGGCGGGAGCTTGGCCAGGTGCCAATGAATCGAGGAAAACTTCCACTCCTTTGATTGGAATGGGAGTATTACCGCTTTGATATTGCAGGCGGCCGGCAATTGTGTTGAGAATCTTGACCGCCTTGCGCCCGAATAAGGTGTCTGACGTCATGCCCGAAATTGTCGTCGAACTGTCTCCGAACTGATCGATGACGGAAATTTGAAGCGTATAGGACGTTACCTGTTTGTTCAACGCGATGAAGAAAATTCCGTCGCTCTCCGTTGTATCGGAACCGACGAGTCTAGGAGCACTGTCAAAAACTCGCGCCACCGCCCCCTGATATGGACGGAGCGATATGACGCCCGCGTTGTTCACGGTGGTTCGGACAACGCCAGTCACTGCGCCGGGGTACATCGTCACCGATGCATTGCCGGTTATCAACCCAGACTGTGCAACGCCGGCAACGACGCTCACGGAAGCGATCTTGATATCATTAGTAACGCTTGCCGCGAGGAGATATGCGCTCGCTTTGCCGCCTGTCGTCGCGGCGGTAAAGGTGTTACCGCCAACGTAGAACGAACCGAGATTGGTCGTGAAAACAACCGGGACTCCATCGGGGATTGGATTTCCGAGAGAATCGGAAACGGCGGCAACGATCTGAGAGCTGTCCTGATTCACTGCGCCAAAAATATATTTTTGCCGGGCAGCCACCTGGATTGCTGCCGGGCGAACAGGAACGATCGTGGTCGTGATCGTAGGTGCCGTTACCAGCGAAACATTCGATGAATGGGCCGATGCGGCATTCTTCACTCTCATGTATCCAAGATTTGGAGGAGTCTGGACGGTGAGATTGATTTTCGCTTGTCCCGTAATCGCCTGGAGGGTGCCGAGGAACCATGTGAGGATCCGCTTATCAGGACTCACAGATGTCGGGACGACGCTTGCATGGTCGAACGTGCCGTTGATAGAGATTGAATCGACCAGTATGGTCGAGTCCGATTGAACGTTTCCTGTGTTTGAAACGACGAGCTGATAATCGATCAGACGTCCGGATCCCACGACCGGCGCCGTCGTCGTGTCGGTAAGCGTCAAGCGCGCGAAATTTCCCACGACGAGATTCTGTGCGGCCGTGATCGATTTGCCTTGCCACGAAAGAAGTGCACTTGCTGACAGTACTGTCTGCGCTTTCGTCGTCGTATCTATCTTGAGCTGAATCAGGAAAGAATCCTGTTTCGCGACGGCATCATTGAACACTTTCCACGTTATCGAGCTGCCGTTGACGGTCCCTCCGCCGGACGCCGAAACGATTGTCACGCCGGAAGCGGGCATGACGCTCTGGATTGTTACGGTATCCGCCGCTGCATTGCCGATGTTGGTAAAACTCAACCACAATTGAACGACGTCGTCGAAGATTACGTTGGAATCTCTAACGGCATAATGCATCTCGAAGTTTGGAAAACTTCCGACTGTCACGGTAACGATCGGGCTCACTATGGAGTACGGCTTCTTCTTATAATTGAACGACCCGGTTCCCTGAGTGGAAATCTGCGTGCCGCTGGGAGTTTGCGCGAACGCTGGAGTTCCCTGTATCCATAGAAGCGCGAGGATCCCAATGAGGAGCCCCGATAATTTTCGATATGTTGTGCCGAAATGTTTCATGAAGAATACTTTGCCGACCTGCTGAGTTTCTGCTATTTGATTTTAACTTTGAATTCGACTGTTCCGGAAGAGGATTGTTTCAACCCGCCGGTCTTTACGGAAAGAACGCCGTTGTGGACTGCAGAGGTGTCTGCCAGAGTCAGCGTCCCCAATTTGGCGCTTCGCATGACGAACGACGTGCTGTCCGGAATTCTTGCGCTGATCGAGTACGACGTATCGATGTCCGCATGGCCCGTATTTGTAAAAGAGAGCGTATACGTCAATGTCGCACCCGGGGGCTGCGGCTGCGTCGGGGGCGGGGAAACGGATATCGCCACCGAAACCACGGGGATGTCGATTGTCGTTCTAGCCGCTGCCGAATACGATTTAGAACCGTCACCGGACGATGTTGCGGCGAACGTTGTGAGATCTTTTGTCTGATCGGCTAGGACGAAAGGAATAACGGCGACCGCAAAAACATGAACGCTGTCGAGCGCTGCAAGCGAATCGACGTCGACGCCTGCTTTGGCATTTGTGTTCGTGAGCAATGGATCTGCGGCGTCGAGGATTCGGTTGTTGTTCGCGTCTTTGTAGAAGGACCAGCTCAACGACTGAGATGACACAGCCGCCAATTCAATCACATCTTTGATGTTCCCGGTATTCCTCACAGTGAAGTAGTATTTGGCTGTGTCCGTCGGTTCTTTCGTGGCGAAAGTGCTGTCGGGAGACATGGAAACGCCGAAGCTGCTGTTGACCGAGATGTTGACGACGTTCGAATTTTTATTGCGCAGCAAGGTTCCGTCGCCGTACGTAAGGTTCATTGAGTTCGCGATCACCGTACCGGGGGCGAGCAGGGTCTGAACATTGGCCGTGACAGTTACCCTCGCCGAGCCTCCGGCTGCGATCGTTCCTAAAGTCCACCTGACTGAATCAGATCCGATATGCACTCCCCCGTTTGTCGATCCTGTGTATGTCAACCGGGCATCCAACTTGTCGGCAAGAACGACGTTTGTTGCAGCGATGCTGCCGCTGTTGGTAATAGACATCGTGTATGTGATCGGCCCAGGAGGAGCCGGTGTTACGTTGTCTACGCCGAGGCTGGCCGTAGTGCTAATCAAGGCGGTTTGCACATGAGCGATAAGTACGGTGTTTGCGTTTTTCGCCGCATCGAATTGTGAAATGGATGTTACAGTTGTCGAGTCGCTCACGCCGTTCAGCGCCTCGTTATCCGGCACAATAGTGCGAGCAACAATCTTGAAACTTGAATCTGCCTTGACCGAGTCCGTGGATGTGATGGCGCCTGCGGACGAATCCGCCGCATCGAGAGATCCGTTGCCGTTGAAATCATGGTAGAGCAGAATCTGCCATCCGCGGGAAGAGACCGCTGCCAGAGTAAATTTGTCCGTCCCGTTTCCCGAGTTGACGACGGTGAGGCCGAAATCGACAGTCGCTCCGTCGCCTGAATTTCTTGAGAGCGAGGCGGGAAGCACGTTGACGACGGCAAGTTGTTTGACGGTAAAAGTGACGTATGCGGAATAGACCGTATCGGTATGCGCGCCGGTGATGGTCGCATACGTTGCGGTTGCCCGGCTTGAGATGACAGTCCCTGCCGGGGTTCCCGCGGCGTTAGCGCTGCGGGAATTTGCCAGCATCAGGACCATTCCAAACAGGAGAAGCCGTGTACTTTTGAATCGTCTCATTGCAATTAACATCCGTTCCGCTGTCGTGGTACTAATTAATTGTGATCTTAAATTGCACGTTTCCCGAAGCTCCCGCCGCAATCGTTCCTACATGGACGGTGATGTTCTTCCCACCGCTCAGCCCAACGCCATCCGAAATAGAACCGCCGTTGAGGGTGATTGTTCCCGGAACATATGTGGTGCTGTCGGGAGCGGTGTCGGTGATGATGAAGTTATATGCCTTCCCGTGGCCGGTGTTGGAGTAATTTACCGTGTAGGTCATCTGTGTTCCGGGAGGCTGATTGCCGATCGGCGCAACAACCTTTGTGATGCTTACAATCGCGATGTCAATGGTAGTCGTCGCCACGGAACCCTGCGACTTCGAATTATCGCCGACCGATGTCACCGTAAACGTCGTAACGTCGTTGTCCAGATCGGTCGCGGTCACCGGGCAAATCGCAATGGCAAGGATGTGGAGGCTGTCGCTGAATTGGACTGAATCGGTTGCCGCCAACTGCGTATCGTTCACATCGTAGATTCCGTTGTTGTTGACGTCCTTGTAGAACTTCCACGTGAGCGATTTGGAGGAACTCGAAGACATTCCGAGGACGTCTTTTTTGTTCCCGGTATTCTTCAGCGTGAAGTAGTACTTGATCGAATCGTCAGGTTCTTTCGATGATCCCGCTGAAGTGGGGTTGATGGCAACGCCGTAGGTAACGCCGACGGTGACGTTGCGTGTGTTGCTCGAAGATGTAAAGGTCTCCGTCCCTGCTGTGTATGTAACTCCCATCGAATTGCTGAAGACGGTGCCGTTGGCCGCACCGATCGGAACATTGAGCGTAATTGTGACGGTGGCGGTGGAACCCGGATTAATGGTTCCGATATTCCACGTCACCGGATTGCCCGATGAATTATATGTCCCTTGCGTGGTTGTTGCCGACACGAATGTAAGTCCTCCCAAAAGGTCCGAGAAACTGACGCCGGTTGCAGCGACAGCTCCGTTGTTGGTGAGCGTAAATGTGTAAGTGACATTTCCACCCGGACTCGGGCTCGCGTTGTCTACGGTTAAACCGGTGGAAATATTGCCAAAGTTCACTGTGTGAACCGTTGTCGTGAGCGCGCTGTTCGCAGTCTTTGTGTTATTAAACAGCGAAGTTGCCGTCAACGTGGTCACATCGGCCTGGTTGTTGAGCGTCGGGTCACGGGGAACAAAAACGCGGATAATAATCTTGAATGAAGAATCCGCCTTCACGCTGTCGCTCGCTGCAATGGCTCCCGCAGAGAGTTCGCCTGCATCCAGGACTCCGTTGCCATTGGCATCTTTATAAACCGTACCGGTCCAGCCTTTGGTGGATGTTTTGGAGATCGTGTATTTGTCGGTGCCGTTGCCGGAGTTGAGGATCGAAAGAGCGTAATCCACATTGACGCTGTCCGATGAAGTCGTGACGGCTCCGGTCGGGGGCGTCACGTTGACAGCCGCGACTTGCGCTACGGTGACCGAGACGAAATTCGAAAACGTGCTATCTGTCGTCAGTCCCGACAGCGTGGTATACGTCGCTTTTGCTCTGCTGGATATCACTGTCCCGGCCGGCGTCCCAACGGCAAGCGCGATGCTCGCTGCAAATGCGGAAATGAGGAGCAGTAGTAGAGTAGTTCGGACGAGCTTCATTTGTTTCTCCTGGATTGGAAATAATATTTGATTATGCTATGGCTGAAATTATCGAACGACAACTTTCATCGTGAGTTTTCCTTCCTCGCCGGGAAGGATGTTCTTCGTAATCTTCCAACGGACAAGCGTCGGCATTCCGACTTCGGGTGCAGCCGCAGTTTTTCTTTCAATGACAACATCCGCCCCGCTGGTCTGGACCGAATTCTCCAGCAGCCGCACTCCCTCGGGGACTGGATTGGTGATTTCGGCGTTTTGAGCCAGTGCATTTCCAATATTGCAGTATGTGATCACGTACGTTACAGTATCGCCGGGAACAGTCGCCGTCGGGCTGGCAGCGTTGAAGATGGCGAGCTCCGGTTTGGCCTCTTTGGTGGAGACCCTGTTCGCTATGCGGTTTGCCTGATCCAACGTTTTTTCGGCGCTCTTGACCGTTGTTCCCGCCGCCTCAAAGGAGAACAGCGTCGACCATGCTTTTTCTTTCAGCGAAACGTTCATCGCCTGAACATCCGCTTCCTGAAGTCCATTTGATTTTGGCGCCACAGAAGTGTTCACCGGCTCCAGCGAAGAAACGACAATCGTTGGAAACGTGGGCTGGTCGTTTTCGAGTCGTGTCACGCCGAATCCGCCGGTTCCGATTCTTTGAACATCTCCATCTGCTTTCAGCCGGAGAACCGCGTTCACACTCGATGCCTTCGACGTACGAACTTTGTAGCTGATCAGCAGTTTCTTTCCGAGAGGTGCCGATTGATCGGCGACCGCATCGAAGTCAACCTGCAATTCTATCATCCCGGCGCCGCTGCCGAATTGGTATGTGGAAACAACATGTGCCCCGTTGTTCATTGTTTCGGTTTTTGACTTGCCGGCAAGTTCAGCAGCCGTAACTCCCTTGAGAAGACTCTTCGAAGAGGCGTCAGTAATTTCGAGCACCACCTCCGACATGGCATTCTCATTCGCCGCATACCAGAGGCCGAACCCCTTGGCATTCTTTGCGGTTTTAAGGAATGTTGCCTGCAGAAACGGCAGGGAAACACCCTCCTTCTTCGGAGACGGCGCGCCTGCGAGAGAATAATCTCCCAGTTTCAACTGAACGGACTGAGCTTCACTCCGATCGCTGAATGTGAACATGAAAACTGCGAAGAGAAGAGTTAGATACTTCATGGTTGAACTCCTTGAGATAGTGATGA
>CAYLMV010000069.1:0-20605 GCA_964384415.1 uncultured Chitinophagaceae bacterium | reverse complement strand
GCAATCGTGCGAGCGACTTTGAGAATGCGGTCGTACGCCCTTGCAGAAAGTCCGAGCTTCGTCATCGCCATCTTCAGCAATGCCTCTCCGTCCGAATCGATCATGCAAAACTCGCGGATCTCCCTCGACTGCATATCGGCATTGGAGAAAAGGCCTGTTCTCTCCTTAAATCGCGCTGCTTGCCGCTGACGGGCACGGATCACACGGGCTCGAATTGCGTCCGACGGTTCTCCCGGCTTCTTCTGACTCAACTCTGCCACCTTGACCGCCGGTACTTCGATGTGGATGTCAATCCTATCCAACAATGGCCCGGATATTTTCGCCATGTATTTTTGGATCTGCATCGGCGTGCAGGTGCATTCGTGGTTGGGATTTCCGTAGTTGCCGCATGGACAGGGATTCATCGCACAGACGAGCATGAAGTTCGCCGGAAAATCCAGCGACATCTTTGACCGGCTGATCGTGACGCGGCCGTCCTCGAGAGGCTGGCGCATCACCTCCAACACATTCCGTGCAAATTCCGGAAGCTCATCAAGGAAGAGAACTCCATGATGTGAGAGTGAAATCTCCCCCGGACGGGGGATCGTTCCTCCCCCGACCAGCGCGCTGTCCGAAATGGTGTGGTGAGGCGAGCGGAAGGGACGCGTTGCGACCAACGCTGAATTCGGAGGCAGGAGACCGGCAACAGAATGGATCTTTGTCGTTTCGATGCTTTCTTCGAACGTAAGGGGCGGAAGAATTGTCGGGAGCCTCCGCGCGAGCATCGTCTTCCCGGATCCCGGGGGACCGATCATGATAATGTTGTGTCCTCCGGCTGCGGCAACCTCAAGCGCCCTCTTTACATTCTCCTGCCCCTTCACTTCGGAAAAATCCGTCGCGTAGCGCCGCTCGACGGAGAAGATCTCGTTCACATCGATCTTCATAGGAGGGACGGAGAGATCTCCATTGAGCAGGGAAATCGTCTCCATAAGGTTCTCCATTCCGTAGACCTCCATCCCCTCAACCATCGCCGCCTCGCGGGCATTCTCTTTCGGAAGGATAATCCCGGAAAAGCCCTTTTTCTTGAGCTCCACGGAAATCGGCAGCACTCCGTGTACCGGCCGCAGGCTCCCATCGAGGGCGAGTTCGCCGAGAATAACATATTTCGTGAACATCTCGTCCCTCACTTGCCCGCTTGCTGCCAGCATGCCGACGGCAATGGCAAGATCGTGAGCCGATCCCTCTTTCTTCACATCGGCCGGAGCGAGGTTGATGGTGACGCGTTTGTTGGGATACGCGAACCCTGAGTTGCGGATGGCCGTTGCGACCCGTTCGCGGCTTTCTTTGACGGCATTGTCCGGCAGGCCCACCATGAAAAAATTCGGGACGGTGTTCTCTATGTTGGTTTCGATTTCAATGAGGTAGGCGTTGATGCCGTAGGTAGCGCTGCTTAGTACAGTGGATAACATGAAGGCCCCCCTTCAAAAAGATAAGAGATAAGAGAGAAGAGATAAGAGAAAAGAACTACAAAGTAAGTATTACCCCTTGTTTAGTTTCAATAATTCGCGGATCCCAGACGTAACCTCAACGGTTGGCCCGCAGAAAGTCGAGGCGCGGCTGAACTTTTTCGATCGGAACGAGCAACTTGTCTTTTCCGAAAAGCGCGTCTTTCTGATTGCTGAAGGCGAGCTCGTACTCGCTGCTCATGATAATGGCCTCTTCAGGACAGACTTCCTCACAGAAGCCGCAGAATATACATCGGAGCATGTTGATTTCGAAGAGCACGGGATAACGTTCTTTTTGGTCTTCCGTTTCAGCCGCCTGGACTTCGATAGCGAGCGAGGGACAGACCCTGCTGCAAAGTCCGCAGGCCACGCAACGCTCAGTTCCGTTTTCTTCAACAAGCACCGGTCTTCCTCTAAAAGACGCGGAGGGAACGAACCGCTGCTCCGGATATTGGACGGTAAATGTCGGCCGGAAGACCTGGCTGAGCGTTATCCGCAGCCCTTTGACGATTTCCGGGATATACATTTTTTCCCAGATGGTAAGGTCTTTCTTTCGAATAACTTTCGTTTCTCCCATACTTCCGCGATCGTTCATCAGTTCATCCTCAACAATAAAAAGAAGCCCGTCGCCAGAATATTTGCAATCGCAAGAGGCAGCATCACTTTCCATCCGATGTTCATTAATTGATCATAGCGAAAACGCGGGATTGTCCATCGAACAACGATGAAAAATAAAAGCACTCCGCAAACTTTGATCGCAAAGGCTGCAACCTGCAGCAGACTTACCGCCAGATCGGAGAGCCCGAGATGACCCACGAAGGGAAGCTGCCATCCACCCAAAAAGAGCGTTGTGATGATGGCGGAAGCGGTGATCATGTTCGCGTATTCGGCGAGGAAGAACAATCCGAACTTCATCCCTGAGTACTCTGTGTGGTAGCCGCCCACGAGTTCCGGTTCCGCTTCCGGCAAGTCGAACGGCAATCGGTTGGTCTCGGCGAAAGAGGCGACGACAAAGGTAATGAAGCTCACGGGCGTCCTCCAGAAGTACCACATGCCGTGCGCCTGTGATTCTACGATCTTGTCCAGCCGAAGGGTTTGCGCAATCATCAAGACGCCGATGATCGAGAGCCCCATCGACAGCTCGTAGCTGATCATCTGGGCTGATGAACGAAGCCCGCCGAGCAGGGAGTATTTGTTGTTCGACGACCAACCGCTCAATGTCACTCCATACACTCCAAGCGACGAGAGCGCCAGAATATAGAGTATTCCGACGTTCACGTCTGCAATCATCAATTTGATATCTCGTCCGAAAAGATGGATGACATTGCCGAAAGGGATGACGGCGAACGTTGTCATCGCAACAACTAACGAGATGATGGGGGCAAGACTGTGGACGAACTTGTTCGCCGCCGTAGGAACAATATCTTCCTTCAAAAAGAGTTTCACGATGTCGGCGACCGGCTGCAAGAGTCCCGCCGGACCGACCCTGTTCGGCCCGATCCGATTTTGGAGAAGCGCGCTCACCCTCCGCTCGACATAGACGAGATACGCCACAGTAGTGAGGTTGATCAGAAAGACAAGTACGATCTTTACCAGCGGTTCGATGATTTCCATGCGATCAGTTTCGAGTGAAGATAGAACAACAGCCTATGCCGGAACGCCGGCTTTAACTTTAAGAAGTGTCCCCTTCTTGCCTACTTTGAGATACGAAAGACCTTTGAAGCTCTCCACTTTTTGAGCGACTTCGTTGAACACTTCTTCCGAAGAGTTATATCTGAATTTAGCTCCCATGAGACCGGCAAGGCTCGCGATTATTTTCCAGGTTGCACGTGCATCGCGCCTGGGACCCTTGCCCCACCGGTCGTTGTGGGCAGCGAATTTATCCCACCGGCTCATCTCGAACCCATCCGTGCTGCGATCCTGCTCCAGCGTCGTGACGGCCGGCCTGATCCGCTGAACCCGCTGCTGGAAGTTGACGATGGTTCCGTTCTTCTCCGCGTAGGTCGAGCTTGCAAGAACGACATCGGCCATGTCAGTCGTGACGTTTTCGTTTGAGGCATGAACGACAAAAAACTCAAGCTTACCCAACGCCTCGGCGATTTCCGGCAGTGCCGCGATGTTATCTTCGAGCGCGTAGAGCGCTTTGATCTTCCCTTCTTTGATTCCTCGGAGCATTTCCGCAATCGTCATTCCGCCTTCGCCCGGGACAATACCTACTTCGCGCGCGCCGGCGCTGTTCGGCGTCTTGTCCGCACGAATCAATATGGCATCTTCATCCCCCTCGACTACGTGCTGCACAAAATCCAGGTGTTTTGTCCCGAGGATCTCTCTTGCGAATCTCTGGAACACATAGTTGTCTTCATTTGTCGCGAAGGGAGAGCCGACCGCTGCAATTTCAGATTTCTTGAATGATTTGAGTTCGGATGCCACTTTTGCAATCGCTTCATCCCATCCAACCTCGACGAGGGAACCCTCTTTTCGGATCATCGGCGATTTGATCCTGTTCTCAGCATTGACAAACTTGAATGTGCCGATCCTTCCCTGATCGCACATCCAATAGCTGTTGACGTCTTCATTCCTGCGGGGGTTAAGTCTCAAGACCTCGTTGTTGCGGACTCCGACTTCGATGTTGCAGCCGCGGGCGCAGCCCTGACAGACGGAATCCGTAAAGGACATTTCCCACACGCGCGCCTTGAATCTGAAGTCCCGGTTCGTCAAGGCCCCGACAGGGCAAATGTCGACGACGTTCATCGAGTAGGGATTGTCGAGCGATTCGCCCGGAAACGTCTCGATGGTGGTATGGTCGCCCCGCTGCACAAAATGAAGCTGCGGAGTGCCGGCAACTTCATCACAGAAGCGAATGCAGCGTGAGCAGAGAATGCAGCGTTCGGCGTCGAACATCACGCGCGGACCGATCTCAACCCGTTTCGGCTTGTGGACTTTGTCTTCCTGGAACCGGCTGTACCCGGCGCTGTGCTTGTACGAATAATCCTGCAGTTTGCATTCGCCCGCCTCGTCACAGATGGGGCAGTCGAGCGGATGATTGATGAGGAGAAATTCCATGACGGCTTTGCGCGCGTTGAGGACCCGCTCGTTGTTGGTCCGGACGATCATCCCTTCGGCGACTTGCGTGGAACAGGCAATCGCAAGCTTCGGCATTTTCTCCACTTCAACAAGACACATGCGGCAATTGCCCGAAACAGAGAGTTTCGGATGCCAGCAGAAATGCGGAATCGAGATACCGTTCTCGCGCGCGGCTTCAATAATCGTGCGCTTGTTATCAACTTCGAATTGATTGCCGTCGATTGTGATCTTCGCCATCACTCAGTTCGCGTTAGTTCATTCTCTGGTTGATCGCCGACCGTTCGTCAGGCGATGTTCTCTTCTGTATGCGCGATATGCTCGCAATACTTTTCGTGGAACGCTTTAAGCTTCACTACCAATGCTTCAATTTCATCTTTGGGCGGAAGGAACGTCGTCCTAAAATGGAGCGTGCCGGAGACCTGCCCGAAGCCCGATCCGGGAACGACACAAATCCCCGTTTCCTCAAGAAGAGCGAGACAGTAATCCGTATCCCGCCTCGCTTCATATGCCAGGCAAGCCTCGTCTGACAGCGCATCAGTGTCAATATTCGGGTCGGAGGGAAGATCAATCCTAACGAAGGCATACATTGCCCCGTCCGGAATGACAACCGACATCCCGTTTATTTCATTGATCCCTTCACCGAGCAGTTTCGCCTTCGCCTTGAGCGCGGCGTAAATCGCGTCTCTCTCTTGTTTATAGAGCGCGTAGCTCTCATCGCCAGGCTGGGGCGGAAAGACCATGACGTAGGTCGCAATTTGTCCCGGCAGGTTTGAACAGAGGCTCACCGACTGAAGCTTGACGAGTTCGCCACGCACGCTGTCCGGAATATTTCTGAATTCCGCGTATCCGCCCCGATGCCCGCATTCTCCGAGAAGACCTTTTGAAATTGAGTGGAAGCTGAAAAGCGAGACTTCGGTTTCGCCCATATCGCTCAAAACTTTCGCGAACGAATGAAAGGCGGAGTCTTTGCCGTAGACGTTATCCTGATACACTTCGTCCGCGAGAATGGAAAGATGATGCTTCCGCGCAAATGCAGCGATCATCCGGATATTTTCGTACGAGAGCACTGCACCCGTCGGATTGCCCGGATTGATGACGGCGATCGCAACGGGATTGATTCCCTTCTTTTTCGCGGACCCGATGCTTTCGGTCAATGCTCGCTCAGATAACTGCCACCCGTTTTCTTCATCGATGTAGTAGCCGATCTGCCTTCCGCCATAAAGCGTGATCGTGGCGCTGTAGAGAGGGTATTGCGGGATCGGAATCATCACCCCGTCGTTCGAGTCTTTCAGGAGCGCCATCAACGCAGACTGGACTCCCTTGCTGGCCCCGTCGGTCAGTATGATATTGTCTTTGTCGGATGGAATGCCGTCTCGGCGGGTGATGAACTCGGCCACCGCTTTCCGGATAAATGTGATGCCCGCGCTTTGGGAATATGCTCCCGTGCCATGGGGATGCTGCTCCAGAATTAGCTTCGCCCTCTCGATCACATCGCCCGGGAACAGTTTCCGGGTTTCTTCCTTCATCAACAAATCGGGATACTCCACCAGGCTCAGAATCTGGCGGAGATATGTGAGAGGCTTCTGTTTCAGCGCCTGCGGGTTTCCGATATTGCAGTAAATGATCTTCCTTCCTTCGCTTTCAAGCTGCTGTGCTCTATCCACAATCGGGCCGCGGACCGCATACTCGGCTTTGAGAAGGTTAGGGTTTATGTCGTTTTTGGTGATCATGCTGAAAGGCAGTGCCCGGCCTAATTCCCCGCTGGCGAAAAAATAATTGTGGAAAACGTTTCTTCCTTGAACAGGTGCCGCGTCACTTCGGAGACATCTTCGATCGTGACGGCATCAATTTCTCTCGATATCCTATCCAGCTCCGTGAATTCTCCGAAATAGAGCTCTCCCGTGCCCAGCCTGATCATCCGGGCGGATGTGCTTTCGAGCCCGAGGAGCATACTCCCCTTTAGCTGCGCTTTTGTCCTCTCCAATTCAGTTTTCGGGATTGGTTTCTTGGTCAGCCCCCGGAGTTCGGCGAAGATAAGATCCAATGATTTCTGAATATGCTTTTTGTCAGTGCCGATGTAGACTCCGAACGAACCGGTATCGCGCAACATATTGAGGAACGAATAGACAGAGTATGCAAACCCGTATTTCTCGCGGATATTCTGGAACAACCGCGAGCTCATTCCATCGCCCAGCAAAGTATTCAAAACGAGTGACGGGATCCGGTATTTGCTGTGGACGTTGAACCCGACCGTGCCGGTACAGATATGGGCTTGCTGGATCGGTTTCTGGAATTCCTGAACTTTCTTCTTTCCAGCAACAATCCTGCCGCCCTTCTTTTGCACCGAACTCTTCCGGCTGAGGCTGAAGTGCTTTTCAACCAACTCAACAAATTTATCGTGCGGAATATTTCCCGCGGCGGCCACCACAATATTGTCGGGAGCGTACCTCTGGCGGACGCATTTCAGAAGGTCTGCGCGCTTGAAGGAAGAAACATTGCGCGAAGATCCGAGCACAGGCAGCCGGAGCGAATGGCCCGCATAAATGTCTGTCTCAAAATAGTCGTGGATAAGATCATCCGGATCGTCCTCTGCGTTCTTGATTTCTTCGAGGACAACTTTCTTCTCTTTTTCAATTTCCTTTTCGGGGAAGAGGGGAAACTGGATCAGGTCCGAAAGAACGTCGACCGCAAGCTCCGTGAACTCATCCAGCACGCGGGCATAATAGCAGGTATGCTCCTTCGTCGTAAAAGCGTTGAGGTATCCCCCGACGGACTCAAGACTTCGCGCAATTTGCTGGGGCGACCGATGCTCGGTTCCCTTAAAAACCATATGTTCGAGGAAATGAGAGATCCCGTTGGTCAACTCAGTTTCATTCTGAGAGCCGGTATCAATCCAGACGCCGATGGAGACAGATTTTACGTGGGAGATTTCTTCGCTGACGATTCGGATGCCGTTGGAAAGGACCGATTTCTGGTATGTTGCAGAGATTTCTTTTGACGGAATTTTGTGAATTCTGTTTGGCATTCGATCGTTGGCATGTGGGTCTGACGTGGATCTACAACAATATAACCGAATTTGAAAAGAGAATCAACGAGCGGGCTGGTACCTTAAGAAACCTTCTGAAATACTCTCGATAGAGGGCTCAAATGCCTCAGCATCCAACGATCCTGCAAGCTAAACCTTCGGAAGGTTTGGAGCAAACATCAGACTGAGGCCGCGCCCGAACTTTCGAGGAGCTTATATCACAGCCGTACGCACCGAATAAATTGACGGGAGCCAATCTGCGAGCAACTGCCATGAATCACCTTCATTCCGGCTGTAAAGAATCTGCCCGCCGCTCGTCCCTACATAGATGCCGCTTCTGTCACAGCGGTCCGCAGCCATCGCCTGACGATGAACATGGGCAAACATATTCTTTGTCGGCAATCCTTTCGTTAATCTCTTCCAACGGTTTCCCCGGTTTGTACTCCGGTAGACGGCAAACTTCCCTCCGACCGGACCTCGAAACTCCGCCCCTTCTTCCGGTATCACGTACACCGTATCCGGATCATGAGGGTGCATCTGCAGCGGGAAACCAAACCGCGAAGGAAGTCCCTCGCTGATGTCGATCCATTCCTTCCCCTCGTTGTCGCTTCGATAAACGCCGCAGTGATTTTGCTGGTAGAGAACGTTCGGTTTGGCGGGATGCGCCTCCATATGGTGCGTGCACTGACCGACTTCTGGATATTTCTCCGGATTGAAGTCGGCAAGCACACCTTTGTTTCTTGGCTGCCATGACTTCCCTCCATCCTCACTGCAAAAAACACCCGCCGCTGAAATTCCTACGAAGAGTCTTTTGGAGTCGTTCGGGTTAATGTAAGAACAATGCACCATCAGCCCGCCAGCTCCGGGATTCCATTTGTCTCTTGTGGGGTGATTGGTAAGGCTCTCCACTTCTTGCCACGATTTGCCCCCGTCATCCGACCGGAAAAGAGCTCCCGGATCAACCCCTGCATACAATGTGTTCGGCTCTTTCGCTGCGCCCGGCGCCACGTGCCACGCTCGCGCTACCTTTTTGCCGGATTTCTCGTCAAACTTTAATCCGGCCTCGGATTGTTTCCAGGTCTTCCCGAGATCTTTGCTCACATGGACATTCGAACCCCACCAGTAGGAATTCACCGCGGCGAGGAGCTTTGGTTCAGACCTTGTATCCATGATCATCTCATTGACATCCGCTCCCTTGAGCAGCGGCCCCTTCATGCTCCATTTCTTGCGGCCCTCATCGGATGAAAAGATGAACGCTCCTTTGTGTGTTCCAACCAAAAGGTAAACCTTTTTTTTCGCCATAGATCCTCCGGTGAATGCGAATGATTTAGCTTATCTTTTTAAATACCAGCACAATTTCAGTTTAGGAACAATCGTCCAGCCCTAGATTGCGTCGATCATCGTGCAGCAGATGCCTTCGACTCTCTAGCCAACTGGTACCGCTCTCCGAGCCAGGCGCCGAAGAGAGTGAGCAGAAATCCTTCCACCACTCCGAAGGCGACATACCCGACCGGGACCGTCAGCTGGATTCCATATTGGATAAAAAGCCACTCGCCCACGACGGCAATCGCTCCCGCGACAGCGGGCTCCTTCAATGTAACACCGGGGGATTTGTAGCCGATAATGAACCCGAGCAGAACAAAGCTGATGGAAAAGGCGATGTTGATCAGATTAAGATTGATGTTGAATAAGGGGGCGAGGAGAAAAACAAAAAGAACGTTGAGCACCAACCCGAGGGCAAGTCCGGCAAATACCCACTTCCATTGAAATCCAACTGCTGCCTTTGGATCTTCGTCTTTCGCTTCCAGGCTCCCTTGCAGTTTTTCGCCCATCCATGCACCGGCCTGCGAGAGTATCCCGCTGAAAAGAAGAAGCAGCACGATCATCTGAGTGCTCTGTCCTTCTCCCAGAGACGTAAAGCTGAAGAGGAGCGCAAAGACAAACATCAGAATAAGGCCGGCGAAGAACGCCTCCTTGATGGTGACTCCAGGAGAAAAATAGCCCACGACGGCTCCCGTGACGACAAATCCGATCAACACAACCAACGATTGGATTGCAGCGCTGTGAAATGTCGGTGCAACGATGAAAAAAGATCCTCCGATAATGATGATGCCGGCAACAACTCCGATAATCACCCATTTCCACTCTGTCGGCGACGCAGCTTTCGTTGTTTCATCTGGCATGGTGTTCTCCTTCAGTTATGAACGTGTGATGCTTCATGTTTATTTCGTAACATTGTCTCTATCTTTACGGCAATCATGTCGATGGCAACAAGATTGTCGCCTCCCCGCGGAACGATGATATCGGCCCAATGCTTGCTCGGTTCCACGAACTCAAGATGCATCGGTTTGACGGTGGACATGTACTGGTTCATCACGGAATCGATCGACCTCCCCCGCTCCAGGATGTCGCGCCGAATGCGGCGCAGAAGCCGTTCATCGGCATCCGTGTCGACGAATACTTTGATGTCCATGAGATCGCGGAGTTCTTTCTCAACAAAAATCAGGATCCCTTCGATAATGATGATATCCTGAGGCTCCAGCCACCGTGTCTCCTTCATTCGGGAGTGGGTCGTGAAATTATATAACGGCTGGGAAACCGGAATTTCGGTCTTGAGATCTTTGATGTGCTGAACAAGCAAAGAAGTCTGAAGTGAATCTGGATGATCGAAGTTTATCTTGTCCGGCGTTAAGCCGTGATAGTCGGCAAGATCTTTGTAATACGAGTCATGTTGAATGACAACGACATTCTCTTGAACGCGCAGGCGTTCCAATATCTTCTGCGTCACGGTTGTTTTTCCAGAACCCGTGCCGCCTGCGATTCCGATGACCAGATGATCCATGGGGGATTGGCAAATTTTTGAAAATATACTCGAAAACAGTCGCAGAAGCAAGGTGCTCGCCGCCAAAACAACGCTTGGATTCTGGGATCAACTCTAATGATAGAGGTCATAAAACAAGGCCAATCGGATAACACTCATCACCTCAGCCGCGGCCTCACTTCCCGAATAGATGCTTTGGTCTTAGACAACTCCATTTCTTTTGGGCTTTGAAATCAAGGGATGCACTGCGAATGATTGCTTCGAAGAGGTGATTTGCGTATTTTCATGTTATATGAGCTTCCCACTTGTTTACTCCCTTTGTTTGACCTTGCTCTTTGCCGGCTACCTTGTTGTGCATCTCTACGCGTTGAAAGGACTCAGTGCGGCGTACGAACAACAAAGGCTTGTCACCGACAAGAAGCCGAACATATCGATCATTGTTGCGGCGAGGAACGAAGAGAACAATATCGGCAGATGCCTCCAGTCGCTGATCACACAAGATTATGCAGGAGGATCATATGAAATAATTATTGTGGACGACCGCTCGACGGATAAGACCGCGGCGATCGTCAATAATTATCGCGCCCGAAACCCGATCGTCTCCCTCATCTCTCTGAATTCGGTTTCGTCCGACCTCCCTGCCAAGAAAAATGCGCTGGATACGGCCATCCGGCAAAGCAAATATGATGTTCTTGCTTTTACCGACGCCGACTGTATTCCCTCTATTAAATGGCTCGCTTCAATCGCGAAGGAGTTCCAGCCTGAAGTGGGAGTTGTGGCCGGTTTTTCCCCCCTTGATCAGAGGTTTCCATCGAAATTCCTGGCCCGTTGGGGGGATTTTTTCCTCCGATACCTTGAAATTAAGAATTCTGTAGGCGCGGCGGCAGGAATTGGTTTAGGCCATGCGTTTATGTGCACGGGAAGAAACCTGGCCTACCGGAAATCGGTGTTTTATGAAGTTCACGGATACGAGAAGATCAAGAAATCAATCAGCGGCGACGACGACCTTTTCATTCAGCTCGTGCAAAACGAAACAGCGTGGAAAATTCGATACATGGTTGATCCGCAAAGCTATGTATCAACGGAGCCGCCGGCTTCACTTCGCGCGTTCATCAACCAGCGGAAACGTCACTTTTCTGCGGGCAAGTACTATCCCATGAAAATGAAGGCGGTTTTCGCGGTAATACATTCGTTCAACGCATTTGCATTCCTTTCACTGCTCATCTCGCCGGCGATAGGAATCTGTATCGTTGCGGGTAAACTCGTTCTCGATGGATGGCTCTTCTCACGAGGTACCAGGTTATTCGGCGAGACACGCCTGCTTCGATCGCTTGTCCCCTTGGAATTTGCCTCGGTCGTCTACAATTCTCTCATCGGGCCCCTCGGAGTTCTCGGGACTTTTACGTGGAAAGGTAACAAGCCATAGAGAATACGATCAAAAAGATCAGGAATTTCCGTCTGCATCCGCGATTGGCGACCGTCTTGAAGTTTATCGTGGCGATCGGGCTCCTCACCGCACTGGTTTTCTATGTTGACGTGAAAGCGCTACGTGAATCCATCCTGAAGGCGAATGCGCTCTACCTTTCGCTAGGCGCGATTCTCGTCGTTGCAAACATAGGGTTACAGTTTTTACGGTGGCGTTATTTGCTCAGGCTTATCGCGAAGGACCTTTCAGGGACGAAGATAGTGACCTCTCTTTTCGTCGGGTATTCAGCCGGTTTTTTCACGCCGGGACAGGTCGGGGAGCATGGAGGAAGAATGGTCTCGCTTTCTTCATTGCAGTCCATCCAGGTATTGGCGATGAGCCTGATCGACAAGATATATGTTCTCGCTGTGACGATTATTACAGGCGTCGTGGGAGTGTGGATCTATTTTGAAATATTCTTACCGCAGTATTGGACGCCTTTTTTTACTATGATCGTTTTCGGAATTGTCGCTGCCTTCCTGGTAGTCGTTCTCTACCCCGATTTGCTGAAAAAGGTACTCCGCCTCATTCTCCACAAAGTGCGCAAGTACAGGGCAGTCTCCGCATTTCTGTTTGTGAGGGACGTTTTTCATCGACGTCAAGCGAGAATATTGCTCCTCCTGACGTTCATCTTTAATCTTATCGTTATCCTTCAGTATCACTTTTTTGTTCTGGCCTTCGCACCCGTCTCCCTTAAAATATCCGCGCTGTGCACTTCGAATATTCTTTTTATCAAAGCCGCGATACTTCCCATATCGCTGGGAGATCTCGGGATACGCGAGAGTACAGCGATTTTTTTCTTTACGCGTGCGGGCGTTCCCGCCGCGGCGGCCTTGAATGCCTCGCTCTGCGTCTTTTTCATCAACATCCTCCTCCCGAGTATCCTTGGGGCGGTCATGGTCCTCAGACTCAAGACGCCGTCACAGAAAGCGGTACCGCAATGACGTGGGTTTCCGTTATTTCGCTGGTGATGATTCTTCTCAGCGCCGTCTACGTGCGGCAGCTATTTCTATTCATGACAGGATTGGCACGTTTAATACGAGGCTCTAACACGACCATGTATTCCGTTGTGGTCCTTGTGGCCGCGCGAAATGAGGAACGCAATATTGAGAAGTGCATTGTGGCATTGGATGGACAGAATTATCCCCGGGATAAATTCAACATCATCGTGATTGATGATCATTCCAACGACCGGACTGCCGAAATTGTTGAAGAATGCCATGGTCGTTTCTCCAACGTCAGGCTCCTTCGTGCAAGGGACGGACAACCGAACGTCTCTCCAAAGATCAATGCCCTCGATGATGCGATCGCTCAAACCGCCAGCGATCTTATCTTCACGACAGATGCCGATTGTATTGCAGGCCCAAACTGGATATCATCAATGGTTCGCTATTTTGAGGAATCGGTGGGGGTCGTATCGGGCGTTACTCTATTCTCTGAAACATCAAGCGCGCCGCGCCTGGTCGCCGGATTTCAAAGCTTGGATTTTTTCTCTCAAACTGCTTGTGGAGCCGGAGCCATTGGAATGAACACCGTCAACAATTGCAATGGGAGCAACATGGGCTTTCGCAGATCCGCGTTTGCTCAAGTTGGCGGATACACCGCGATCTCCCACGTAAATTCAGGGAGCGATTCCCTGCTCGCCCAGCGCATCGCGTCGACGACCGAGTGGAAGATGAGTTTTGCCTTTGAGCCGGACACGCATGTGTTTACCTCCCCGTTGCTCAATTGGCGTCAGGTCCTCGAGCAGCGGATGCGATGGGCCGGGCAAACTCCGAATTATCCCCCTTCAACTCTTGTTTTTCTCATCGCGTCATTTTTTCTCTACATTTCGTTCTTCCTTTTCATCCCACTGTCAATTCTTTACTGGCCAGGTTTTTTTGTGCCGTTAGCCCTCCTGGCGATCAAACTGGCAGTCGATTTCAGGATTATCTCTATGTTTGCGCGGATAACGGGAGTTGATGGCCCAATGAAGTTCTTCTTCCCTTCGGAGTTGCTCCACATACCTGTCGTACTGATCGCCGTATTGGGAAGTTTCCTGGGGACGTTTGAATGGAAGGGAAGATTATTGAAGCGGGAAATGTCGCTGCAGAAATGAAGATGCCGACTGGTAATTCATGATTTCGCACACTGGCGTGGTTCACAGTTTCCTTTTTCCTTCTCTCCTTTGGAGAATGGAATCAGATTCCATTTATCTCACTTTTGACGATGGACCCCATCCCGCCGCGACTCCTGCAGTGCTCAAAATGCTAAAGGCTGAGAATATCAAAGCAACCTTTTTCCTCACCGGATCGCACGTGCGCGAACATCCGAGTCTCGTGAGGAATATATTTGAAGAAGGACATACTCTCGCAATCCATGGGTACACGCACAGACGCAGCCTGGCGTTTTCCAAGAAAGAGACCGTCCGCGAGATTCTTGAGACAGAGGACGCAATATCAAAAACCGGTTCAAGGGGAGCAAAACTCTTTCGTCCTCCCTTCGGTTTCTTTTTGTGGACCACCCTCGCCGCCGCGAAGGCCCTCAACTACAAGATTGTCATGTGGACCACCTTGACCGGAGATTTTCGCCGTGATTGGTCGGATGAGAAAGTTGTCTCAACTGCGTTGTCTAAGTTGTCCGGCGGCTCGATCCTCGTCTTGCATGACAACGAACTAACGAACTCCAGGCTCCGCAACATTTTGCCAGAAATCATCGCACGTATTCGGGATCGCGGGTTCACTTTTCAAGCGATAAAAATATGACCGCGGCCGCTCTTTTTATTATTTTCGGCCTACTCTACGCGGTCCAGTGCGTTGTGTTCATCATAGGCCTTCTTCGAACCGTACCGAAGGGAGCCTCGCCGTTTGAACCGACAGTCTCCATCGTCACCGCTGCGCGAAATGAAGAGGCAAACATCGCGGCATGTCTTGATTCCTTGCTCGCTATAGAATATCCGCCCGACAAATTTGAGATCATCGTAGTCGATGATTATTCCAGCGATTCGACACTCGATATCCTTCAAACATATTCGTCGAAGAACGAGCGCCTCAAGATCCTGACTGCCAAACAGGAAATCGATCATCTTCGGGGAAAAGCCAACGCCATTGCCCAAGGAATCGACATCTCTTCCGGCGAAATCATCATCATGACCGATGCTGATTGTGTGGTTCCACGAACTTGGCTGCGCGGGACGGTTTATCACTATCATGACGATGTCGGTGTCGTTGCAGGGCTCACATTGCTTCAGCCCACGAGTTTGTTTGCAGGAATGCAGTCCCTCGATTGGGCGTATATCCTTGCTGTCGCATCATCGGCAATGGCGTTGCGTAATCCGCTCAGCTGCATAGGCAACAACTTCTCATTCAGGAAGAAAGCCTACGACGACATTGGCGGCTATCGGAACATTGGATTCAGCGTAACGGAAGATTTCTCACTCTTCAAGGCAATCACACGGAGCGGCCGATGGGGATACCGTTATCCTCTTGACAAAGCCACTCTTGTCTTTAGCAAGGCGTGTTTCTCAGTCAAAGAACTCTATCGGCAAAAACGAAGATGGGGTGTTGGAGGGAAAGACATGCCGCTCAGCGGCCTCTCGATCATGGTCGTGGCGTTTTGCTTTCACGCTCTTCTCGTATCGGGGCTGTTTTGGGGAGTCAGCACAGAGCTTCTGGTCGCTGGATGCATTTTGAAGTGCTTCGGAGATCTTGCGCTTCTCTCTATTCCGTTGCGCCGGACTGAGCAGTTGTCTCAGCTGAAGTATTTTCTGCTCTTCGAAATTTATTTCGTCTCGTATGTCCTCCTCCTCCCGTTTGCGGTGTTTCTGGGAGGCAGGGTATTGTGGAAAGGAAGAAAATACTGAAGGGCTCGGCAGAAAAAAAAAGGATCCTCGTAGCGCCCCTTGATTGGGGCCTGGGACACGCGACGCGATCTATTCCTCTTATTATCGAATTGCTGAATCAGAATGTTGATGTTGTCCTCGCCGCTGATGGCAGGCCGTACGATTTGCTCCAAAGAGAATTTCCGTCTCTCCCAATTGTCCGCTTGTCTGGGTACGGAATCAGGTATAGTGAGGATGGGAATATCGTCTCTGAAATGCTCCGTCAGCTCCCAAGAATCGCAGCATCCGTTATTCGTGAACATCGAACCTTGAGCAAACTTATCAAGGATCTCAAGATCGACGCCGTGATCTCCGATAATCGTTTCGGGCTCTTTTCGCGTTGTGTTCCGTGCATCTACGTCACTCATCAGATCGCAATCCGGATGCCGCGTTCCCTTGAGTGGTTTTCACGCACGGCTTTAATGATGCATGAATTGCTCATTCGGCGATACGACGAATGTTGGATTCCGGACCATGCTGAGGAGGCAAACCTTTCCGGGAGCCTTTCTCACGGATTTCCTCTGCCCGCCAATGCACGCTACATCGGCCCGTTGTCACGCTTCAAAACAGATCCCAACGCCAAGCTCGACTACGATGTAGTGGCAGTGCTGTCGGGTCCAGAACCTCAGCGTACAATATTCGAAGGCATCATCGTCGAGCAGCTGAGGAACAGTCAATGGAAGTCGTTGGTCGTTCGCGGTGTTCCAGAAAAGAGTCAGCACATGAAGCTCTCGGATTCCCTCTCGGTTGTTTCGTTTCTCGAATCGGATGCGTTAAGTAGAGCAATGCAATCGGCAGCCGTCATCGTGGCACGTCCCGGCTACAGCACGCTTATGGATCTGGCCCTTATCGGAAGACAAGCAATTTTGGTTCCCACTCCGGGCCAGACGGAACAGGAATATCTCGCCAACACGCTGAAAAGTAAAGGTCTCTTCTGTATTCAGGAGCAGGAGAATTTCGATCTGAAAAAAGCTCTGACGCAGGCAGGAACAGCTCCCGGGTTTTCCCGATTGCCTTCAACAGCAACGCTGGTCACAGAAGCGGTTCAGAGACTTATTGCACTGATCCCCAACAAAGTGTCGGTTACAGCGCGATGATGCTTCCACTCATTGTCCCCTTTCTGTACGCAGAGACGCATTACCGTTTCAAATACTTCTTTAGTCTTCTCAAAAAACCCGAGCCCGAAATTCTAGCAGACATTCCTCACCGGCTCGAACCGGACGCCGCGCTTCCTCTGTTATTGCTTGTCAAAGACAGCCATCGATATCCGCTCCAAAAATTTCAGATCACAATCGTTTTGCGAGCGCAGGGCAATATCGTCGCGACCATAGATAAAGAGATCAACACGCCGATCAAAGAGCCCCTATGGTGGAATATTGTCAATATTCCTTTTGACGGCGAGTTGTCGGAATGCTTCGGCTTCATCGACGTTGACGCCCGTTTCAATTACACGGTCGATGGAAAGGAACGAACTTGTATAAACGACAACTACCGCACATCCTCAAAAGAGAGCCTGAGAATTTACAGATCGCGTCACAGACTCCCCTCTATCGATGGCTGGGTTCAGGGAGATGCACACACACATTCTTCGTATACAAACGACCAGGTGGAATATGGTGCCCCCCTCAGCCCTTCTATAGTGTTATCAAAAGCCATGGGACTTTCGTTCTTCTGCGTCACCGATCATTCATACGATCTTGACGACCGATGGGATAACTATCTGGTCAACGATCCTGACCTCCCAAAATGGACGGCCCAACAGAAGGAAATTGATGAGTTGAATTTATCGGCAAGCAAGTTTGCCATTATTCGCGGCGAGGAGGTTTCCTGCTTCAACCGGGCCCGTCGCAACGTCCACCTTCAACTGCTGGGAACCAGAACATTTTTTAGCGGATCGGGGGATAGTGCTGAACGATGGTTCCGAACAACTGCAGAACACACCATTGCGGAAGTGCTGTCGTTGAAAGAGAAATCAGCAGTGGCCTATGCGGGTCATCCAACTGAACGGGCTCCTTTTTTTCAATGGCTTCTCATTAGGAGAGGCGAATGGAACCTCGACGATATGGTTGAGCCCGGGTTGACTGGAATCCAGATCCTCAACGGGGAGCCGAATGAAGCATTTTTTAGGGGGTTGGCATCTTGGACATCCCTGCTCCTAGGCGGTAAACGGATCTACATTTCTGCCGGCAATGACGCACACGGAAACTTCAATCGATTCAAGCAAATTGGTGTGCCGTTTTTCAAAATTCGTGAAAGTGCACAGCAGCTGTTCGGGAAGATGAGAACGGCTGCTCAGTCCGCGACCGTGTCAGAGATATCATTGCTCGATGCTTTTCGCAGAGGTTCTACCTCTATTACCAATGGTCCTTTGTTGGCTATCGAGGCGTTGAATGAAATGCGAGAGAGAGCGGGCCAGGGTCAGGAGCTCATCGGAGTACGTTTTCAATTGCACATTCTCGCATCGACGACAGAGGAGTTCGGCTTATTCTGCGAACTTCACCTTATCATTGGAATCATCGGAGGTGATAAAGAGGAGAAAGCTACGAGGAATGTCTCGGGTGGTCTGAATTCTCTGGATATAATTTTGGATATTGATATCCCACATTCTCGCGCTCCGTTCTATATTCGGGCCGAAGTCTCTACGAAGAACGGAGTCCATGAAGACGAAAGAGGCTTCTGCTACACGAACCCAATATGGATTAAGCCCCTATGAAGCTTCTCTTTGTTTTGTTTTATTTACCAGTAATGTTTTTTTTCGCGGCGTCTCCCACTTTCGCGGAGAATAGCGGTGACAGCCTGGCTGCCAACACCCTCTCCTTTGCGCAAGGCGAACTTCTTTTCAAACCGCTATTGGCGAACACGTATGAGCCGCGCGCTGGTATCCTCGCCCAGGTAGGGAAGAACAGGCTCCGTCTCGACATCGGCAATTCGATTGACCTGCTCGCATATCAGTTTCCTCGTGACAGCGCGGTGGCCACACTCGGGAGTGATTTTTTTACTTACACACTGCTGAGAGGAGAAAGGAATTTCCACTTTCCGGTGGATGCCTCAGACTACTTTTTCGGCATAAACTTTAATTTCAAGAAATATTTGAGCGACGGATTGCTCACTGCGCGGCTTCGAGTGAGTCATGTGAGCTCTCATTTTGTGGATGGGCACTATGACAATACTCAGGCGGCATGGAAAGATGCGAGACCTCCGGTGGTCTACAGCCGGGAGTTCCTTGATGGAGTCGCCGCATTCCAGCCCGATAGGTGGGAAAACAGAGTTCGAGTTTATGCCGGAGCCACGTATCTATTTCACGTTGACCCCAAAAGCCTCCCAAGGCTGCTGGGTGATGCCGGTATTGAGGCGCACACGGCGATTGCTGCCAACCTAAGCGCATACATCGCATATGAGGCAACGTTACTGAGGATTACGGAGACGTCGATTCGTCACAATATTCAAATCGGCATGAAGATCGGGAGTTGGGAAGGAAGGGGCCTGAATCTTTACGGGAGCTATTTCTCGGGTTACAGCATTCACGGGGAATATTTCAACGTTAAAGAGACGTATTTCGCGGTCGGCTTCTTAGTTGACCTGTAATTGTGGACAAAAAAAATCCCATCTTTTTTGGGGATGGGATTTTGAAAAGATCTTCTTGATCCTCGACTCAGACCCTCTGATGAGAGCTTGCGATGCCTAGCCTCCGCAGTTTATATCTCAAAGTCTGTTCCGTCATTCCGAGAAATTGTGCCGCCTTAGATTGATTTAACCCAAACCTGTCCAGAGCTCTTTCGATAATTCCACGCTCAATCATATCCAGCGACCTGTCAAGAATAAATTCCTGGCCCGCGATGATATTATTGATCATCTTCACGACTTCCGTCTTCTCATCAACTAATTCAGGTGGAAGCGTGAATCTTCCTCCCTGCGAGAAAAGAACAGACTTGTCAACCACAGCCTTAAGCTCCCGGATATTCTCTCGCCAGTTTTGTTTGACAAGAACGTCGATGGCGTTGATATCGATAACGATATCACCGAGAGCGAGTTCCTTACCGATCTCTCCCACAAAATATTTAACAAGGAGCGGAATATCTTCCGCACGTTCGCGGAGCGGAGGGACAAAGATCACCTCGAATTCAGCCAGCTTTTCATACAACTCAGGTATGATCTTTCTCTTTTCGAAAAGATTCTTTAGTTCATCCTTCAACGTGATAATCAGCCGAATGTCCACCGGGGCGGATTTCGCTCCACCGATGCGTCGAGTCTTGCGCTCGTTCAGGAGCGTCATAATTTTCATTTGATTCCGAAACGACGCTTCTTCAAGTTCCTCGATGAGCACAGATCCGCCGTTGGCCAGCTCAAAGATTCCGCGTTTCGAAGTATACGGCAATCGCTCGGCGCCTCTTTCAAAGCCAAAAAGGACTGATTCCATTTCCTTATCGTCGATCACCGAAAGATTGACAGAAACAAATGGCAATTCAGGCTTCCCGTTTGAGCCTTGGTAATGAATGTTCTTTGCAATGGCTCCTTTTCCAACCCCTCCTTCGCCGATAATCACAATGTCATTTCGAGTGCGCGCGAGGCGAGAGATGAGTTTCCGGACGTTCTCAACTGCCTTGCTCTTGCCGATAATTGGGTATTGATTCGTCGGGATCTGCTCCAACACTTCAGTAGTCTTCATGGATCACATTCCCCTATCGCAGTTTCAAGAATTTGGTAAGATGCATCAAAAAAACCGTGAATTTAGTCTTTGGTTCGTTGTGAAAAAAATACTCCCCTAACCGCTTTCGGGTTAAAAAAATAATGTAAAACAATATTATCAAGCCCATCACGCCAACGAGTAATATGTTGAGCGCTATGAACCAATTCATTCTCATAAAAC
>CAYLMV010000068.1:0-20641 GCA_964384415.1 uncultured Chitinophagaceae bacterium | reverse complement strand
CGGAAATGACGACCAGGTTTCAATTCACCTCAGATGATATAAGGAATGAGATCAAGAGGTTTCGCAGCGAAGGACTGCCGCTTGACGTCCTTGTGCTGGATTTCGGCTGGCATAAGTTTGGCTGGCAGGGAGGGTACGATTGGAGTCCGGTTTTTGAAGATGCAAATGTTTTTCTCAATTGGTGTCACGACTCAGGCCTCCATATTACGGTGAATGACCACCCGAAGACCCAGGGCGAAACCGCGCTTGCGGATGAAGACACGCACGCGCAGGAGGCGCGGCGGATGCTCGGCAACGGTTCCGGCGAAAAGCCGAAATTCAGCGTGACCTTCCCCGATCGATGGAAATTCACTACTGATCCGTCTGACACCGGCATGCTTGCAAAGTGGTATTCAACAAGCTTCAACGACAGCAGCTGGGAAAATCTCGACGGGGGCAAACCGTGGCAGCAGCAAGGTCATCCTGATTATATCGGCCTCGGATGGTACAGGAAATGGATCATGCTGCCAGTGAATAACGCGCGTCGCTTGTATCTGATACTGGGGGGCGCCTCGTCTCAGTACGCATTATTTGTAAACGGAAAAATGGTGACCGATCATATTTCGGCGGGCAACCTGGTCTACGACACGAAGACGTACACCGACATCACAGATTTCATCCAAAGAGGAAAAGAAAATCTTCTCGCCCTAAGGATTAACGCCTGGTCCAACTACGGCGGGTTGACAGCGCTGCCGGTTGAAATATCGGACGCGGTTCCAACCGGTTTCCTCGAGTTTACCCTGACGGATACGACGCAGGCGCTTGCCTTCATGAGCGCCCTCCATGCTCCGCCAATGAAACAAGGCGTCGACTTCTGGTGGATTGATGGAACAGGTCCATGTCCGGTGAAGGGACTCAACAGTCAGCTCTGGACCAACAAACTCTATTATGATTTTACTCAAGAGCTTACCGGAGAGAGGAGTTTGATTTTGAGCCGATATGGAGGCTGGGGAAGCCAGCGGTATCCCGCCTTCCATTCGGGCGACACGTATTCGGAGTGGCCGATGCTGGCATATCAGGTAGAATTCACTGGCCGGGCTGGGAACATGCTGATCCCTTATGTCTCACACGATATCGGCGGCTTTCATGGCGACACGCTGAGCGTGGAATTGTATTGCCGTTGGCTGGAATTTGGTGCCTTCAGTCCCATACTCAGGCTCCACTCCGCCTACGAAAATCCTGCCAATGGGAACCTCCGCATGCCCTGGGTATATGGTCAAACGGGAATAAATGTCGCCCGAAAGTTTTTCAACCTCCGCGAAGAGCTTCTCCCCTACATCTATACTTGTTCCAGAAGAGCCTACGACGAGGGACTTCCTTTGGTTCGTCCACTGTATCTAGAAAGCCCTCAGGCGGCTGAGTCATACGCTTATCCGGGAGAATATTTCTTTGGCGATGACTTTCTGGTATCGCCGGTTGTAGATTCAACCAATGCAGCGAGAACATACTTTCCGCCCGGAAAATGGATCCGGTATTCCGATGAGATGAAGGTCACGGGCGGACGGGAATTATCGGAGACGTATCCCATAGATGCTCTCCCGTTATTTGTGAAGGCGGGGTCAATTATTCCCATGCAACCCCAATCGAACTTTTCCGGTGAGAAGCCGTTGGACACCCTCATTATTCAGGTCTTCGGGCCGGATTCGGGGAGCTTCAATCTGTATGAAGACGACGGCGCGTCGCTCGGGTATATGCATGGAAAATATTCGTGGACCAGCATCACGTCATCCGGTGATGCACACGGTGGATTCCGATTGAACATAGGTCCCACAACCGGCAGCTACGCGGGACAACCAAGCAAAAGAGCATACATCGTTCAACTCCACGGCTTCCCGGAGTTGCACGAGGTCCGCGTAGACGGACGCCTGATGAAGAATGGAGAAGGAATGAAGAGATGGTCACGCGATCCTCAAACGGGGACGCTCTTTCTCTTCATTCCATCAAGAGAAATACGAAAGAAGGTCGAAGCAGTATTCCGATAATACTTCCGCGGCACCGGCCTCCCACTTCCAACCCGGAGAATATCGAGATGAAACTCATTCGAGCACTCTTCCTCTGCCTGCTTCTCCATTCTTTCGCGGCGGGACAATCCGCGCTTGAGAATATCCTCTCCCCATCCCGGCTCCCCTTCTTGAAACAAAGCAGGCTGATACAGATTTCAAGCAGCGATACGACAGGAGGGAACGACGATTTCATCATCATCCCGGCGGGAGCCACGGCGCGCCTCGCGGATATCAAAGGACCCGGAGTTATCACAATGTTTTGGACCACGATGGGATCGTCCGACAAATATTTCCTCCGGCATATTGTCCTTCGGATGTATTGGGACGGCGAAACGGCACCGTCGGTCGAAGTGCCGATTGGCGACTTCTTCGGCACCGGGTTTCAGTACAAACATTGGGTCTCGCCGTACATCGGCATGTCGAGCGGAGGATATTACTCGTATTTCCCGATGCCCTTCAGCCGCTCCGCGCGCGTCGAGGTGACGAACGAAACAGGCCAGCCAATTCCCAGTTTCTACTATCACATCGATTATCATGCTCTTGCCGCGCCGCTCGACTCCACGGTTGCATATTTTCATGCGACATGGCATCGCGATATACGAACCGACCCTTCCAAGCCCTATACGCTTCTCGAGGCGGAAGGCGAAGGTCAGCTGGTTGGCATCGCGATGAACATGCAGAGTTACGACGGCGGACTCACCTTTCTCGAGGGGGACGAGATGATGTATGTCGACGGTGAACGGGAAGCCTCCGTAAGAGGAACGGGCACGGAAGATTATTTCAACAGCGGATGGTATTTCAATCAGGGCGAGTACAACGCGCCCTACCACGGGTTGATTCTGAAGGACGGCGCTCTTGGGCGTATTGCCGCCTATCGTTTCCATATTCTCGATTGCATTCCATTTACGAAATCGATTCGCGCCGTGATTGAACACGGAGATCGAAACAAGGAGATCGCTGACTACAGCAATACGGCATACTGGTATCAGAAAGAACCGCACCGTCCATTTGCACCAATGCTCCCTCCCGGACTCCGCACGCCTCTCAGAGTCGAGGTGCCGAACGGCGCCCTGGAGGCCGAATCGTTGACGCCGCTCGGAACAGCGCTTCGATATTCGGTTGAGGACATGTCCGCGTTCGGCGCTGACTGGAGCGGCTTTAAACAATTGAGGATTGAGGCGGAAAAGAAGGGCGACAGCTTCTCTCTTCTCCTCCCGGCGAAGGAAGGCCGCTGCGACGTTGATGTCTACTTCACGAAAGGCCCTTCGTATGGAGACGTGGATGTCTATGCGCAGGGGGCTGCGATGACGAGCTACACCGGGCGCAGCGAAGGAGTCGTGCCCGGAGGAAAAATTTCGCTCAAACATCTCCGTCCGGTCGACGGGAAAATCGCACTTCGATTTGTGGTGAGAGGCAATCAGCCGGGCTCAACGGGATATGACGTTGGTCTGGACGCGTTTGTCTTACGTCCATACCGCGCTTTCATTCCAGCCTGGTACGTCTGCGGTCCATTCCCAAATCCCCAGGATTCCCTGCTCGGACGAATTGGCCTGGACACGGTGTACCCGCCCGAGCAGGAATTCATCCTCCAAAAGAAATATGATGGTGCATACGGACAGTATGCCGGCTGGAATCTCGTGAAAATTCAGAGCTCGGGATTTCTGGATCTTAGTTATTTTCATCCCTCCGACCTGATCGTCGCATACGCGCTCGCCTACGTTTATTCGCCGCGCGATCAGACTCTGCCATTTCTTTTCGGAAGCGATGATGGCGTGAAGGTCTTTTTGAATGGAAAAAATATATTCCGGTTCCTCAAGAACAGGCCGGCAGTTGCCGACGAGGACACAGTATCCGCGGATCTCCACAAAGGATGGAACACCCTCCTTCTGAAAATCGAAAACAATCTTGGCGGATACGGATTCTATGCCCGCCTGGCCGATCCCGAGGAGTCTCTCATCTTCAGAACGTCCAAACGGAAATGACGAAATTCGTGGTGCGTCTTCCCGCACATCCAAAAATAATGTTGTTTCTAATGCCTGTATGAGAAATACCTTGAACAATTGAACATGATGCTCCTGACGGAGCCGTGGGTGCTGTTGCAGTTTCTTAGCCTACAAACATGCCGTCCCTTCGCGACTTTTAAGGAAACTTCTTATGCGGCACACCAGAACCTATCTCAAAAACAAGCGTGCAGTTTATGCGAGGAGCCCCGCTCGACGCGAGGTGGACTCCGCGAAGGATCAATCTCCCGAATCATGGGGATTGCTTCGTCCCGACAGAAAACGTCGGGACTCGCAATGACCTTCAGTGGTATTTTTTGAAATGGCTTCTGGCGTCCTGTATGAGAAACACCTTGAACAATTGAACATGACGCTCCTGACGGAGCTTTGGGTACTTTTGCAGTTTCCTGGTCTACAAACATGCCGTCCCTTTGGGACTCTTTAAACAAGCTCTTGATACAGCACAATAGCTCTGTATCTAAAAAGTATTCTAATGTTTTGTCTGGGGGTAAACCTTCGCTGTTCCTTCAATTCGGCGGCCAGCGGAATCGACGGCGGTGAGCGAAGGCAAGCAATGCAGCGTTCAGAAAACGGCAGGAGTGTGCAGGAGGCCAGAGCGAGCCGTTTTCTGCGGCATGTGCGTCGGAGGCATCGTGTGCGTTTCGATTCCGCAAGCTTTCTTTAGCAGCAAAGAAAGATCGAAATCTCTCCGAGCCTTATCGATTACAAGGTTACTTTTTGGAACCGGCACTAGATTCTAGGAGACTGAAGATGAATTCACTCGCTCAACATCCTCATCCGCTAAGAATTTTGAGAATCTTCTTTCCGATGCTTATACTGGCTCCTCTCCTTTTCGGAGCCGGGGAATCCAAGAACAGCAGCCAGAAACAAGATTTCTCAAGTTATGTAGACCCGTTCATCGGCGTGTTGGATAATGAAAGCAATTGTGTGATTGGGCCTCAGCTCCCCTTCGGCTCAATTAATCCTAGCCCGCAGACACCTCTGGGCGAACACGACGGGTACTCCCCTCTTCAGCCGATCAGAGGTTTTGGACAACTCCATGTGAGCGGAACCGGTTGGGGAAAATATGGGCAGATCTTTGTATCGCCGCAGGTCGGGTTGGCTGTCGGCGAAAAGGATCACGACTCGCCGAAGGCAAACGAGACTGCCAAAGCGTTCGAGTACCAGGTGCTGCTCACACGCTACAATATCGGGGTTGAGTGTACACCTTCACGACATTCTGCAATCTATCGTTTCACCTATCCGAAGTCCGACTCATCAAACCTGCTGATCGACATCACGCACAACATACCCATGGACATCGCGACCGAAATCGGCGGGACGGTCTTTGCGGGAGATGTCGAGATTGACACTTCGGAGGGATATATCATAAAGGGAAAGGGAACCTATTTCGGCGGATTCGGCGATGGCAAGTACGAAGTGTTCTTCTGCGCCGCTGTTGACAAGAGACCGAAATCGTACGGCACCTGGATGAACGGCCTGGTTGGGTCCCGCAACCGGATTCAGAACATCGTCAAGCCAAACGACCGGGTAGGAGCTTATCTCTCTTTCTCCACCAACGAAGGTGAAACTGTTCAGATGAAAATAGCCGTTTCGTTCAAGAGTGTCGTCCAGGCGCTGCATTGGCTCCATACGGAAATTCCCGGCTGGGACTATGCTTCGGTGAAGAATTCCGCGATAGACGTTTGGAACGAACAATTGGCGAAGATAGCTGTTGAAGGTGGAAGTGACTCTCTGCGAACAATCTTCTACACCGCCCTTTACCACTCGATGCTCATGCCTCGCGACAGAACGGGCGACATGATCGGCTTTCCGGACGGCGCTGCTCTCTGGGACGACGAGTATGCCGTCTGGGATACATGGCGCACGATGTTTCCTCTGATGGCGATGATCAATCCGGAGATGGTGGAAGGAAATGTCAATTCGTTCATCGAGAGATATGCATTGAACGGAAAAGTGAAAGATTCTTTTATCGCCGGCAAGGATATGAACAATGAACAGGGGGGAAACGATGTCGATAATATCATCACGGATGCCTACGTCCGGGGGATCAAGGGCGTTGACTGGGAAGAGGCGTACAAGATTGTGAAGCACGATGCAGAAACTCAACGGAAGGGATGGGAGGGCTGGGAGGGAAACAAGAGCGATTCAATCTCCGGATCTTACAGGCGCAACGGGTGGATTGCGGCGGATACCATGTCCTGCTCTCAGACAGTCGAGTATGCCTACAACGACTTCTGCGCTGCCACGCTTGCCAGAGGATTGGGAAAGACCGAAGATGCCGCGAAGTATTTGAAACGGAGCGGACAGTGGCAGGCACTCTGGAACGCCAAAGCGATGAGCGATGGATTCAGCGGCTTCGTTGTCCCGCGCAGATCCGACGGCACTTGGGTGGATATCGATGCGAAGAAAAACTGGGAATCGTGGAAGAACTATTTTTATGAAGGAAGTTCCTGGACGTATTCCTATTTTGTGCCGCACCAGTTTCCTACTCTCGTTGATCTCTGCGGCGGGAAGGAGGAGTATGCTTTGCGGCTGGAACACGCGCTGAAGAACGATCTGATCGAGTATTTCAACGAACCTTCTTTTCTTGCGATCCCATCATTCAACTACGCCGGCCGGCCTGATCTTGCAGAGTATTGGATGCACAAACTCATGCATGACGGCTACACTGTTAAAGGCTATCCCGGGAACGATGATAGCGGCGCCATGAGCTCGTGGTTCGTCTTCGCTGCTATCGGTTTGTTTCCGAACGCCGGCCAGGACCTCTACTATGTGCAAGGACCGTCGTTCTCAAAGGTATCGATCAATCTTGGTGGAGGCAAATCCATTGTTATAATCGGCGAAAACGCATCCGAGAACAATATCTACGTCCAATCGCTGACGGTGAACGGAAAAAAGTGGAACACCCCCTTCATCAGTCACTCCGCGCTCAAAGAAGGGGCCGTCCTGGATTTTGTTATGGGTGATACTCCCTCATCGTGGGGACGATGATCACTCATTCCTTCGGCCGCAAGCAAGGCTGCTTGTCCTTCGCTCGTTGCATCCGAACGCAGGCGACGCGCTCGCTTCAGTCCTTCTCATTTCATTTTGCGCGCCGGAACGCATCGATTTCGTCTCTGCGGGGTGCAGAGGGTTGCGCCCCTAGTTTCGTCACGCAGATCGCCGCAGCGGCCGATGCGAACTTTGCCGAGTCAGTGAGTGTCATCCCCTCGCAAAGTGCAACTGCCAGGCATCCGCAGTAAACGTCGCCGGCGGCCGTCGTATCTACCGCATTGACTTTGTAAGCTTGTATCCACTCGCTTTTTCCGGCGGACGCAATGAAGGAGCCATCCGCGCCGAGTGTAATGATCACTGTCTGGCAACCGAAACTCAACAGCTTGTTCGCGGCCCCTTCCACCGATTCCTTCCCCCCAACCTTGATGCCGGACAACATCTCTGCTTCGATTTCGTTCACTACCAGCATCGACACTTTTCTGAAATACGATTTGTCAAACTCCCTCGCCGGCGCAAAATTCCAAAGAACTCTTGTCCCGTGTCTTTCACACACGTCGAGAACATGCTTCAGCGTTTCCGGCAGGATCTCAAACTGGAGAACCACCATCGCCGCATTTTTGATCAGAAGATCGGCTTTGTCGATATGCCGGCTTGTCAATCTGTAGTTAGCGCCGGGCGCAACCGAGAGATAATTGGCTCCATGCTCTCCGATCATCACGAGCGCTTTTCCGCACGAAGTTCCCTTCTCTTCAAAAACGCAATCGCTGTCGATTCCTTCATTCCTGAAATGCTCTACCATCCGGCGGGAACTGTCATCGTCCCCGACACAATTGACGAAGGAGACATGACCTCCAGCGCGCGCGGCTCCAACCGCCTGATTGGCTCCCTTTCCGCCGAAGGTTTCCATAAAGACAGCATCAGTAACGGTCTCGCCGACCCCGGGGAGCCTCGGCATCTTCATAATGTAGTCAACACTCGAACTCCCGATAACGACAATGTCCTTTTTCATAGCCCAGTAGTTTCGTATTGAATGTTACAGTTTTGCCGCAACGATGAGCACCAGACCAAGGATAAATGAGGTGAACATCGCTGCGATGTACCGGTTTACTGAAGCGGGAGCGCCCTTGAATTCCTTAAAGACAAAAACACCCCACGCCGCACCAATCATCGTAGACCCTTGCCCCAGGCCATAGGCAATCGCGGGACCCGCCTTGTCCGAGGCCAGAAGGTTGAAGAGGAATCCGGTATTGAAGATCAGCCCGCCTGCCAACCCTATCAGATGCCGTTTTAATGTGCCGTTTGTAAAAAACTGTTTATAGGTCGACGTATCGCCATCCACCGGCTTTATCATGAAGTACGTATTCCACACAAAATTGGAAACAAAAACGCCGGCCGAAAAAACAAATATGGCGGAATACGGCGTAAGCTTGCCGACCTCCGGCGTGGTAAAATTAAGCGTCATGCTGTCGGCAACAAATCTGTAAAAGAATCCCATGATGATGCCGCCAAAGACCGACAAGAGAATCCCCTTCATCGGAGATGTGCTCCTCGACCCGGCGACTTTCGAAGCAGCGACGGCGTTGACGGTCATTGCCACGACCACCAGAAAGACGCCCGCAAAAAGTATGAGCGGATTTCCTACCGGTTGTTTGATGTAATTTACCACGACACCAATAACCATTGCCAATCCCACACCGATAGGAAAAGCAATCGATATGCCCGCTACGGATATCGCGGCCACGACAAGAAGGTTGGAAATATTGAAGACGACGCCTCCGATGAATGCGGAGAAGAGCGAACCCGAATCAGCCTGAAGGAGATCGGCGACGAATCCTCTGCCGCTGCTGCCGAAGCTCCCCATTGTCAGCCCAAACAGAAGTGACGCGGCGAGAAGTCCCAGGGCGTAATCCCAGTAGAAGAGCGGAAACGGCCAATCCTTCGCGGAGATCTTTGATGTATTGGCCCACGATCCCCAACAGAACATTGTCACCACGCAAAATGCAATGGCAACAGGATACGCATCGATGATATACATGTCTTGGTCCTTCTAGTGTTGGGGTTCGAGCATAGATAAGTACGTCACGGCGCCGATGGCGTAGAAGAACGGGACACCCCACACCTCCTGGGTATTCCACTCTACCGCGTTCGACGTCTCCATATAGGGAGTATCGTCCAATCGCCCGACAAAGCCGTCCATCGTCGCGTCCGGAATGCGGTAATTCACAAACGAGGCGATGACAGGATGTCTGAAGCCTACGCCGGTAAAGAGACAGAGTCCCGTCGTATTATGGCCGGTCGCCCATTGGATCAATTTTTCGCTTTCGTCACGGTACGCATCTTTCTTCCATAGAAAAGCGGCTCGCGCCAGAAGATAGGCGTGCTGCATGAGCACAGCATCTGTTCCATGCACCATTTCCTGGGCATTGAGCGGGCTGATGAAAGTGCGAACAAAGTTATCGGCGCCAGCCTCGCGGAACGTTACTTCATCGGAGTGGAGCGGCTTCACAAAAACACCGTACGGAGTCACTGAGAAGGGATTGCTTACGGCATCTTTCAAAAGATAACTCTCGATATACCGCTTCACTGCCGTATCCGCTCGCCTCATGAGGCCTGGCATTTTGGGAATTTCGAGTTCGCAGACGCGCAGGAGCGCCATGGCAGGCTCTGCGTTCCAGACAATGCTGCGGTATCCGTCCGTCCTCCCCTTTTCGTAGAAGTATCCGCTTAACTGAGACTCGCTGCTTTCCTGCCGGCTCATGAGCTCATTCGCCAGCGCTTCTATCTCCGAACCGTCGACTTGTCCAAGACGGGATGCGTAGAGTTCACAGGCAGCGAGCAGTTCTTCGGCCACGAAAAGGGTTCGGCCGTCGTGCTTCACCTTTTGGCTGTACTTCCAGCCGAGTTCGGCAAGATATTCACACCGCATGGCATCGGCCTCGCCAAGCACTCTGGATGCAAAGACCTGGTTGCGGACAAAAAGAAACTGGCATACCGGATTGTATGTTGTCCGAATTTTTCGTTCGTCCCCGTTTTCTTTGATGTTATCGCTCATCCCTTCCCCGGACCCGAGGCACCCGGCATGGTTTTCGCACCACCAATCCTTATCATAGTCCTTGCCTCCGCGCAACGGTCCGCTCCCGATGTCCTCATAGACGCGCCCCTCGGGTGTGATCATCGCGTGGAAGAATTTGTTTCCCCAGTTAATTTCGTCCAGGGCGTCAGCCCGATACGCTCCATTGGCATGTTGCGCCACCATGGCGAGCGCTTCGATATGCGAGCTCGTTTGTGAAATCCACTTGCGGAAATCGCCGGCATCGTTCCAGCCGCCGGCGGCCGGAACATATGACCCGTCTGTATCAAGCACGCCGTCGTCGGCGTTTTCCAGCGGCCGTATGCCGGGCGTTTCAATTCCCGATCGCTGACAGTGTAAATAGTTGAGATAGCTGCGGATGAGACGATTGTACGGGTTGCTTTCAATCGCAAATGGAGTCGTGAATCCGTATTCGGTTTCAATCTGGTAAAGACCCGGTTGATCGAACTTTGTGAAATCGCCCTGCCAGAATATGCCCCATCGCGTGACGATTTTTTTCAATGTTCCACGATAAGCAGCAGATCGGTCGTCGCCAACATACTTCCCTTTGTCGATGTCGAAAGGCCAGTCAAAAAAAGCACCGGTCCAGGCTTTCGGCAAATGCTGCTCTCGTTTCACGCGCGAGAGAAGGTGATCGACATAGAAGGGAATTTCATCGGGAAGCGCCGAGTCTCGCGGCGATGGCAAAAGTGTTACCGTTTTCGGCCCTCCTTGCCTAAACCCAAGCTGCGATGTCACGAGAGTGGGCTCGTTGACGTAGGTCTTGCGGAGCGCCTGTGAATAAAGCCCCTCTGCCAGAGTCACGAAGACGATCGCCAGAACGAACGCTTTCTTCGGCCCTTTGTGGATATTTGTGAACATTGATTTCCTGGATGGTAGTGGGAAGAATTTCATTCAAAATGGACAGCTTCGAGGGAGGATGAGAAGCCGGCCCCCGTTGGGAAGACCGGCGTCATCATCTGCAACTCATCAAAAAAGATTAACAATCACCGAAGTCAAGAATATTCAGCATCGGCTGCATCGCAGCACGAATGCGGCAAACTCAGCGCTTCCCAAGACCTAATCCAACCGCACCGTCTTTGTCAATGGCAGATCGCGGGAAGAAGTGCCGACCAGGATCTCGTACGTCCCTTTCGTCGTCGCCCATTTGTGATCAACATCGTCATAATAGGCAAACGATGCGTTATTGAGATGAAGGCGGACAATCCGTTTCTCATGCGGCTGCAGAAAGATTTTGGAGAACGCTTTCAATTCTTTTGCGGGCCGAAGAACTTTCGCACCGTCATCGTGCACATACACCTGCACTACCTCGGCACCCGCCGCATTGCTCGTGTTCTCTACCGCGACGCTCACTTCGTAATCATTGTTCGTACTCTTCGTTGCCGGCGCCACGCTCAGGTCGCTGAGAACAAATGTAGAATACGACAATCCATACCCAAAGGGGTACCGAACATCGATCTTCTTTGTATCGAAATGACGGTAACCGACAAGAATGCCGTCGGAGTAATCGGTTTCATCATGGGCTCCAGGATAGGATCCGTATGCCGAGCAATCCTCCCATCGCTTCGGGATCGTCACGGGAAGTTTGCCCGACGGGTTCGTTGTTCCCGAGAGCGCCTCAACGATTGCCTGAGCACCTTCCTGTCCGGGATACCAGGCATCCATCACTGCATGAACGCCATCGATCCAATTCTCCATCACCACCTGCGCTCCGGCTTCAAGCACAACCACTGTGCGTGGATTTGCCTTCGCCACAGCGTTAATCAGTTCCACTTGTGAGGCTGGCAGATCAATGGCGGGTCGGTCGAATCCTTCCGATTCCTGCATTTGCGAGTCGCCGACAAACAGGATCGCGGCATCGCACTTCTGTGCAAGAGCAACAACATCCGGCAGCAAGCTCTGACCGGGGCTCGTGAGCCCGAGGCGCGCTATCGCGGCCCCCTGATGCTCAAAGTATTCCATCTTTATGGCATATGATTTTCCCGCTTCCATCGAAATATTGGCGCTCCGAACCTCTTCGCCATGCTCGGTCCAATTGTCGATCAACAGCCGGTTGTCGAAATAGAACCGGACGCCGTCGTCCGTCGCAACGGAAATTTCGAACGTGCCGGATTCCGCGGCGCGGATATTTCCTGTCCATCGGACGGAGAAACTGTCGACACCGATACCCGGCGCAGGGCTTCCGGGCCCCCAATCGAAGTTCACTGTCGAGTCTATCCTCCGAACTGCCGGCTCGCCGCGCAGGTCTTCGTTCGTGAAATACTCGCCAAGGAGTCCCTTCTTCCCCGGGTCGTTGGGCGGAGAAAGCAGGTTAGAGCTTATCGGTGTGATTCCTCCCGGCAACACCGCTCCGATTGCATAATTGAACGTCACCGATTTGCCGTAGATCCTCTTCAATGCATCAAGGGGCGACTCCGAGGAGGCCGCATTGACCATCGAACTCCCGCCGCCTCCGGTACGGGCCTCGGCGGCATTCGGGCCGATCACGGCGATCGACTTCAGCGCCGACATATGAAGAGGCAAGACATTGTTTTCATTTTTCAGCAGCACGATACCGCCGCGCGCGACATCCAACGCAACTGATCGCTGGGGAAGAGCATTGGCCTCCGGCTTGGCAGAAACTGTTTGATCGAAGAGCCCGAGGCGGAACATCACGTGGAGAATGCGCCGGACCTTATCGTCGATCGTCGATTCATTCACTGCTCCTTTTTGAATAAGCGGAAGAACCTTTTCTTTGCTGAGAAATTCGCCGTTGGGCATCTCAAGGTCGAGTCCGTTGTTTGCGGTTGCAAGAGTGCTGTGCACGGCGCCCCAATCCGACATGACGAGCCCCTGGAACTTCCATTCCTTCTTCAATACATCCTGCAGAAGAAACGTGTTCTCGCTGCAGAAAGAACCGTTCAATTTGTTGTATGCCGACATGATCGCCAAGGCTCCCCCTTCGACAACGGCGGCTTTGAATGCAGGAAGATAGATTTCATACAAGGCCCGTTCCCCGACTCTGTTGTTGATCCTGTCGCGCTCCCATTCCTGATTGTTCGTTGCGTAGTGTTTCACGGTGGCAGCAACATGGTCGCTCTGGACACCGCGGACGTACGAAACGGCAATCCGTGAGGTCAGGAACGGATCCTCGCCGTAGCTTTCAAAATTCCTCCCGCCTTGCGGGACCCGGTTGATGTTGATGCAGGGACCGAGGATGACATTACGGTCCTTTGCCCTCACTTCCTGAGAGATTGCCCAACCATACCGTCCCGCCAACGTCGTATCCCATGTTGATGCGAGCATGATGCCGGCAGGGAATGCCGTTGAAGTCTCCCACCGCACTCCGACCGGACCGTCGGTCATCTTCAATTCAGGAATGCCGAGGCGCGCGTTGGGTTTGGTGGCGAATCCGGTTCCGCCAAGCATATCGACTTTCTCTTCAAGCGTCATTTTTGAGATCAGGTCGTCGACCCTTTTTTCAATCGGTGTTTGCGGATCTTTGTAGCCCCCATCCGCGCCGAAGGCAATCTGAAACACAGCCATGGCTGCAGTACAGAGCAAAAGAAAGCTTTTCATAGTGGTAATCCGTTGGCTAAGTGAGATGTAAGTATTTTGTTGCGGAAACTAAATTGTGCTCTTGAATTGCCTCCTCATGCCTTATCACGGAGGCGCTCCTGAGAGGTTATTTCTTGAACGCCAAGCAGAGAACTCCGCTGGCGACGAGGGCAATGCCAATCCATTCTCTCATAGAGAGGCGCTCGCCGAGAAATCCGAACGCGAATATGGCAACGAGCACAAGGCTGAACTTATCGACGGCGGCGACGTTCGATGCGGCGCCGATTTGAAGCCCGCGAAAGTAACAGACCCATGAGGCGCCGGTGGCGAGTGCCGACAATGAGAGAAATACCCATGTCTTGGATGAGAGAACGAAGGGATTGCTCCACTTCCCCGCAAAGACAATAAATCCTGCAAGCACGAAGACGACAATGACCGTGCGGACGAGGGTTGCGAGATCGGAGTCGACATCCTGCACGCCGATCTTCGCGAAGATCGTCGTAAGCGCTGCGAACGCAGCCGATAAGGCTGCCCAGAAGAACCAGCTGTTATCCGTAGTCATGAGTTTAGGCGGTTGACCATCACTTTATGGCATGAGGCAATATGCATGATTTGCCAAATATATCTTTAGATTGGTGAAGAAACAACTCCTACGGGATTCGGGTAGTGTTACGGATTGGATGTCTGCTTCAAGCAAGCGGGCATGACAAATCTCGGTGTGCGTGATTCCCGAACGCCTTTAACGGGAATCTCTTGATCCACAAATCAAAAATGATCAAACTGTAACACCACCGAGAATCGCGGGTTACTTTGTCACTACCCCTTTATGTATCCAGGTGAAACTGGTTCGGGCTCAAAAACTATCGGGGCATGATGGATTGAAGCGATCGGGCGGGAGGATGGGGAAGTGAAATCTGGTTGGTGTCAAGGTAGCTGATGCTGCTAGTGAAGACTTTTCTTCTTCGGTCGAGTGATGTTTCGATGATTGTCCTGTAGGCCGAAACGGCCTGGAACGTCGTATCGACTTGTATCATCAGCTGAAGATCCTCTATTGACAAAGTATGCGTACCTTCGTTGACCGTGAATAGATATCCGGATGGGACGTAGATGCTGTCACTGAATGCCAGACTTCTCCCGAACTCGGTGCCATCACAACGAAGGATAAGGGAATCGCCTCGGAACCCGTTCTTGTAGGATACGCTCACGCCTACATGCCTTGGCGGAGTGGAGGTCGATGAGTCGCCGCAACCGAGTATGAAAGAGAGCATAACAAAATTGAGGGCCAGTGATTTCATACGATAATCCCCGGAATCTTGAGTTTCACATTCCACTCACACAGCGGCTAACCCCGGCATAGGATTTTTCCGGAATCACAAATGTGGGGGCAAATTAAGATGTCTCAGGAGTGGACGCAATGAATAAAATCTAAAGAAGGGGAAGAAAGCTGTAAGGATTCTATAAAAAAAGATCGTTGCCGGGCCATTATACAAGTTAAAGGATTTGACAATTACTTTTCGATAGTGGAGAAACTGCTCGATTGAGCAGTCATGCCGTTTGGACTCAGTGCTGCCCGGAGTTCCAGTCGGCTGATCTTGCAGGGGATCCGCTCTGCTCAGAGAGACTCTCCGAAGAGCGTTTGGAGAAAGGAATGTGTATCCGTTCCGATTTTGCGTATGACGGGACAAAGTCGCAATATGTAACACAAACAATCAAGGTAACCGCCATGGATGAAAAACAATCATTTGATAAGAAATTGTGGCTGATTGTTTCCATCGCGGCGTGCGCGATAGTGATCGTGTGCTCTGCCTGGCCTATATTTCAAAACCCTCAACTCGAACCTGACGATTATCGCTATCTTGAACAGGTCCGGCATTTGAAACAGGATTTCTGGGGAAACTCCTCCAATGTTCTCGTTGTCGAAAACAGATGGGACCAGTTGTGGTGGATCAATATTCATGAAAAGGTCCGTTTCTTCAGACCGACGGTTGTCCTCAGTTATTTGCTCGATGATATGGTCTATGGAAGCAATTATCCTGCGGGTCTGCTCGCGACTAATGTTCTGATCTATGCGGCGTGCGTTATTCTCGTCTGCCTGATTAATTATCGCTGGATCGGTCCGGGTATTTCATTCCTGGCGAGCTCTGTGCTCTTTGCTGCGTTCTTCGCCCACGGTGAAGTGATGTGGTACGTGGCAGGTCGCACGGATTCAATCGCCGGTCTTTTCGTGTTCGGCGGATTGACCCTGCATATTTACGGGAAACAACGTCCCACACTTCGATGGTGGGCTGTGCCCTGTTTTGTTCTCGCCCTTCTAACCAAGGAACTCACCGCCGCACTTCCTCTTGTTCTGTTTCTCAGTGACTGGTGGATTGAAGAAAGGTCCATAAGTTTCAGAACCCTTCTAAAACGGGAATGGAAGATCTATGCTGCGTATGCGGTCGTTGTTGCAGGTTTCTTCGCGATTCGCGTCTGGATCATCTCCGGACCGGATACTGGATATCCCTATCCATATTTCGTGACATTCGGAAATCCGAATTTCTCATCTCATCTCTTGGGCCAGCTCAATAGTTACTGGGCCAACCTTCTCTTTGCCGTCAGTACCGTCCCGTTCACAATTGTGACAGATTTCAAGAGCTCTGACGCTCTTATGGGCCTGTTGCCGGGAATTGGAGCCTTTTGTCTCTGTTCGGTTTTTCTCTACAGAGAAAAGAAATATTGGATACTGGTGCTGCTAGGCCTCGCATGTTGGATTCCAACGATTATGCTCTACCAAAGTGAGCGATACTTGTTCATTCCATCCTTCGCGGTTGCGGGAACGGCCGGATTATTGTTAGTGCGGTTGGAACAGAGTGACCGAAAAGTCTATTATGCCGCTCTGGCAATATGTACTCTCTGGATCGGCCACCAGGCATATTCGCTCCATGTAAAGAACCAAACCCTCTGCGTAAATCCGCGGCTGGCGGAGAAAATAGGCGATCAACTCAAGCTCCTTAAGTCTTCAATTCCCAAAGGGAGCAAACTCCTTCTTCTGAATCTGCCAGGTTATATTTTGCAGTATCAGTTTATCGAAGACCAGCTTCGCGCACAGCTTGATGATCCTGATCTGGAAGTCGTTGTACTCACGCCGATGCCGGAACTCTGCAATATGGGAGCCAAGATGACAATCAAGAGAGAGGGCGAGAACACCATAGCTCTCGGAGATACTCAGACAAGCCCGATTATGGCACGAGAGCTGGATCAATTTCCTTGGGTGACCCTTAATGCCTCTTCAGTGTATCGGGCTGAGTCTGGAATGGCAATTGAAATATTGGACGGAAGCGAAGACGTTTGCTACTCACTTCGTGTGGTACTGCCCCATCCCCTCGCTTCGTATATTCTTTTGAAATGGGATCCTGCCTGGGAAGTTGTCCCCATTTCTCCGACCGCCGCCGTCCAACTTACCCCCTACGGACGCAAATTGCAGTCGACGGTGAATATCCTTTCTCCCTAAATACACTGAGTAGAGTCCTTATACGTCTCATCGTCTTTTCCCTGTTAATTCTCATGATCACAACAATACTTCGAAGTTCAAAACGTCTACTACTCTATAGAGGAGCCTCCTTCGACGGCAGCGCCTCGATCATTGAAAACACCCAATATCTCGGTTGACCGGTCATCACGAGCCGACATTTGCGGTTATCACTCAAACAGCGGCTGGCCGAATTGGCATTACAGAGCGCAAAATGTTCAAGATTAGACCTCACCGTGACCGGCAGGATATTCCCGAGGAAGGCGAATTAGAGGAAGAGCAATAGTATCCTCAATTCGTGCCAGTTCCGAAAGAGGTCTTTTGTTCCGTCCAGACTTCGCAATTCTTCGACGCAGTTTTCCATCAAATAATTTACACCACAGCGACCAATCATTGGAGAAACAGGGATCGTGTCAAAAATCATTGAAGTCCAGAATTTCACAAAAATGTACGGCGATCATGTGGCGGTAGACAATATCTCCTTCGACGTGGACGAAGGATCCGTCTTTGCATTCCTGGGGCCGAACGGGGCAGGAAAAACAACAACCATCAATACGCTGTGCACCATCCTTGAGAAAACAAGCGGTTCCCTGAAAATTGCCGGACATGATGTCAATGCCGATCAGGCAAAGGTCCGCAGGGACATCGGCATTGTCTTTCAGGAATCGATCCTCGATAATAATCTGACGGTGCAAGAAAATCTGGCTCTGCACTGTGAATTCTACATTGTGCCCAAAGAAGAAATCCGGGAGCGCATCGGCTTTGCTCTTGATCTCGTCGGTCTTCTTGATTGGCGGAACGCAATGGTGAAAAGCCTCTCCGGAGGAATGAAACGGCGCGTGGAAATTGCCCGGGGATTGGTGCATTTCCCCAAAGTGCTTTTTCTTGATGAACCGACAACCGGATTGGATCCGCAAACCCGCGCAAATATTTGGGACTACATCTGCACGGTGCAAAGGCAGAAGAATATGACAATCTTCATGACGACGCACTATATGGATGAAGCGGAAATCTGCGACAAGGTTGCCATCATTGATCATGGAAAAATTGTCGCGTTCAACACGCCGTCGCAATTAAAGCGCATGCATACTTCCGACACCGTCAAAATCAAGACGTCAGACGGTCTTGGGCTGAGGGAATATCTCGAAAAAAAAGAAATCCCTTACACCGAAAAGGACGATCTCTTCATGGTGCGATCCGGAAGCATCGCCATAACGCTGGATCTGCTCTCACAGCGGAAGGATTCCATCATTGATTTTGAAGTGCACAAAGGAACATTGAATGATGTCTTCATTGCGATCACCGGAAAGGAGATTCGAAAATAATGCGCGCCATTAAAGCGATTCTCCTCCGAAATCTGACGGCATTCAGCCGGGACAAAATGCGGTTCTTCTTCACCCTCTTTATGTCCGGATTCTTCCTGTTCATTTTTTCCTTTGTCATGAAAGCGGCGGCAACCGGCATCGCCGCTCCGATGAATTATCTCATCTCGGGCATCATTATCATGACGGTATTTCAGTCGGCCCTGAATAATTCCATGAATATTATTGAAGACGTTGCCAGCGGTTTTATGAAAGAAATCATGGTTGCGCCCATTGCACGATGGCAGATTTCTCTGGGACAGATTGCGTCTGCAACAGTGATCTCCGTCCTGCAGGGAATGCTTATCGTCATCATCGGACTTTTCATAGGATTGAAGCTTGATCTCCTCCATTTTGTCGAGATGGGAGGAGTGATGGCAGTTGTCGGCGTCACCTTTGCATCGATTGGGTTGTACCTTGCGACGTTGTCGAAGAATTCCTCGACATTTCAGGTCATGATATCGGTGATCGCCATGCCGTTGACATTTCTCTCCGGCGCATACATACCAACCACGGTGCTGCCGAGCTTTCTCCTTCCCCTCATCTATCTTAATCCGCTCACCTACACAACGTCGGCGTTCCGTTCCATCGCGCTGGAAACGGAGGGAATGACTGAAGCAACAATGCTGCATAGCGGCATTGCCTTCGACGTCGGCGGCTTCATTGTGACGCCGCACATAGCGCTGACGATGGTTGTTCTGATAGGTATACTCTTCTTTTCGCTGTGCGTTCAACGGTTTAACCGGGCGGACTTCTCGCAGGTGAAGGTATTCCGCAGGCGGCATCGGTAGCGTCTGCACGGGACGGTTCGAGAGCGCTAACGTTCACATCTTTCTCTGCGTTCGTTTGAGCAAACAGAATCATGTACTATGGAAACAGAAACGAGAACCGAATCAACAACAAGACCTAAGAGGATTTTAGAATGAACAATGAAGAAGAGAACTTTAACCTAGCGGGAGCCCTTAAGGGATTTGCTGAACATTACGAAGACGGACAATCGCCAGTTTGGGATATTGGCAGACCGAAACAACCGTTCATTGACATTGCGCACAAGGTGGCTGAACCTGTACTTGATGCTGGATGTGGAACGGGTGACACTTCGATTTTCTTTGCGTCACGCGGACTCAAGGTCGTTGGAATTGATTTTGTTGAAAATGCCATCCGCAGAGCCAGATCAAAAGCTGAAGGGCGAAACTTGCCCGTTGAATTTTTGGTTAAGGATGCTGTTACCATTGATGAATGGGACAATAAGTTTAACACCGTCATTGATAGCGGCTTGCTTCATGCAATCTATGATAGGGCAAGATATGCGAATGGACTTAAACACGTCTTACAGGCCGGAGGACGATTGTATGTTCTTTACTTCAAAGACGACCCCTCATCTCCCGGCGGCGGTATATCGGACAGCGAGATGAAAAGAATATTTGCTGATGGCTGGAAAATTGAATCTGTAAAACCTGTTTTGCAGGATACTGACGGATGGAAAATAAATTTTGCCGAGATACGGAGAACTTGATGGCTTTGAACGGAGAATGCTTGGTGAGCTGGATGGATCCCCCCAAAGGCGCACAAAACTCCTTTGGACCTTCATGAGAACTCTCATTACAGGTTTACCCCGTGCGGCGGTTTAGCATTCTCGACAAGGGTCGGGACTAAGCCGCTCACCCTGGTGAAATTCAAATGGCCCGTTGCCGGGCCATTCTGCGGAGAGGGAGATTAGAGATTTTCGCGAAGCGATCCCGCATAGCGGGAGAACTCTCGGTACAGATTTAGCGTATACGGCTGTTTAGCCACCCCAACTTCGTCCGGATTGCTACACTCACACAAAACACAAATGGCCCGTTACCAGGCCATTCTGCGGAGAGGGAAATCCGAGATTTTCGCGAAGCGATCCCGCGCAGCGGGGGAACTCTCATTACAGGTTTACCCCGTACGGCGCTTAAGCATCGCGTCATCCACCAACTGTCGGGTGGATGACGGAGCTAGGCCGCTCACCCTGGTGAAATTCAAATGGCCCGTTACCGGGCCATTCTGCGGAGAGGGAGAGATTTGAACTCTCGGTACAGGTTTACCCCGTACGGCGG
>CAYLMV010000067.1:0-21369 GCA_964384415.1 uncultured Chitinophagaceae bacterium | reverse complement strand
AGCACCTCTTTCAGGGAGGGCACAAAAAAATCGGGTTCATCGGAGGAGATATCAAGCATCCCAGCGTGCAAGAGCGATACGTGACGTACCGGAACATGCTCCTTGGTGCCGGAGTTCTTCCGAGTGATCAGTGGGAGTGTGTCGACCGCGCAAATACGACAATGGTGGACGGTTTTGAAGCTGCAAGACGAATCTTCTCTCACGATGGAAACAGGCCTACCGCGATTTTTGCAGCCAACGATGTGATGGCCATCGGCTGCATGCGATATTTGACCGAACAAGGATTAAACGTCCCGAAAGATATCGCTGTTGTGGGCTTTGACAACATCGAAGCAGGCCTTCATGTGGATCCGCCCCTGACTACGATTAATGTCCATCGCGAAGAAATGGGAAGTCTTGCCGTACGGAGAATGGTCGAAATGATAAGGGATAAATCCGCCGTTGTGACGAAGACGGTGACACCCGTCGAACTTGTTGTTCGTGAATCATGCGGTTTCAAACCTGATTAAATGTATGTTTCATAATTCATTCTATTTGCTACTCATTAATATGCAAGGAGGCACGTATGAACCTGCGAAAGACATTATTTTTTGTGTTTGCAGCAGTCATGCTTTTCAGCGTGGGTGCGGCATCGCAGTCGGCTGATATTTATTCAATCGGCGGATTTGAAGGGACTCTTCCTTCGTTCTGGAATATCGGGAATCAACCCACGAATGCAACACTGGCGTGGGCAACGGATCAATCCCGATCACTGGGACACTCGCTGAAGATCACCAAGACAGCGACGAGCGACACAGCGGCGTGGGTATCGAGCAACATGTGCGATATCTGGTCGCCGTCGGTACCGTCGAATGTGGACATCCTTCTCGGAGCTTATGTGATGACCTCGGGAGTGAACACCAGCCCGTCCGCGGATGATCAGAAATGGTATATCGCGTATTCATTCTATGACAGCGCGGGAACATTGATCGGCGTGGTGAAACTGCCGGTCAACCAGAATACGGCGACGAGCAGCGGTTGGGTTGCGGATACGAACGGATTGGGAACGGCGAGTCTTCCGCGTCCGGCATTGAAAGTGATCATCTCGTTTGTGGGAGGGAAGAACGCAACGGGAACAGTATGGGCAGATGACTTCCTGTTCACGGGACGAGGCGGGAACTGGGCAGGACAGGATTGGAACACATCGGTAGGAGTACCGACGGGATGGTATTACTGGCTGCCGCCCAACGGAGGCAACGATGCGTTGCTGGCGAATGGATTTGAGAACACGAAGGTGACGACCACAGCGGCGCATTCGGGCACTCACTCCCTAATGTTCAACTTACCGGCAGGGCGAGCAGCTCATGACGGTTTTGTCGGAACAAAATTAATTCCATTTTCAGATCTTGACGCAGGCACACTGAATGCCGGCGACAGCGTACGTATAAGCGTATGGATTAAGGCAAGCGGATTGGTGCCGGACTCAGCGGCAAAGAATCCGGGAACTTGGGCGGTTGGTGTTACACCGCAATGGTCCGCCAAGTACGGAAACAACGACGGATATAACACGCAAGGCGGCGACTATACGTTCACCTTCCCGGCCGTGACTTCGTTCGATTGGACGCAGTATTCGGTGAACGTTGCGGTGCCCGCGGGCATGAACGCACTGGAGACACGGTTGCATGTCTATTCGACGTTTGTCGGGACAGTGTATTTCGATGATTTGACGATCACAAAGATTGACGTTCCAAAACTCACCGATATCGGCGGATTTGAAGGGACCCTTCCTTCGTTCTGGAATATCGGGAATCAACCCACGAATGCAACACTGGCGTGGGCAACGGATCAATCCCGATCACTGGGACACTCGCTGAAGATCACCAAGACAGCGACGAGCGACACAGCGGCGTGGGTATCGAGCAACATGTGCGATATCTGGTCGCCGTCGGTACCGTCGAATGTGGACATCCTTCTCGGAGCTTATGTGATGACCTCGGGAGTGAACACCAGCCCGTCCGCGGATGATCAGAAATGGTATATCGCGTATTCATTCTATGACAGCGCGGGAACATTGATCGGCGTGGTGAAACTGCCGGTCAACCAGAATACGGCGACGAGCAGCGGTTGGGTTGCGGATACGAACGGATTGGGAACGGCGAGTCTTCCGCGTCCGGCATTGAAAGTGATCATCTCGTTTGTGGGAGGGAAGAACGCAACGGGAACAGTATGGGCAGATGACTTCCTGTTCACGGGACGAGGCGGGAACTGGGCAGGACAGGATTGGAACACATCGGTAGGAGTACCGACGGGATGGTATTACTGGCTGCCGCCCAACGGAGGCAACGATGCGTTGCTGGCGAATGGATTTGAGAACACGAAGGTGACGACCACAGCGGCGCATTCGGGCACTCACTCTCTTATGTTCAACTTACCGGCAGGGCGAGCAGCTCATGACGGTTTTGTCGGAACTAAACTGATTCCATTCGGCAACCTCGATGCGGGAACAATTCACAGCGGCGACAGTGTCCGCGTGAGCGTCTGGATCAAAGCCAGCGGATTGGTGCCGGACTCAGCTGCAAAGAATCCGACAACATGGTCCGTTGGACTTACACCGCAATGGTCGGCCAAATTCGGCAACAATGACGGATATAATACTCAGGGATCGGACTATCAGTTCGTGTTCCCGGCCGTGAGTTCGTTCGATTGGACGCAGTATACGCTGGATCTCATAGTTCCGACCGGCGTGGTGGCACTCGAAACACGTTTGCATGTGTATTCCACATTTGTCGGGACCGTCTATTTCGATGATCTTGACGTCCAGAAGATCAGCACGACAACGGGAGTCAAAGGTATAGCCGCTACTGCGCCTCATATCTTTGACCTGTCGAACAACTACCCGAACCCATTTAATCCATCGACGAAAATTAATTACAGCGTTCCGAAGGATGGAATGGTATCGCTGGTTGTCTTTAACGTTGTCGGTCAGCGAGTCCGGACCTTGGCAAACGGGCCAATGGCCGCTGGACAGTACTCCATTACGTGGGACGGACGCAACGATGCGGGATCCGTTCTTAGTAGCGGTGTCTACTTCTATCGACTCCAGGCCGGTGAAATGGCTATCGTGAAGAAAATGCTTCTCCTGAAGTAAGGTTCCACAGGACGGGGTATTTGTGAAAATACCCCGTTCTCTATTTTTTTGGGGGAGGGATAATAGTACGTAACGATTCCATCGGAGAACAATGAAATCAGTCATTGCTACCGCTTTCCTTCTGATTCTGATAATTCCTTCTGCTTACGGAGGCACGACCGGGAAAATTTCCGGGAAGGTGATTGACGCTCAAACGAAGGAACTCCCGATCGGAGTCAACATCGTCATCTCAGGAACGACACTCGGTGCATCGTCGGATCTGAATGGGGAATACTATATCATCAACATCCCTCCCGGGACATATCAATTACGGGCATCAGCCATTGGGTACGCGCCGCAAACCGTAAGCGACGTTACTGTCTCCGCGGATCGCACCACGCAGATCAACTTCTCCCTCGTGCCGCAGGGCATTGAGATGACAGAAGTAGTTGTCGCTGCTGTTCGTCCCCTCGTGCAAAAAGATTTAACCTCGACAACGGCGACCGTTACGAGCGATCAGATTTCGGCGCTTCCCATCGAAGACGTTACCTCAGCCGTCAATCTTCAGGCCGGTGTTGTGGACGGACACTTCCGCGGCGGCCGGACAAATGAAGTAAAGTACCTGGTCGATGGCATGTCCGTCAACGACGTCTTTTCGGGAGGATTTGAACTCGAATCCGAAATCAACGCCGTGCAGGAGATTCAAGTTTTGAGCGGCACATTCAATGCGGAGTATGGCGAAGCGCTTTCGGGAGTTGTGAATGAAGTCACGAAATCGGCCCACGACAACTACGCGGGGAATTTTTCTGCGTATACAGGCGATTATGTCAGTACGCGGACCGGACTTTTTCAGAACATCGATCATGTCTCGCCGTCCGACCTCAAGGATTACGAGGGGCTGTTAAGCGGTCCGGTGCCGGGAACCGGAAAGTTCATGCGGTTCGTTCTCTCCGGCCGCTACTATTATAACGACGGCTATCTTTACGGCAAGAGAGTATTCAATCCTTCGGATTCGTCAAATTTTTCCGCTAACAGTCCTGCACAGTGGTATATCGGAGCGACCGGCGACGGAAAATACGTCCCGATGAATTATCAGAAACGCTTCAGCTCACAAGGCAAGCTTTCGTTTGACGTCGGCGGTTCGAAAGCGCTGACGGTCGAAGGAATTTATCTCGACAACCAATACAATGACTACGACCACCAATTCGTACTCAATCCCGACGGCAATTACACACAGTTTCAAAAGAGCCTTCTTCTTATAGCCAGCTACAATATTGTATTTGGCAATTCCTCGTTCATGGACTTGAACGCATCGGGGTTTGATTCAGAGTACAAAGAGTACGTCTACCAGGACCCGCTCGACCCGCGGTATGTGAACCCAACCCGGCTCCAGGATGCCGGGGCCAATGCGTTTCTTACGGGCGGCACACAGAATTGGCACTTCTACCATCACACGAATACCTACACCGGCAAGCTGGATTTCACTTCTCAGTTAGACAATATTCACCAGATAAAGGCGGGCGTAGAAGGAAATTATCATTTCCTGAATTATAGAGATTACCAGGTTCACGTTGATGCTTCGAGCGGTTTTGTGCCCGGGCTCCCGGTTCCCGGTTCCTTCGATTACAACACGTACGACAACATGCCGTATCAATTGGCAATGTATTTTCAGGACAAAATTGAATTGTCGTATCTCGTGGTCAATGTGGGCCTGCGTTTTGATTACTTCGAGCCGGACGGAAAGGGATTGAGAGACCCGAACAACATTGCGGTGCTCGACCAGCTTCAGTCTCCGTTTCCCGATTCACTCGTAACAAAGGCATCGTCGAAATCCCAACTCAGCCCGAGGATCGGCATTTCATACCCGATCACCGACCAGGGGGCTGTCCATCTTTCGTACGGCCATTTTTTCCAGATCCCCGCGTTCGAATACCTGTATAAGAATCCGAACTTCCGCATCCCCCTGACAGGGAATTATCCCGACTTCATCGGGAGCATTATTGGGAACGCCAACCTGCAGCCGCAGCGGACGACGATGTACGAGATCGGTTTGCAGCAGGAACTTGCACCGAACCTCGGCATCACGGTGACGGGATACTATAAGGACATTCGAAATCTCCTCGGGCTCCAGCTCTTCCTGAAAAACAACTTTGTAAAGTTCGGCGAGTACGTTAATATTGATTACGGAGCGGTACAGGGTTTTACAATTTCACTCGACAGACGTTTGACGAACGGATTTGGCGCGAACCTCGACTACACGTACCAGGTTGCAAAGGGAAACACTTCGGATCCGGAAGATGACTACAACAAAGCGACGGCGAACCCGCCGATATCAATCAACCAGGAATTAGTGCCGTTGAATTGGGACCGCCGCCATTCCCTCAACCTTACTCTCACGGCCGGAGACCCGAAGAACGTGCTTGCCAGCTTCATCGTTCGGCTCGGCTCAGGACTGCCGTACACCCCGGCCCTGCAAAACCAGAGGACGGGTTTGGAAAACAGCGGCAATATGCCGATGTTCTTTAACACGGACATGTATGTCACCAAATATTTTGAGCTCTTCGAGCTTCCGTTCTCTGTCTTCCTGAAGATTTACAACGTCTTCGACACTGCGAATGAGAATAACGTTTACACAGACACGGGGCGTGCCGGATATACGCTGGCGCTGGTGCAGGCGGAGCAGGCTGCGCAGCCGGTCCGCGGAAACAATACGTTGCAGCAGTATTACTCACGCCCGGATTTCTATTCTGCACCCCGGCAGATTGAAATCGGGTTGTCACTAACATTCTAAGACTATGGATCTCCGTCACACTCATATTGGCCGAAGAAGTGTCCTTTCGATGAAAGTGATCGCCGTCGCACTCTTAACCGGTGTGCTGCACTTCCATTCATCCGCTCAGCAGATTGTCGACACGAGCAAAGGAAACCACAATTGGACGAAGCTGGGGCTCATGGATGGGAACCTCGTCGAGACGTGTTACTATAATTTTGGCGAGATCGCGGATTGGAAAAACGAGGCTACATTGAGCGGCGTGTGGCCGAAAGGTACAAATCATACCTATATCGACGGCGTCGCAGTTGTCGTTCAAGCCGAGACCCAGGACCCGAGCGGAAATACGATCCATCCTCTTGAGACGAACTACTACGAGTATACACGCTACAACGTTTCAACCGGTGTTACATATGGATGGTGGCCGCTGCCAAACTATGCAAATGTTTATCAATCAAGCCCCGCCCGCAGCGACGACCGCAATACGTGGCCTCTCCATTGGCCCGATCGTCCCAGTACGTGGGACGGCAGATGGAACGGCTTCTTCGGAAACGGAGTGCTCAATGCCGATCTCGAGACGTACTTCGTGATGGACGATAATGAAGATCGTCAATATGCCCTCACCAACCACTTCCTGCCCGACGCGTACGACTCGTCTCGCGGAGGATTGGGAATGCAGGTGCGCGCCCGCGGTTTTCAGTGGTCTCAAGTACTCGCGGAAGATGTTGTCTTCTGGCTCTATACTATTACGAATGTAGGGACGACCGACTACGCGAAAACCGTCTTTGCACAATATGTAGATTGGGGAATCGGCGGCCACGACAATTCGTCTAACAACGCGGGCGATTACAATTTGGACCTGAATCTCTCCTACGCCTGGTCCACAGTCCCGACGGGGAGTCCGGGAAGCTGGAGTCCGGTTGGGTATACAGGGTATGCATTTCTTGAAAGCCCGGGCATCCCGGACGATCACATCGACAATGACAGGGACGGACTCACAGACGAGCGCCGGGATAACGTCGCGAAAGTCTACATTACGGATGTCAACAAGGACCCCTACATCGTCAACGTCCAGCAAGACACGGCCCGCTTCCACGCGTTCTACACGTATCCGTGGCGCGCGCATTGGGATGCAGATGAAAATGCAAACTGGGTTTCTTATACCGACGTCAATCATAACGGGAAATGGGATCCCGGAGAACCGCTGAACGACGACGTCGGCACCGACGGGTTAGGGCCGCTGGATGCAGGGTACCCGGGTCCCGACCCGGATGGATCTGAAGGCAATGGAAAGCCGGACCAGGGCGAACCGAATTTTGGCATTCTTGATAAAGACGAATCGGATCAAATCGGCTTGACCGGGTTCATCATCGCGGCCGTTCACGCGTACGACCTGAATAACGACGAACGGAATTGGACCGGCTTTACCTCCGCGCCGCAGCCGCACGCCCAGTCTCTCGTTGGCGTCAATCTCGGGAATTGGTTCTCAAGTTATTTCTTTCATCTCAACGGCCGCAACACATACAGCGCCGCGACGGGCACATTCCAGCTGACGGGGGAAACACAGACCTTCTCCATGGGTCTCCTTTTCGGTTTGAATGCGGACGATCTCTTCCTGAAAAAGAAAACCGTGCAGCAAATCTATAACGCAAACTACCAGTTTGCAAAACCGCCCGACAAGCCGACAGTCAAGGCAGTCGCAGGGAACGGAAGGGTGACGCTGTACTGGGACAACAGGTCTGAACTGACATGGGATGCGTTCTATCAAAGATATAGTTTTGAAGGTTATCGAATCTACCGCAGCACCGAGCCAAACTTCGTGGAAGACATGACTGTCACCAATGCCTACGGAACGCCGACGTACCGGGTGCCGATTGCGCAATATGATCTCGTCGACGGCATCAAGGGCTTGGCGCCGATCGGGATCAATGGCGCATATTTTAATCTCGGTACGGATTCAGGCCTGCAGCATTCGTTCGTCGACTCGACAGTGCAAAACGGACAGACGTACTATTATGCAGTGACGGCCTACGACCAGGGTTTCACGACGACCACCGTTACCGGTGAGCTGGTTGGCATCCCGCCGTCGGAAACGACTGCCATCATCAAGACCGACGTCAACGGAGCCGTCAAGACGGACATCAATACTGCAGTCGTCATTCCCCACGCACCGTCAGCCGGTTACGTTCGCCCGAATGTGAACGTGAATATTGCCACCGGACCCGCAACGGGCTCGCTTGCCGTGGGAATTCTCGACCCCGACTCGATCAGCAATAATCATACATACAGACTCGAGTTCAGCGACTCCACTGCGTTTCACGATAATCCTAATCCATGGTACCAGCTCATTGACAAGACCTTGTCTGATACGGTGATTAAGCAGACGAAATTGCTTACCGCGCAGCAGCAGTCTCCAATTGTTCACGGCTTCGTGTTGAACATTTCGAACGATCAAAACGTTGTGGTGGATCCATCCAACACTAAGTGGGAGAAGGGGAACAGCAATTTCGTCGTCCTGGTGGGATTTGATTCTCGGTTTGCGCCGGCGTATCAACCGAGCCGGATCAATTACCCCGCCGACTTTGAGGTGACATTCACTCAAAAGGGACAAGGAGATCAATCGTTCCCGTCTTCCAGTTTCAGCGGACCGCAGCCGTCGAATGTCGTCATACGAAATCTGACGGAGAATATTGATCATATCCAGTTCATCTTCCAGGACGTCAACAACAACCAGATGTTCGATGCGGGGGATGCGATTTTTATCGTGTGCGGAGATTCGGCCGGCAAGCCCGCGATCGATTATCCGAGCTCAAAAAAAACGTGGTCGATGACGTTGGTCATGGATACGACGATATCGCCGTCGCTGCAGAGAGCGCCGCAGGCGGGGGATGTATACCGGATCTCTACCAAGAGGCCGTTTCGGACCGGCGAGTACTTTGAATTCACAACAACGTCGCCGTCGCTCAACGTTCAGCAGGCTGCGTTTGATATCAAAAAGGTCGCCGTCGTTCCCAACCCGTACGTCGGCGCGGACTCATGGGAGCCTGCAACGGCATCCGTCGGCCGCGGAGCCAGACTCGTCTATTTTACCCATCTTCCGAGCAAGTGCACAATCCATATCTACACAATGAGCGCGCAACTTGTTCAGACCTTGTATCACAACAGCAACATTGATAATGGTCAGGAGCCCTGGAATCTCGTCTCTCGCGACGGAATGAACATCGCCTTCGGCGTATACGTCTTCCAGGTTGACGCCCCCGGCGTCGGATCGTTCATCGGCAAGTTTGCAGTTATGAAATAATGAAGCCGGAGCTTATCTTGATGAAAAAGTGCTTGCGGATCATAATTATCAGTGCAATGTTCCCGATCGTGAGTTTCGGTCAGGGTGCTGTTGACGTCTCGAAGACGGGAACAACCGCAGCGTCGTTCTTGGAGATCTCAGTCGGAGCGCCCGCGATCGGCATGGGCGGAGCGTTTGTGAGTCTTGCGCACGACGCCACGGCGCTATACTGGAATCCCGCGGGCATTACCGCCATAACCGGTACCGAAGCGATCCTCTCCCACACCGATTGGATCGCCGACACAAGATTCGACTTTGCCGGTCTCGTGCTTCCGCTGGGCGGCGCGGGAACGCTGGGGTTCAGTCTCACGTCTCTCACGATGGCCGATATGGCAGTGACGACGGTAGCGATGCCCGACGGCACGGGTGAATATTTCAGCGCCAGCGATCTGGCCGCGGGGCTTTCCTATGCACGTCCATTGACCGATCGGTTCTCCGTCGGCTTCACCGCAAAATTCATACAGCAATCGATCTGGCACGAAACCGCCGCCGCTTTTGCCGTCGATGCAGGAACCACGTTCAGGACGGATCTCTTCGGAGGTATGGTCATAGGGGCTTCGCTCTCGAATTTCGGCACGCCGATGACGCTGGCGGGGAGCGATACCAGGCAGTTTCTTCGCCTCGACCCTACGAAGCAGGGCTCCAGCAGTCAAATCCCAGCCGATATTGAGATGGACTCGTGGGATTTGCCGCTCCGTTTCCAGATCGGGTTCTCCACAAACTTGCTTGAAAACGACACGTACCGCTGGACGGTAGCGTTTGACGCCATCCATCCGAACGACAACTATGAGAGCGTGAATGTCGGGACCGAATTTGCCCTCCGCGACTTTATTTATCTTAGAGGAGGATTCCAGTCGCTCTTCTTGTCTCAGAGTGAAGGAGGGCTTTCGCTGGGGATTGGTGTTTCGTCCAACCTGATATCCAGCAGCTCAATGGTGAAGTTTGACTATGCGTATCGGGACTATGGGCGGCTTGAGGGTGTGCATACCTTTTCCGTCGCTCTTCGTTTCTAGATGGAATGATGAAGACAAGACGAAGTAGACGAAATTTGAGGGCCCGGGTGCTGATATGCCTTCTCCAAAGCTTTGTCATTCCAGTCTTGATTGCCCAGCAAAAAGCCGACGCGCCATCCCATTCTCTCCTCGATGATCCGAAGTACAGTTCTGTCATTCTAGCCAATGTCGGGCCGCGGAGCGTTACTGCCCAGGAGTTCCTTCTGAACTACGAATACGGTCCCGCCTTCACGAAACGTGAATCCGACTCCAAGAAGCGCTATCTCACGTTCATGATTTATGAAAAGCTTCTGGCCCTCGACGGTTATGACCGCGGGCTGCAGTTTTCTCCGATGGTGAAAGAAGTGCTGAACGAAGTAAAGGCCGACCTGGCGACGGAAGAGCTCTACAAGGACGATGTCCTCAAGTCGGTCCGCATCACCGAAAAAGAAATTGAACGGGGGGTAGCCCAGGAAAATGTCCACCTCGGACTCAAATGGCTCTTTGCAGGGTCAAAAGAAGAGATCGTTCAGCAGGAGAAATTGTTGAACGGCGGCGCATCGTTCGATTCGCTGTTCGGAGTGAGCTGCCCCGATTCTGTGTCGGCCGACCAGCATTCCTTGCAGACGTCGCGCTTCAAACTTGAGATGAAGAATCCTGCGCTGGCTGCCGCCATTGATCCGTTGCACGCCGGCGAAGTAACTCCGTCCATTCACGCCCCGGACGGATGGTATCTAGTAAAAATCGTTGATCTGTGGAAAGATCCGATCATGACGGAAACTGAAGACACGAAGCTGCACGAGGATGTGCGCCGCGCATTGCTTCAGCACAGATCGGATTCGTTGTCGGATGAATACGTTCATCGTATGCTCCTCAAAGAGAATCCGGTCATCGACAAAGAATCGTTTCTTCTTCTGCAGGCCCACCTCGGCAGGAAGTTTCTATCGCCTGAAAAGTATGCGGCATGGGATGAGGAGGGAAAACTCGCCGCTCTGAAAGATCGCCCGAACCCCGATTCCGTCGAACGGTACAGATCGAACGTCCTTGTGACAATGAGCAGCGGCAGGTTTCTTATTGGAGATTTTCTTGATTGGGAGAAGACGCGGGATCTTTACGTCCGCCTGGATACGAAGTCCCTGAATGCGTACTTTGCATCGGTCGAACAGCTTGTGTGGCGTATGGTGCGGGACAGGATGTTGACGCAGCGAGCCTACCGGAGAGGCCTGCAAAAAAGGGAAAGCGTCGTGAAGCAGACACAATGGTGGGAGGAGAAACTGGTGTACCGGGCAGCCAAGCTCGAAATCGATGACAGCATCAAACAAGACGACAGCACGCTGCAAAAGTACTATCAGGACCACGAGAAGGATTATCAGAACGACAAAGGAAGAGTCCGCCCGTTCGCGGAGGTAAAAGAAAACGTTCGCCGCGATGCCTTTGCGTACCAGGAGACGGAGAGACTCCTGCATAAGATCCTCAAACTCAAACAGAAATATTCCGTGAAGATCAATGACGAAACCCTCAAAGGACTTCACGTTGACGTCGAAAATTATCCGAGAGCCATCGATGTCTACACGGTGAAAAAAGGGGGGATTTTTCCCCACACCGCTTTCCCCGTAATCGACTATGAATGGCAGACGTGGGATTGATCGCCGATGAACACTCTGTATCGAAAAAGTTCGATTGGAATTCTTCTGCTGATCTGCCTCGCGGCGTGTTCGGAGAGACAGAATTCTCCCGGCCAGCATAACAATACCGTTATCACGCTCACGTATTGGCCCGCCCCAAATCCGCAGGAAATACAACTTGCCGATACGATCGTACGAATGTGGAATCGCATGCATCCTCAAATTCAGGTGCGCATGCAGCCCATTCCTGTGAGCCAATCCACTGAAGAAGTTCTTCTTGCTGCGATTGCCGGGAAAACGACTCCCGATGTGTGCTCGAATATTTGGCCGGGAGCTTTGCGGGAATACACGCAGGCGGGTGGATTGGTAGCTCTGGACAAATTTGCAGACTTTGATTCTATCGCAACCGCTCGAGTGCCGAAGGAATTGCTTGAACTGTTTAGATCGAGCAACGGGCACTATTATCAAATGCCGTGGAAGACGAACCCGGTGATGATGTTTTACAATGTAGGGATGCTCAAACTTGCCGGCGTTGAAAAAGCGCCTCGCACGTATTCAGAGTATTACGCCGCCGCGAAAAAAGTAGCCCGCGATACCAACCGCGACGGACAGATGGACGTCTGGATGGGTGAGCGCGACATTCGCCCGATATGGTGGGAGCGGCTGTTCGATGTGTACCCCTTCTATATCGCTGCATCGAATGGAGCAACGCTGTTCAAGAACGATAAGGTTGCGTTTGAGAACGCCGACGCTGAGAAGGTATTCGGTTTCTTCCAGCAATGCTATGATCAGGGATATTTTCCCCGAACATTCTTTCAGGGGGGGGATCCATTTCTGCTCGAAAAGAAAGCGACCCACTTCGCCGGTCCATGGGAAATTGCTACGATCTCAAAATTCGCACCGAACATTCACTTCGACGTAGCCCCTCTTCCCGTGCCGGATGATCATCAGGGTCCGGTGTACACATCGGGAGACTACAAGAATATCGCGATTTTCAGCACGACGGAACATCCAGAAGAATCGTGGGAGTTTGTGAAATTTCTTATAACCGCAAGGCACGACCTCCTGATGCTGGAAATTACCAACCAGGTTCCCGTCCGCGGTGACTTGCTTACGAATCCTCTCTATGCTCGCTACTTTTCAGAAAATCCCCTGATGGTGAAATTTGCCCAGCAGGCTTTGCACACCCGCGGGATGGATACCGTTGCCGACTTGAAAGAGATTTTGGATGCGATTTCACAGGAATATGAAATATGCGCCGTGTACGGCCGTAAGACTCCGGCTGAAGCTGTCAGGGATGCCGCGCAGAGGTGCCGCGCCATCATAGAGTGGAATCAATGAGCCGGAAAATAAATTTCCTCAAAGCAATCCGCCAGAGCGAGAAACACGGCTATTGGTTTATTCTGCCGTACGTCATTTTCTTCATGCTCTTCGTTGCCTACCCGCTCGTGTTTTCATTCATCCTGATCTTTCATCGCTGGAATATCGTCACGCCGATGGAATGGGTCGGTATGAAGAATTTCCAGCGGTTGTCATCCGACCCTCAGTTCTTCAGGGCGATGTTCAACACCTTCATCTTTCTTCTCATCCACATTCCGCTGCAGATTGCGGTTGCGTTGGGGTTTGCACTGCTCTTGTATTCGAAGGGGATGTTTCGCGGATTTTTCCGCGCAGTCTATTTTTTGCCGGTCGTTGTCTCAGGCGTTGTCGTCACCATCCTTTGGCAAAACCTGTATTCATTCGACTCAGGCGTATTGAATTCACTGTTGAACGTTTTCGGCATACCGAGAATACCGTGGCTTATTGACCCGGGATTAGCGATGCCGTCGATAGCGATTATGGCGACGTGGAAGAACGTCGGAATCTACATCGTGTTGTTTCTCGTTGGACTGCAGAACATTCCAAAAGAAATTTATGAATCGGCGAGCATCGACGGAGCGGATAAGTACAGCCAGTTTTTTAAGATTACGCTCCCGATGCTGAATTCGACGATGGTGCTCATTGTCGCGCTCTCCACGATTGGAGGGTTCTCGCTCTTCATCGAGCCGTATGTTCTCACCGGCGGCGGGCCGATGCAAAGCACCATGTCCGGCATGTTATACATCTATAATCAGGCGTTCTATTTCGGACATATGGGCTATGCAGCAGCGTTAGGGTTTGTTTTTGCTCTCGTTATTCTTGCGGTGGTCCTTTTGCAGCGTAAAGTCGTTGAGGCGGAGCCGACATGATCAAATCATTGTTGCGTTATTTCCTTCTTGTGGCCGGTGCGGCGGTTTTTGCGTACCCGTTCCTCTGGATGCTCGCCGGTTCCTTCAAACCGGAACTGGAGATCAGCAACCTGTCGCTCATGTCGTCACAGGCATCGTTCCACAGCTACCAGCAGGTTCTCACAAAGATTCCGATTGCAAGGGCGTTTCTTAACAGCATCATCGTCTCCCTCTCGACGACGGCATCGGTCGTGCTCTTCGGATCAATGGTGGGCTATGCTCTGGCACGGCTTCGATTCTTCGGCAGCAAAGTGCTGTACGGTGTGATTCTTTTTACGATGATGATCCCGTTCCAGATCACGTTGATTCCCCAGTACATTCTGATGGTAAAACTCGGGTTGACCGATACGTATGCCTCGCTGATCGCTCCGACGATGATGAGCGCGTTCAGCATTATCGTCTTCCGTCAGTTCTTCATGAGTCTGCCCCAGGCCTTGATCGATGCCGCACGCATCGACGGATGTTCGGAGATTCGAATCCTGTTTCTTCTGATTTGGCCCCTGTCGCGGGCGGTGATCGTCACGGTGGCGATTCTCACATTTATGGCGAGCTGGAACGACGTCCTCTGGCCTCTCATCGTTGTGCGTGAGAGAACGCTCATGACGATGCCCCAGCTCGTCACAATCTTTGTCATCGGCGGCGAGGCCGAGTCGCAGCTGGGGATGCAGCTTGCCGCTGCAACGCTGCTGGCGCTGCCGGTAATCGTTGCGTATGCATTTTTCCAGCGATATTTCATCGAAGGTATGGCCTACACCGGAATTAAGGGATGATACCTTTGGATCCCTGATGCAGTGCGCACCTGCCAAAGAGTGTTATCAAAAAGCATTGTCCGGTTGAATCATGCCGAAGAAATCAGGCGGAGCAAAGCTCACCGTTGTATTCCAGCTTCTGTTACACCAGGAAAGGCTTATGAATCCAACATGGAACGCAGCATCATTCTCTTCTGCAGCAAAATGGGGATGGTGCAGATGAATCATCTCAGATCGATAATAGTGGCTTCCATCATTCTCGCTTGGGGCAGCGCGCTCGCGCAAGATTTGGGCGATCCGCTCACGTATTCTTTTGACCGGCACTACGGCCAGATAGAGGTGGGGGGAAGATTTGCCGGCGCCGAATTTCATGAGAGCCGCCCAATTCCTTCCCGGATCAGTTTCTATTATCCGGTTGCCAACAGCATCGACGTAAGCACCGACTATTGGAAACGGGGTAATTCATTACCATTTGCAATCGGCGTTCGCGAGGGAGATAAGGCAAAGCGATGGATTGGCAGGGAAGCGTGGGACTACACGCTCAGTCCTCACAAAACAACATTTCATAAGATCGAATCCGGACTCGAATATTTCCTGTCGTACGAATTTTGCATGAATCAGCCGGCGATGGTGGTTTCTCTTAAGATCAAAAACATCACCGGCCGGAAAATGCCTCTGGAAGTCTACACCCATCTTCTCTTAAGTCTCCGGACTTGCCAGACATATGCGCGAAAGGATTCTGCCTGGACTGAGTATGACAGCGCAACGAAGACGATCATGGCACATTTCGACGATCCACAAACGAAACAGACGAGCGTATTTGTCGAGAATGCCGGTCTTCATCCAACCAGTTGGTCGTCGAGCGCCGCTGAACTAGCGGCAACGGACAGCGGCACGTCGGGATGGATAGGCGACTCGACGCTGCAATTGAAGATGGAACTGATTCCATCCACACATCCGGGAAAGCCGGTCGCTGCCTTCTTATACCGGAACAAACTCGCTCCGAACGATTCCTTGGTGATTGTGCAAATTGTCGGAAGTTGTAGTAACGGCGAGGTGAAGAAGCGATTAGACATTCTCGCAAGCGCCTGGCAAAAAGAAGTGAAGGAATATGATCAATTCGTCACTCAAAAAGCTAAGAAAGAATCGTATCTCGTGACCGGTGATCGTTGGCTGGATCGGTCATCGATTTGGGCGCGTGCGCTCATCTCTACAAATGCTCACTACATCGATGGACACATCGTGCCGATGCCCTGTCCGGCTGAATACAATTTCTTCTTCACACATGACGTTTTGCTCACGGATCTTGGAGCCGTCAATTTTGACCTTCAGCGCGTGAAGAGAGATTTACAGTACATCGTGTCTTTATCGAAAGAAAATGTCATTCCTCATGCTTACTATTGGCGAGATGACGGTTTCAAGACTGAGTATTGCGCACCCGATAACTGGAATCACCTTTGGTTTATTCTCGCATCGGCAAGTTATTACCGTCATTCCCTCGACACCGCTGAACTTGATCTTCTTTATCCGCTGATGAGCAAAAGCATTGAACTGCTTCTGACCCAGCGCAAAGCCGACGGATTGATGTATGCGAAGCATCCCGACTGGTGGGACATCGGCAATCGTGAAGGACCCAGGTCATACCTGACGATTCTTACCATCCGGGCGTTGAGGGATTTTGCCTATGTGAGCGCTGCCCTGCGGAAGAGAGATGGCAAAAGTCTTCTGGCGCTCGAATCCACAGCGGACGGCATGCAGAGGACGCTGAACGAACGATTGTGGAATGACAGTCAGGGATTTCTCACGAACTTCAACGGAATGGATCCCGACTTTCATTATTACGCCGGCTCGCTCCTGGCTCCGATCTATGGAGTGCTGAATCACGACAGGGCTGAGCGGCTTCTTGAAACGGCTCAGAAGGAACTCGTGGATCGACTGATCGGCGTACGAATCGTGGCGCCGGCAGATTTTCATACCGACTCAGTGATCTCGTACTTTAAGCTGTTGGGGAATGAAGCGGGAGCTCCATACGCTTACGCCAACGGAGGCGTTTGGCCTCACACCACCGCATGGTACATCCTTGCACTTCAATCCTGCGGAAGAGTTGATGAAGCAGTCGAGTATTTGAAAAAGACCCTTACGTTGGATGGGATTGCCGAGAGCCCAATGGGGCAGCCTGCGATGTATGAATATCGTTTTGCCGACACGTCGTCACCGGAATTCGGCAAGATCGACAAGCCGTCATTTCTTTGGGCGGGAGGATTCTACCTGAACGTCTTGTACAGACTGTTTGGCGTCACCGAGAACGAATGGAACCTGTCGGTCTCGATTCCCCGGCCATCTCATTTTGATTCGGCCAGTTTCTCTTTTGCGTTTGGTTTGACAAAGAACATTCAGATAAAGGGGAAGGGGGAGACGCTTCATTCATGGTCGGATGGCAATGCAAATTTTTCCTCATTGGTGTTTGCCCTCGACGATATCCGATCAACACAATCCAGAATTGGATTCGGGGCAGTGCAAAGTCCCTATCTTGAAAGCATCAATGCAATCTTGTACAGCGCCAAGTACTCCCAGACAGCCGCTTCGCTCGAGTGCGTCGTCTCTTCGTTCAGCGGACATTCTGTTACGGCGAAGATCGTCGGTAAACGAAGCGCAAAAAAAATTGTGTTGGATGGGATGCTCGTTAAAAATGTTCTCCGTTCGCGACATGACGACGGGACCGAAACGCTGGAAGTTCATTTTGTTGGATCGGAGAACAAACAACTCCTTAGGATTATTTATTAATTACGTGCAATGAAAATCGCTCTCTTTGAAAAACCTCATTCTCTTACAATTCAGTCGACACCATTACGCGCGTTATCGCCGAACGAAGTACTCGTAAAAGTTCTGGCTTGCGGCGTATGCGGAACAGATGTTCATATCGTAGAAGGAACCTCACGCTCCACGCCGCCGGTCGTGCTGGGCCATGAATTTAACGGCGTTGTCGAGAGTGTCGGGATGGCTGTTCACGGCATTGAGCCGGGCCAGCATGTTGCGGTCGATCCGAACATTTCTTGCGGAACCTGCTACTATTGCCGCCGGGGATTGGTACATCTTTGTGCAAACCTGCAGGCGCTTGGCGTCGACCTGAACGGAGGGATGGCTGAATATTGCTTTGTACCGGCCCAGCAGATTTATCGGCTTCCCGAAGGAATGCAGGGAGACGCGGCGGCGTTTGTCGAGCCGGTTTCGTGCGCCATTCACGGCATCGACAGAGCCAGTGTTCGCGCGGGCGACACCGTTGTCATCGTCGGGGGCGGCACGATCGGCCTGATCATGCTCCAGCTCGCCAGGAATGCCGGCGCCAGCAGGACGATTTTGGTGGAGCCGCTCGAACAGAAGCGGCGCATTGCCGCTGAGCTCGGTGCAGATGTTATTCTTGATCCAAGGACAAACCACATAAAAACGGCGGTCATGGACCTTACGCAAGTCGGAGCCGACGTGGTGATCGAGTGTGTCGGCAAACCTCAGACATCACAGCTCTCGCTGGATCTTGTACGGAGGGGAGGGACTGTTGAGTTCTTTGGTGTCTGTCCGATCGGCGAGACGATCAGCGTCGAACCTAACCAGATCTATTTTAAGGAACTCACTATTGCCGGATCGTATGTCAACCCGAACACTTTCTCCCGGTCGATCGCTCTGCTGCATGCTGGTAAAGTTTCTGTCGCAAAGTTCCAGATTGACAGATTTCCATTGGAGGGAGTGAGTGAAGCGCTCGCGTACCAAAGGGAGGGGAAAACGCTCAAGAGCATCATCGAGCCGAACCAGTGAGTTCTAATTCTCCGGCGAAACGCCCCGCCGCCGTTGCAATATGAAGAAAAAGCGCAGATGTGAAGTAAAAAGACTTTTCCGAAAAATTGTGAAATCGAGTCAAGACACGTCTCAATGAAAACAGTACTGATCATTGCTTTCTTTTCCGCCAACTGCTTCGTCGTTACGCATGCGCAGGAGCAGGCTTCGCTTGTGAATTTCAAACATCTCGAGCATCTCACTGAGAAGATTGAATTCTACGGCGACACGGTAGGCATCGTCCATATTTATTCGAACTATCCGGGGTACGAATGGATTGATGCGAAGGAATCTGGGCCGGAGGGAATTGCCTGTGTGGACGATGCTGCGCGCGCGGCTGTGGTCACCCTGCGCCATTTTGAACTTACGCACGACAGTGCATCTCTGCTGCAGGCCCGCTTGCTCCTTAAATTTGTGGCGGCAATGGAGACCGGCGACGGCGAGTTTTACAACTTTGTATTTGCCGACCACACCATCAACCGCAACGGGAAGACGAGCATCAAGTCATTTGGCTGGTGGGCCGCACGGGGCGTTTGGTGCATGTCGCTCGGATATCGGATATTCAAAAATTTAGACACCGCATTTGCGTCCCAACTCAAGGATGGAGTCACACGCACGTTCCCGCATATAGCCATGCTGTTGGAGAAATACGGGAAGTCCCAGAGCACGGGCCAGTATCAAGTACCGGAATGGCTGGTCTACGATTCTGGCTCCGATGTAACCTCAGAGCTGCTGTTTGGGCTGACGGAATATTACCGGGCCACTCATGACCCGAAGGTCAGAAGCTTTATCAAGAAACTGGCTGATGGCCTGATGATGATGCAGGATGGAAACGCATCGGCATTTCCATACGGACTCCATCGGTCGTGGCAAACGATGTGGCATATGTGGGGGAATGGTCAGACACAGGCGTTGGCGTGTGCGGGTTTGCTTCTCGGCGATAGTGCAATGATCCGATCTGCGGAACGCGAGGCTCAATACTTCTACAGCCGCCTGCTTATCCAGGGTTACAAGAAAGAGCTCGATGTCTCTCACCCGGACAGCATTTTCGGCCGCGAACAAATTGCGTATGGCATTCGTCCGATCGCAGTGGGACTTCTTCGTTTATACGACGCAACCGGGAATGAAGCCTACCTTAAAATGGCGGGACTCGCAGCGTCGTGGTTCTTTGGAAACAATTTTGCCCGCCAACAGATGTACGATGTCCGGAGCGGCAGGTGTTTCGACGGCATAATGGATTCATTGACATTCAACAAGAACTCCGGCGCCGAATCGACAATCGAGGCCCTGCATACGCTCGTCGAGATTGAAAAGTATCCGGCCGCCCAGAAATATCTGAGCTACAAGAAGATCCAGGATCTATCGCGGGGCGGCTTGATCGAAGGGATCTTTCGGAACGAGTCGGGCGATGAATTGACTGTCACATTGGACGAGACGACTGGCGTATTGGGATTGCATGATCGGAAATGAAATCGATGAACAATTGGAAAATCGCGGTGAAGCGCCTGGGCGTCCGATGTATTCTGCCAGCCTTGTTAGCAGCGCCCTGCGTTTCTCTCGCCCAGCAGATTTCGATCGCGAGAATTGAGCTGATGCCAAATAAACCTTCGCCATATTCAATGAGGAACTGGAAGCAAGTTGCCGTCGGATACGATTCGCTCGTATTCAACCAGGGTTTAACGGGCAATTACCTTCCATTGGTGTCAATTGCCGGCGAGAATTTTAGCCTATCAAGCTATGTCGGCCAGTCGCCGTCTCAAACGAAAGAGGCGATAAATTGTATTCCTGCCGTCGTAAGCGCCAGTCTCGTTGGAGTGGACAAGACTAATCAGTTTGGATTTAACTGGGTATCGGCATGTCAGAATTGGTTCAATCAAAAGCCCGAGGAGGATTTGTATCTGAATAATCCCGGCGGTTCAAGCGGAAGTGATTGGTGGTATGACATGATGCCGAATGTTTTTTTCTACCAGCTCTACGATATCTATCCGACGGCGGGAAAGTTTCAGAATCAGTTTGTGACTGTCGCCAATCGATGGTCTGCTGCGTTGAGTGCGATGGGGGCGGGCACGACACCGTGGACTCTTGCGAATCTGAACCACACCGCCTGGAAATTCTCCACCATGACGCCGACCAACTCTGGTTGGATAGAGCCGGAGGCGGGGGGAGCCATAGCCTGGCTGCTGTATTCCGCCTATGTTCAAACGGGCGATAGTCAATACAGAGCTGGTGCGGAACTTGCGATGGAGTCTTTGCTCAACTATCCTGAAAATCCGAATCCCTCGTATGAGCTCCAACTCCCCTATGGCGCGTATATGGCTGCTCGGATGAATGCAGAGCTGGGCACAACGTATGACATCGGGAAGATTGTGAATTGGTGTTTTTCTGATGGAAGCGACAACTCCAGGTTGTGGGGGGTGACGGTGGGCAATTGGGGAGGATATGATTGCGACGGGCTCATTGGTGAAACCGGGTACGGCAGCGGAAACGGATATCCGTTTGCGATGAACACCTTTGAACAGGTGGGCGCTCTCGTTCCATTAGTCCGGTATGATGCCAGATTTGCCAGAGCGATCGGCAAGTGGGTCTTGAATGCCGCGAATGCAGCGCGTCTTTTCTACACGAATTATCTCCCCGACGGCAATCAGGACGGCGCTGACTGGTCGCACCAATACGATCCTAAGTCATTCATCGC
>CAYLMV010000066.1:0-21915 GCA_964384415.1 uncultured Chitinophagaceae bacterium | reverse complement strand
CACGGAATTGACCGGCGTCCATTCCTCCGGTTCATAGTTCAACATATCGAACTCGATCGGATATTTGCCTTTATGAGACCTGATGAACGCATTGACACCGTCGCTGTAGGATTGAAGAACGGCGCGCGATTCGGGATGCATGTTTTGGACGATCTTCTCTGCAATCTGTTTCATGCCGACTGTTCTGAAAAGCTTGTCGAACTTTAGCGTCGACGGACCAAAGACTTCAGAAAGCCGGCCCTGGCCGGCTCGACGGGAAACGTCCATTTGCCAGAGCCGGTCTTGCGCATGCACGTAACCCTGAGCAAAAAAAAGATCGTGTTCGTTCTCCGCGAAAATATGCGGGACTCCGTACTGATCTCTCTTGATCGTCACGCTCTTTTGAAGTCCCGGAACATTGATTTCGCCGTCGATCGTCGGGAAGGATTTCATAACCAGGTAACGGAGGATCAGCATGGTCACGAGTGCGATAACGAGCAGTGAACCTGCAATGCCGATGATGATCTTTAGTCTGGTTCTCATGCGAGGGATGGCAACAGGATATTATTCACTGGAGTGTCGGTATGGGTTGACCGTATTCCATTCATCGGCCCGACGGCGGCCGAACCGCGAACGGCGTAATATCGTAATTTGGCGGAAGAAACGCTCCCCTATCTTCAGTTTAATTCTTCAGAAGCAGGGGCAGATCCCAATCGATCAAATACCTGCGGAAGGCGGCCGCCGGCAGTTGCACAAGCCGCGGGTGCTTTGCAGGGTCGAGCCACTGCATCAGGAACAAGATTCTGTTCTCGCTCATCGCAGTGCAGCCGGACGTTGCCGAGCTGTCGAACCTGCTCACGTGAAGAAAAATGCAGCTTCCTTTCCCCGGAAGGGCGCGTGGGTTGTGGAGAACGACGATTCCATATTTGTAATCCAGAGAGTCCAGTCTCATGGTTTCCGAGGATTTCCAGGGCAGTTTTCCCGAAGAGTCCCTCACTACCTGATCTTCCCCCACGAAGGTGTTGTAAAACACAGAGCCCGTATCGTCAATGCAATGAAGCATTTTCGTGGCCTGCCGGTACGGAAAGAGGATTCGGGGAGGGGGAAATGAATCGTAACCAAAAAAATCTCCCAGCTCAAATACGCCCGCGGGAGAGCGATGGTCGCCCTCCACTTTTTCACGTTCTCCGGCCGGAATCCTGTGGAGCCCAATCCCCCATGCGAGACCGGAATCCGCAAGACTCACCCTCCAGGGGATGTTCCGCTGCATCCAGCCGTCGCCGTCCCGTTCGAAAAGGTACATTGTCCCGAAATTTGAGTTCCACGTGGGAGCCACGACTAAAATCAACTGATTCGCGTCTTCGATCTGGGCAACGGCTGTGGAGCAAGAGAGAAGAGAGAAGAGAAAAGAGAAAAGAATTGTCACGATCGGCATTCGAAGAGGGCGATGCATTGGCTCAGAGAGTGGGCTCATTTTTTTGACATTCGGGGACATTATTTGTACATTGGTCGAGTTCATTTTTCACACCGGAACGTAGCGCAGCCCGGCTAGCGCACTACCTTGGGGTGGTAGGGGTCGCGGGTTCGAATCCCGCCGTTCCGACAGCCGAAAATCACAAAACAAAAAAGTCTTTGCCGTAATCAGCAAAGACTTTACTTTTTGCAGTCAGCCGGAAGACAGCTCGCCCCCCTCAGCTCAACTTCACTAACAGCTCTTCAAGAAACGTCTTTACTTCCAACAGATCTTCCTTCAATCCGGGATCGGCGCGAACGGAATTCGGAGCGGCATCGGCAGCTTGCTGTTGGCCCGGCTGAGATTCCACGGGGAGCAATTGCAACTGTTCGCCGGTTTCGACTTCGGGTGTCCACGATTTAAGAACCTGCTTCGCTCCCTCTATTGTGTACCGTTCTTCCCGTAGGAGTTGACGAATATAAAGAATTAGCTTGATGTCTTTGTTAGTGTAGATTCTGTTGCCCGCCCGGTTTTTTGCAGGCTTCAATTGCTCAAATTCGGATTCCCAGTATCGGAGAACGTACTGTTCAAGGTCGGTTATCTTACTTACTTCGCTGATGGAATAATAGAGCTTTTTTATTCCAGTCGATTTCATCAAACCCTCGGTATTGTGATGGACTAGACGCCACTGCAATAGTATAAAAAAGAGTCGAGAGTTGCAAGAGCATCCCTCATTTTCGCAGGCGAACTCAGCCTCAAAATTACTACTTTTGTGTGATTGAATTCCTTTACGCTGCTGGCGTATATTGAAGCGCGCTCATTCCGGTTGGAATAGAGATTTTGGCGACAGTGCATCGCAAAATGCAACGTTTGTTCCAAAAAAGTGGTTGCCTTTGACAAATTTTCCCTTATATTTCCACCCGGTGATTAGAAAATATGTTCGATCCAGAAAAGACACGGCCTACCCTTCGTACGACTATTCCATTCCAAATCTCTTTTCATAAACAACTACAATAAGGAGCTCTTCACCATGAAAAAACTTCTACTCTTGGCTATGTGCGGCGCCTTGATGATTTCGAGTGCAGTGTATTCTCAGAATCTCGACTCGACGCTACAGAAACTGGCCGGGGACGCGGCGAGGGGTTACGTCGGGCCCATAGTATCGGGCTTTGGGTCGGATCTCAACGGCGGATGGTTCCACAAAGCGCCTGCCTCGACAATGTTCGGATTCGATCTCGAATTTGGAGTGGTGGCTATGGGAACGACTTTCAGCGCATCATCAAAGACATTTGCCACAACCTCCAATAGCTTTCAGTTCGACAACGCAACTGCCAAGCAGTTGGTCCCTCTCTCCGTCGTTCCCACAACTGCGACGATTAATGGCGTAACGGTAACTCTTACGACTGCCCAACGACAATCAATCCAGACACAAATCGCGAACCAGATCACAGGCGCCACGTTTAGCGTAGGGATTGCGGGTCCGACCATCATCGGCAGCAAAAAGGATAGCGTAAAGATCAACTTCTCTGGTTTGAACAAGAACTTTACCGTGACCAATATCGCCGGAGTAGCCGGCGCGAACGCCACCGTTCCCGTCAACTTGCCGGCGAAGAGCGTTCCGATCCCTGTCACAGGTATATTGGACGGCGTATCGGTGGTCCCCCTTGCAGCTCCCCAGCTGAGCCTCGGGACATTTGTTGGAACACAATTCACCTTCCGGTATCTGCCGAGCGTGAAGATTAATTCGGACATCGGCGAATTCAAGTACTTCGGTTTTGGAATCCAGCATAACCCGGGAATCTGGTTCCCGACTCCTCTTCCGGTCGATCTCTCTGCAAGTTTCTTTACGCAGAAACTCGACGTCGGAACAATCTTCTCGACGAAAGCGACCGCATTCGGCGTGAACGTCAGCAAGCGTTTCGGTCCCGGGGCACTCAATATTACCCCATACGCAGGCTTCATGCTCGAGTCTTCGAAGATGACCTTCACGTATGATTATAACGCCCCGGTACCAGGCACGACGTTGACGACAAAACAACACATCAATTTCGAACTTGACGGCGAGAATTCATCCCGCATTGTGCTTGGTCTGAGCCTGAAGCTTCTCTTCCTGAACATCAACGCCGATTATAACATTGCAAAGTACAACTCCTTCACCGGCGGCGTAATGTTCATCATCTAAGTTCTTTCTTTTCTGCTGGACGCAAAGGCCGTCTTCGAATTTATCGAGGACGGCCTTTTCTTTTTTCGCCGGTTGTTGCTATATTGCAGTCGTATCCGTTGCCGATCCGAGCGTTCGCACAAACCAGACAATTGTGATCTCGAGAATGCACTTACTATTCCGAGCCTCCTCTCTCCGCGGCTCGTTACTTGCTTCAGCATTTTTCCTCATTGTGTTTCTTGCCGGCTGCGATCTTACCGGGGACAACGAAGATCCTGCAACGAAGGCGCAACGGCTCCGGGCTGAAGCCGGCCAATATCTGGCCCAGCACGACGACTATCATGCAGAGCAGCTTCTTTCCCAGATTCTTCCCCTCGACCAGCAGCTCCAGCAGTGGGATCGCCTCGCGGAGGACCAGTTTGCGGCGGCAAGAGTTCAAGCCACTTTGGGTCTTTTTCCTTCGGCGTTGGATAATTACGAAGCGGCGTGGAAGCATTATCGGCAGGTCGGGGACCATGGCGCCGAGATCAGAGCGATGAACGGGATCGGAAATTTTTATGTGGGGATGGGAGATTTCGAGCAGGGTATCGATCTCCTCAAAGACGCCGTGGATGTGAGCAGGCTCTCTTCGAACAATGAGCCCGATCCGGAAACATGCATGAATCTCGGAAATGCGTACATGTGGTCGGGGCAGTATGAGAATGCCTTGAACCAGTTCGCATCTGCGCTTGGCTCATTTAATAAGCGGAGGTACCCGCCTGCTATCGTGCGCGCCATGTCGAAAATCGGATATGCTTACGCCAAACTCGGGATGCGCGGTGAGGCCCTCGGCACATACTCCTCCATCGAGAACATGCTTGCTTCCGTGCAAAACGTACTCGTGAAAGCGGAATTCGACTTCAATCACGGTAAAACCCTCGAACCGCTCGGCGAATGGACCGCCGCCGCAGAAGCTTTCCGGCACGGGATCGCCACTCTTGACGATCTTCCAAGTCACGATAGAAACGATCAAACCAACAGCGAACTCATTCTCCTCTACACTGCGCTCGGAAAAGTCTATGCTCACAACTTCGCCTTCGCTCTTGCCAGGCAGAACTACATCGAGGCGTACACCCGCGCAAAAGACGCCGGAAAGAAGATTCCGATCGGTTATCTCCTCATTGCCATCGCCGATTGCGAGCGCAAAACAAGTGTCGTGAACCCGGGGCAAGAAGGCGCGATTGCGGCGAGCACCCTCTATGAACAGGCAATAACCCTCTTCTCAAGAATCGGGAACTCCTCGGGAGAGTCGTTCGCTAATTACCGGCTCGGCACGTTGAAAGAAGACGAGGGCGATATGGAATCCGCCCTCCTCCTCTACCGGCGATCGTTCGAACTCTGCAGCCGTCAGGCCGGCGAGTTTAAGAATTGGGACGCGGACGAGGAATACTTCGGCCTTCGCAAAGAGGAGACTCGCTCCGCCGTTCCATTTGCGCAGGAAACGTACTGGTACGAACCGCTGGTCGCATCGCTGGCGCGGGAGGGACGCGCTGAAGAGGCGCTTATGGCGTACGAGGAGGCAAAGACAAAGATCTTGTCCGCGCAGCTCCGGTCGTTTCCGTTTGAGTTCAGGGACGGCGAGGAAAAAAGCGGCGTCGAATCGATCCTTCGTCAATTCCGTTCAGAAAGCATGGATGAAGCGGCGGTGTCGTTTCAGAAGGGACTTAATACAAACCAGAAGGACGGACAGCGGTTAGAGGCTGAAGAAAATGACCTGAAGGATTTGAAAGAAGATATCCTCACGAAGGGGAATTCGATGTCTCAAAGATTCCCTCCGCTCGAAGTCCTGTTCCGGACACCGACGCTCGGTGAAGCCGAGCTCCGCAATGCGCTTTCGTACGGAACCGTCGTGCTGGATTATCTTATCGCCGAAGACCGCATTATTATTTTCGTCATCTCGTTCGACGGAATGGGACGTCAGAAGCCGATCAACGTCGTCGAGGTTCCGGCCTATAAGGACATTGTTCTGGAGAAGGTGCGGCAATTTGATCTCATGCTTCGCGAACATATCCACAGCATCGGCACAGGCTATGTTCAGACGACGGATATAGAACGGGTCTCGCAGGAGTTATACAATTATTTTCTCCGGCCTGTGGAGCGGCTCTTCGTTCAAAGAGTGCTGATCGTACCGCCGGCAGAGATGGCACAAATCCCCTTCCACGCATTTACGCGTTCGACATCGGAAGGGATCAAACCGATGATGGAAATTGCCGATGTTTCGTATCTTCCGTATTTGTCGGCCATCAAGGGCCTGCAGCCTCCTCCCCGCTTCGTCAGTGCGGTCGTTGCCGTCGGCAATCCTCGCGGGAACAACTGGCCGCTGGATTTTGAGCTGAGGGACATCAGGAGCTTTTTCCGCAGCGCGACCGTCTCGGTCTCCCAGAACGCAAACGAAAAACAACTTTTCGAGTCCTCGGGAGATGTGCTGCAGCTCTCGACCGACTTCGTCACCGACACGCTCTTCCCCGGACGTTCCACGTTTGTCCTCTCAAGCGGAAGCATTACAAATCCGGATGCAGACATTCCTATCGCAGAGTTCCTGCGCCTGCCTCAATATCCGATCGCTTATCTTTCGGACGGGCGGAACGATGAAAGCGGACTGACTCCGCTCCATGCGGCGCTGTTGATGATGAACGGCTCGTCCAACGTTATTCTTGCAATGAAGCCAATGGAGCCGAAGGCGAGCAAGTTCTTCAGCGAGAAGTTTTATTCCACCCTCTCAAAAGGCACCAATGTGAACGAATCATTCCGGACGGCGATCGTGGCGATGAGCACGTCGCGAAATTTCGGAGCGCCGTATGAGTGGTCTCAGCTTTTTAAATTCGGGAAATAGGCGAAAATTCCGGCAGGTTACCGCAGCACTTTCACTTTAACGCTTCCGAGCCCCGACTCGACGTAGATATTCATTTTTCCCTCGGCCGAAGAATAATTCGGCGTCACATAAACACCCTTCCGCTCTTCGTCGAATTCCTTGTCGATCGTGAAATTGGAGAACCAGTTATCCTGGTAGTGTATTTTCGCGCCGGTCTCTTTCGGGATCGTAATCGTGACGCCGCCGAGGCCGATTTTGATCCTGACGTCGACTTCGCGGTCGAGCGCTCCCTCGAAATTAAGGTAGTAGGAACCGACGCCCCCTTCGAATGTCATATGACTGAAGTTGGCGTTGCACAGCTTTTCCCCGACAAACTTGCTGACTCCCGATTTGATTTCAAGTTCTTCGATCTCGCTTTTGTTATGTTCTCCGAAGTAGAGGCTTGTCGAGCTTGCCCCTGCGGACATCTTGAACTCTTTTACGTTAAGTCCGGTCATATCGAAATTGCCCCGTCCGGCGCCGAGTTCGGCGTCGATTGACAACGGCACCTCATCGGTAAACTGCATGTACCACTTGCCGTTTTCCAGGTGGTCGTGGTCTTTGTCTTCATCGTCGTCGTCGTTGAAATGAAGCGAGATGGATTTGTTCGCTTCCGTTTCGGGCGCGAGTTCAAGGTAACCGACATTTCCTTTCAGCCGGTAGTCGATATCCACATTTGGTTTGCGGTCATCCTCCATCTTGAGGTCGAACACCATAATTTTATCGGAGGGGCCTTTCGAGCAAACGACCGTTCCGAAAGACGATTCCACTTTGATCCGGACTTCTTTTTCAGAAGTTCGTTTAATTTCCTTGTGGAGTCCGCCGGCGAACGAGTGCACCGCTGCGGACGCAGACAAGAGCAGAAGCATCGTGCTTATTCGCGGGTATGTATTCATTGTTTTCACCGGATGAGACAACTACTCAGCGACATTTCTTCTTTTCTTCATACGGGAAACGAATGGCGGAGTTGCGGGCCGGATCAATATAATTGGATCTTTTTGCGGAGGTTTTTGTAGAGCATCTCCCTGGCACGGAAGATATGGGCCTTGACGGTGCCTATCGGAAGCCGCAATTCCTTTGCGATTTCGGCGTAATCCTTCTCTTCCGAGTGCCGCATGAAAATCACTGCCCGGTACTTCGGCGGAAGGTCTTTGATGGCCTGATCGAGAAGCCTTGTGCGCTGCCGGGCGATAAGTTCCCGGTCCGGTTCGTACGTCGAGTCGGGGATTTCAAAGGTGAACTCCCCGTCTTTGGACTCAATCGGCTTATCGATCGAGAATGTCTGCAGCTTTCTTTTGCGGATATAATCGATGCAGTTGTTCGTCGCAATTTTGAACAGCCAGGTCGAGAATGCAAATTCCTCGTTGAAGCTGGAGAGAGATTGGAATGCCTTGATAAACGCTTCCTGGGCGAGGTCTTCGACTTCGTCTTTTTCGCGGATCATTCTGTAGAGGAGGTTGCAGATCGGGTCGTGGTACTTCTTCATGAGCGCGCGGTACGCGGTCTGATTTCCCCCGATCGCCGCGGCAATGAGACGTGAGTCCTCGGCGCGGGAGTCGAGTTTGCGCTGGCTGAGAGCATCAACTTTCGACGGGAGGGATTTCGGGGCGTTGCGTTTCGGAGAAGTCTTCTTTGCTCTCGTCATTGAAGATAGGAATGAATGGATGGTGTTTCGAAGTTGAAATTAGTCAAAAAATGGAGGAATTGCAAGGCGGGCGGGGAAACAAGAGATAAGAGAGAAGAGAAAAGAGAGAAGAAGGCACGGAAATTTCTCGGGATAATTCAGGATGGATATTTAGCGAGCAGGGCGATTTAATTTTCGGCCTGTTGGGTTGAGATTCGAACCATTATTTTGTACTATGGAATGTCTGATTTTCACGCTCGCCTCTAAATTACGTTGAATTCATTTTTATGCCAGTAACAATTATCGTGGGAGCTCAATGGGGGGATGAGGGGAAGGGAAAAATCGTCGATCTTCTGAGCGACAAGATCGACATCGTTGCCCGATACCAGGGAGGGGCAAACGCCGGCCACACCGTCGTCATCGGCGCAAAGGAATACGTGCTCCATCTGATTCCCTCCGGAATCTTCCATAAGCACGTCACTTGCGTCATTGGAAACGGCGTCGTCATAGATCCGATGGCGCTGATGGATGAAATTGCAATGATCAAATCCTTCGGGATCAAAATCGAAGGGCGGCTGTATATCAGCCACAATGCGCATCTGATCATGCCTTACCACAAACTGCTCGACAATATACGCGAACAGGGAACGAATAAGATCGGGACAACGGGAAGAGGCATCGGTCCGGCCTACATCGACAAATATATGCGCACCGGCATCAGAGTGGTCGATCTCCTCGACCGGCGAGTGCTCAGCGAAAAATTAAAGGCCAACATCCAGGAGAAGAATCAGCTGCTGAGCAAAGTGTATGGTTCGGCAGAAATCGATGTCGACAAGATCATCAGCGAGTACGAAGAATTCGACAAGAAGATCGATCCCTTCGTTACGGACACATCGCTGTATCTGAACGCTGCCTTGAAAAAGAAGAAGCATATTCTGGCGGAGGGAGCTCAAGGCGCTCTCCTCGACGTCGATCACGGTACGTATCCGTTCGTTACTTCTTCCAATCCGACAAGCGGCGGGGCATGCACTGGACTCGGAATTCCTCCGACCGCCGTCAAGAACATCATCGGCATCGTCAAAGCATATTCTACGCGTGTAGGCAACGGCCCGTTCCCGACGGAATGCCTGGACGAAACCGGCGAGAAGCTCCGCTCCGTCGGTCACGAATTCGGTGCAACGACAGGCCGGCCGCGCCGCTGCGGCCATCTCGACATGATCAGTCTTCGGTACTCTCTCCTGGTCAACGGCATCAAAGAAATCGCCCTCACGAAGCTCGATGTTCTCGACGAATTCGAAGAGATCAAGATCTGCACCGGGTATGAGATCGACGGCCGAGTTCTCAAATCCTTCCCGACAGACCTCCAGACACTGGAGAGAATCACTCCGGTCTACCGGTCGTACAGAGGATGGAAAGAGAAGATTTCAGATGCCAAGCAATACCGTAAGCTCCCGTTGCAGGCGCAGCGATATATCGAGGCGATTGAGAAATTGTCGGGGGTGCCTGTCTCGATCGTTTCCGTCGGTGCACGCCGGGATCAGACAATAAAGCGATAAAAGCTAAAGCGGCTCTTTGCGCAGGAGCAATGCTTGACATCGAAGGCAAGCGCCGCCCTCCTCGTGTGATCACCAGATTCTTATCCTTCCATGAAGCTCAACACTCGCGGCCCGAAATCCGCCAACATTAAAACGGCCCTGCTCCTGGCAGCGTTCGTCATTATTATCCCGATGCTTTTCTACACTCATAACCTTGTTGACCGGCTGCAGAAGAACGAGCGCGAGGTGGCGTCGATGTATGCGAAATCGCTCGAATACCTTGCCAACAGCCCGTACAGCGGCACCGATTACAGTTTTATTTTCGATGAGCTGATCCGTTCAATCGACTTTCCGATCATAGAATCCGATTCCACAAACATGGAAATCAAGGCGTCGCGCAACGTCGATCTCGACACGGCGATTTCCAAGTCTGACCGAGACGCGTATCTTCGGACGCTCATACCGGGAATGGACGAGATCAACCATCCGATTGTCGTCTCGTATCAGGACACGATTGTACTGAGCAACGTCCATTATGGAGAATCCCCCCTCGTCACGCGGCTGCGATGGCTGCCGTACATTGAGATTGCGATCGGCGCGCTTTTCATTTTTATAGGATACACCGGTTTCAGCTACATCAAACGAAGCGAGCAGAGCAATATCTGGGTCGGAATGGCCCGTGAAACCGCCCACCAACTCGGCACCCCATTGTCGAGCTTAATGGGATGGATCGAAATCCTTAAGCTGCAGGAGCCGCAGACTCCGAAGCTCGCGGAGACAATTGCGGAGATGGAAAATGATCTCCTCAGGCTCAGCAAGATAGCCGATCGTTTTTCGAAGATCGGCTCGAAACCCGATCTGCGCGAAGAGAACCTGAGCGAAATCGTGAAGGGCGTGATAAGCTATTTCCAGAAGCGAATTCCGCAAATGGGGAAAAGAGTCGATATCGTCCTCGAAACGGAGGAAGCGGTTCACGCAAAGATCAACCGCGAGCTGTTCGAATGGGTGGTAGAGAATCTGATCAAGAACGGCCTGGACGCGATGGAGGAGGGCAAAGGAGAAATTGCAATCCGGCTTCAAAAATCGGGAGCGGGAGCAATCATTGACGTAAGCGACACGGGGAAAGGAATTGACGCGGCATACAGAAAAGACATCTTCCGTCCCGGTTTCAGCACCAAGAAACGGGGCTGGGGCCTCGGACTCAGTCTTTCCAAGAGAATTGTGGAGACCTATCACAAAGGCAAGCTCTCGGTAAAGGAGAGCAAGATCGGCGTTGGAACGACATTCAGAATAAGGCTGAAAGGTTAGGACACACCCCCTTCCCCTCTCCCCGTCGCACTTGCTCTCGCTGCAGAGGGGAGTAAAAAGTTAGACAGCAACTACCACCTATCTTCTCGCTCTTCAACTTCCATCGCAATGCAGGGGAATTAACCGGATTGCCAATTGATCGAGGGTGACCTATGTCGCGGAGAATCATCCCGTACAACTCTTCATTGAAGGGCATCGCGCGCGAACTGCGCAATAACAGCACGCCGGGAGAAATTCTGGTCTGGAAACAATTACGGAAGAGACAAATGCCCGGCTTTGATTTTCACCGCCAAAGGCCAATAGACCAGTTCATTGTCGATTTCTTTTGCCACGAATTGTGGCTTGCGGTAGAGATTGATGGCGGCTGCCATGAGACCGAAGAGGCCCAAGCTAAAGACAAGGCGAGGCAAGAGCGCCTGGAATCCTTGGGAGTGAAATTCCTGAGGTTCAGAGAATCCGATATTCTCCGTGACGTCGATGGAGCAACAGATACGATCAGGCAATGGATAAAAGCCAATGACGCGCAATGCACAACTTCTCTTCTGCTCCCGCCTCGCTCGAATCAGGAGAAGAATGTCACTTAGAGCGCTTCTTTGTTCCCCTCTGTGTGCCGGCTTGCAGCGTTAGGGAGAGGGGTAAGGGGTGTGTCAGCACCCTTCAACTCTGCGGCGGATACTGCAGCTTCGGCTTGAAGACGGACCAGCCGATGAGCCCTCCAAGTGTCGAAAAAAGTACATCGATGATCAAGTTCATGAAAAGCGATAAGACCATTCCAAAAAACGAAATCTTCTCCTCCATCCCCTGCTGTATCATTTGTTCGACATTTTCCGGAAGTTCAACATTCATTCGATGAACGATTTTCATCATCATCTCTAGGGCGATGTTTCCGAAGATCAGCATGACCGCCATACTGATCATCGTGCCGGCAATCGCTGCGATGACTCCGGCAAATGCCCCAAGTCGAACACAATCATTCGACGTGAGCGGATCCATTTCCGGAGTCAGCTCCTGCTTGTAAAAGAAGACCGCGAGAAATCCCCCCGATAAAATTCCGGCGCAGCAGCAGACGTTGATGAGATTCAGTCCGGGGATCGCCGAGATCCCAGCGATGATTAATCCGCCGTACAATGCCGGCATGAGCCTATCTGGTTTTGATCGCATACGAAGTCCGTTGAGGGTTATCATTGTGATTACGCTGATGGCGCAGATTTGGCGCAGATGGCAGATTGCGCAGATTCAACGTAAACGGAAGCCTGCGCAGATTTAGCGTTAACGGAAGATGACGCAGATTTAGCGCAGATGGCAGATTGCGCAGATTAGATCCGGGCGTTTGAGCGACTGCCAATTCAACGCTCGGGGATTTCGAAGAATTGAATGAAGCGATAAGTCTTCGAAGCGGTGCGGCTGAAACTTCTTCCAGGACCGGCAATAGAACAATACTCAAGGCCAGACCAAACAGCAGGCCTGTCACCACCCTGGATGCGGCGTTACTATTGTGTATTCCTAGCGTCGCTAACGCGACATCCAACCCCATCGGCATCAGCGAAGCGATAAGAAGCAGCGAGGAGGAGACGGCCGCGATTCTCGTCCGGCGAATCAGAGGGGAAAAAAGAATCCCAAGGAAAAAGGAGAAGTAGATTGAAAAACATCGGATGCAAACTGCAAATTTGAAGCCTGCAATATGGAACGAGCGCGAATCGAATTGGTGGCAGACCCTGGAGAAAAGATCGTATAAAAATGCGGCCGTGCCCGATGCAACGCCCCCGAGCGAAGCCAGCAACGGGGCAGCAGCGATGAGAGCACACCAGGAGAAAACGGCAGCAAGAATAAACCGGCGCGGCGTCATATGCTGAGAAAAATAGAACAAATGGAGAGAAGAATCAAGGGTAATGGGCTACTTTAGGTGGAAGGTCATTCCGGGGCATTTTTTACCGAGACAATCCCCTGTTTCAATAGGAGATTGCTTCGTCCCCCGACAAAGAACGTCGGGGTCCTCGCAATGACTTTCTTTTAAGATGCCCCGCTACCGAATCAAGAAGAAGTTTGATTGATGCGACTGAAAAACGCATGCGATGCGCCGCCGGTCAATCCATCATTTGAGCAGCAACATTTTCTTCACCTCTCTTTTCCCGGCCGTTTCGAAAACATAGAAATACGTTCCGGAGGTAAGGTTCGCCGCATCAAACACAACGGAGTATGATTGTCCCTTTTCCGCCCTCCCGCTGAAGAGCGTCTTTACTTCCTGACCCGCGTCGTTAAAAACTTTCAAAGTGGCCGTTCCAGGAGTCTTCAAGGCGAAGTCTATTCTCGTGGAAGGATTGAACGGGTTTGGATAATTCTGACTCAATTCGAAATCGTTGGCCGACAGCTGGACAACAGCCTCGACCTGGGGACTGAACTGATATTTTCCGCTCCGGTCAATTTGTTTGAGACGGTAACCGTAGACGCCAGGGGTGACATAGTCCGCATAGCTGTAGTTCTCTGTCGCGTTGGTGCCCCCCTTGCTTAACAAGAATCCGATCTTCTGCCAGCATTCTCCCGCACCGCTGACTGGAGCGGCCGCAATCGCGGTGCGCTCAATCTCAAAACCGTAACTGTTCGTTTCCCCTGTGGTCGTCCATTGCAGTTCCACTGCAGCACCGCGCGGGATGGCGGTGAACGAAGCAAGATATACCGGAAGGACCGGCGGCGGAATGCGCGACGTCTTCAGACGGCATTTGGGATCCCCGATAATGACATCCATCCAGGATAAATATGGCGAGGAGCTGTAAAAACTCTCGGCCATTGTATACCCTGCAACATACATTGGAAAAAGAAGCTCTACGCACGCCATCGAAGAAGCGTAGGGTTCATAGACATATCCCTTCGCTCCTGTCATGCCTTCCTTCACCAGATCTGCAACAAGTGACTGGCCGTAGACTTGTGGTGTTGAAAAAGTCCGAGCCGATGTCGAGACGTATGTCTCTGCAATCGCTCCCGGGAGATACGAATTACATGGCACGGCATGGCTCGAGTTGACCGACGGATTGTGATCATTGCTCCCCCAGCTAACATAACCCAGAACACTCGATTGATGCGTCATGAATAAAGTTGTTGTGTCCAAAACAGCCAGCACATTCTCGCTTTGCAGGGTTTGTGAGGCCTGAAGCATGTTGAGATTCAAAAATCCGGCGGTTGGAGTCCAGAGCGGATCTTCATCCAGCACGAATTTGGCCATCGCGATGCTGGAGGCTGTCGACGTCGACGCGCGATCTATGATACCTTTCACGTCGTCGAAAGAATACCCGTCCAGCCGAGTAACAAGATAAATTCCAAACTTCGCGCGAGAGAAATTTTCCTGGCGTTCGTAGTATGGGGACATAATACAGCCGTTTCCGCCAATGCTACCTGCATAAGTGCCGAGGATCAATGTCAGTTCGCTTTCAACAGAGGAGCACGTGAATGGATTGCCGCGCAGCACTTTCAGCGGAACCCCTTTTGTGGTCACGATATAGTTTATGGTATTCCGGAGGTTACGCGAGAGGATAACCTGTTCGAGTTGAGAACGGAGGTTTTCAAATTGAAGGCTGTCTATTTCTTCCGTCGAAGGGACATTGATCCGCACAATGTTGGACGAGGGGATATTGCGATGCAGGGCGAAGTAAGACCCTATGCTATCCGAGATAGGGCTGTTAGAGTTGACAACGACCAAAACATCGGAATAGGATTCATTTTGCGCATTAACTGTTGTTCCAAAAAGAGCAAAGTTTATCCCTAACCAGATGAAACACATCGCCCGGTTCATAACCATCCTTGGTTGACTTCGTGAAATCCATTTCTCTATCCCTATTATCGGCTCTAATGGAACTTTCTGTAGTTCCCGAAGTCGGTGGATAATCATTCCGCCTAATTCGGAACGGACGCCGACGATCACCGAACAAAGAAATGCGAACATGTCACAGGTGCCTCATCTTTGAAATGCAATTGAACGAGAAATACTTCCTACACCGTGTCGGCTTGTTGCCGCCGACGATACCATTGCTGATCAATCCACTTCGCTGGCCACTTGATCGGCAGTTGGTAGAAATGCAAAACAGTTTCCAACAATGGTTTGCCCGGCAAAGTCGTTGTAATCGGTTGCATCGCATCAGAATAGGAGGATTAATGGATGTGGTAGAGACAATTCAAATAGGGGCGATTTTTGATCGCATCGGGGAGGATTGAAAAAAATACAAGCGGGGCAATGAGCGGCGTTTCAGCCTCCGCTCGCGTTTTTCTCTGTTGTTATCGGCGGAAAAAAGAGTATAACTTCGCTTAGAGAGAGCTTGCGCTTCAGATGGCTGATCGAAATTGGAAGATTGAAGAATTTACACGCATGGAGAGTCACTCGAAAAGAATTCCCGCAAGGCGGCCGACAAAAAAAGCCCATTGCTGTGACCGACTTTTTCGGTGCGTTGTGCTGTATCTGCGGAAAGATTCAACGAGGCTCTCTCAAGGATGAACTGAACTCCGAGTTTCAAAAGATTGGAATATTCGGCGGATGCCGGATGAGCTGGAGCATGCCAAACGACTCTCTATTAATTCAACAGCGAGATCACAAAACCGGGATCACAATTTAGGGGGAAGCAAAATCTAGGCGGGGGGATTAAATAACGCCGTCAATATGAACCTTGGATTGCGGCAAAGAACTTATTTCCGAGGGTCAAAAAGCGCCCGGGCTCCCGCATCCCGATGTTCCGGGAAGCGGGTTACCAGGATCCATCACAACAGACGGTTACTTGATCATCAGCATTTTCTTCATGTCAACAAAATTTCCGGAACGTAGAGTGTAGAAATACATCCCGCTGGGGAAGTTGCTCCCATTAAAGCTTACGCGGTTCAACACTCCCGCCTCCATATTTCCGTTCACCAGTGTCGCAATCTCCTGGCCGAGCATATTATAGACCTTCAGCGTTGTATGTCCGGCGGCTGGGACAGCAAACTCGATGCTGGTCTCAGGATTGAAGGGATTCGGATAGTTTTGCCCGAGCATAATTGCATGAGGAGCTATTCCAACGGTCGCCTCAACGACAGCACTATACTGAAACTTGCAGTCACGATCGATTTGTTTGAGGCGGTAGGAAAACTTCCCTATTCCCACATTGTCCGTGTAGGAATAATTGTGCGGCACATTGCTCGTCCCATTTCCTTGCACAAACGCTACCTTCGTCCAATTGTTGATTGTTGATTGTTCATTGTTCATTGATTTCCGCTCTATGCCGAACCCGTAATTGTCCACTTCAGTCGCCGTCTTCCATCGCAGTTCCACTGCATTCCCTCGGGAAATTCCCGTGAACGAAACAAGCTCAATCGGAAGCGTCGAATTTGCCGTGACTGTAACGCTATCAATTCTGTCACTGCCGCTTGTTGCCACAGTCCCCGCATTTATACTTGATGTCGAATTATCGACGAGCCTGATATAGACAATCGCCTGATCGTCTAGCGCTGAAACAGTGCTTAGGTCAATTATCCTTATGGAAGCAGTCTTGACACTTGTGGAGAGCCAGGCGTCATTCGTTACCATGTAGGTGCAGTTTGTTCCCGAAGCATCGGTAAACAATGAGCCGTCAGTACTATACTGCACTTTGAAATCTCTGGGACCCGTGTTGCTGCCCATCTGGCTCCAGGCAAAAGATATTCCGCTGACATTTGTCGTGCTGAATGAAAACTGATAGTAATCGCCAACATTCCAATATGTCGAAGAAATTGATTTTTGAGAACCATTTCCGGACGGATTTGACCAGGAAGTTGAGGCGCTTACGTGGTTTCCTGTAAAGGCCGATTCACCGGCCAGAGAGCCGACATCTGACGCTGCAGAACCTCCCGTAATGTTAGGAGTGGTCCCTGTATTTGTAAGAGTAACCCCCTCAAAACTCCATTGCGCAATTGTTGTTTCGCCCAGCGCCGTAATACTGGAGAGCGCGGCTGCATAGCACGCAGCCGTTAAAACCAGAAATGTCTTTTTCATGGTATTATCCCCTTTTCTGAAGAATGTATTTGTAATTGGTTGCTACAATTGGGGAGAAAAAAAATCAATGCAGGGTAAAACGGGGAGGTCGTTGGATTGTCAAGCAGTTAACGCTGTAGAGCCAGGTTTTATTCCTTTAGGTGCCCCCTCCTTTCATGGGAATGTTAGTTGATCAGATGCGAAGAACTCTTCTGTTTCAAGGCAATCGTGGTTGTCATACTGATCCCGCTGAATTGCGGCGGGAGAAGCATCCATGTCAAATTAGAAAGAAAATGCCGGACATTTTGCCAATGTCCGACATTTTCATCTTTTTTCTATGATCAGCAAACTCGCACCCTATTTCTCGAGAGCTGTCTGCCCGAGATTATTTCAACATCATCATTTTCTTCACGGAAATGAACGAGCCGGCGGTGATGCGGTAGATATACATCCCGGAGGCAACCTGGGCTCCAAATTCGTTCCTTCCGTCCCAAACAACCTGTTGATACCCGGCATTGAGACGTCTGTTCACCAACGTGCGCACTTCGCGTCCAAGCTCGTCGTAGACTCTTAATGAAACTACGGCGTCTTTCGGCAACGCGAACCTGATCGTGGTGGATGGGTTGAACGGGTTTGGATAGTTCTGGTCCAGGGCAAATTCCTTCGGCAAGCCGATTGTATAATCAAGCACGCCGGTCGGTGTGCCTATCGACAATTTATAACGTGCGCCGGGGCCCGCCTCAGAGGGCGTCGTGTTCGAGACCACCACATAATATGTATCAGCAACGGCAACCGTATACGACAACGAATCATTGGAGCCGTCGGTGACGGAGGCAGAAGTCAATGCCGAAGAGAATGCATTCTTTCGGTACAACGCCAGTTGAATATGATTCAACGTCGTCCCCGACTTGAATGATTTTGCCTGAACAAGGGGCTTAATTATTTGTCCCGGCGATGCAACGATGCTGAAATAATCCCAGTCGGTTCCCGGAAGTCCGACACCCGGATCGAGGGTGTTCGTTGTATCGGAATAACTGAAACCTGCCGGAGTTACGAGATTGAAGAAGCCGGTCGATGGACCGTCGTTCGGTTCCCGGGCGTCAGTCGCAGTGCCAATTCTTGCCATCAATTGATACGGGCCTGTGGCATACGTACTGCCGCTCTTGTTTCCGAGCACTCGAACGTAATATTTTCCCGCAGTCGTCACATTGTATTCAAGTCTCTCATTAATATTTCGGTCAACATCGTACAGAGCCTTTCCCGCGCTGTCGTAGAGCGTCAGCCTCAGGTTGGTGGTATTGGTTGAATCGACGCCGTCAACGATGAGATGGCCGGTCGGCACCTGGAAGGAATAGAAATCGGGATCGCCCGACGTTTTGGAGAGCGAACCAGCCGCCGGATATCCGAATGTTATTGGCGTGCTGGCGGTAATCGTGTCGTTCGGTTCAGCTTCCAATTGGGCTCCGCCTGCGACCACGCCTCCGTAAAGGACTGCGGCAGGATTTCCGGAGTTGTATTTACCCGTGAGAACAATCGATGAGATGCCGGGTTTCAATACAGTAAATGTGAGGACAAAGAGCGACCCCGAATTCTTCAAAGCCGCAGCTCCCGAGGCTGTGATGTTCACGAGCCCGCCGTTCTGAGGTGCGGCAGAGAAAGTAAATCCGCTGCTGATCGTTCCAACCGCGGTTCCGCTTTTGAACTTAAGCTGTGTCGAATCAAATGCAGCCGCGAATTGGTATGACTGAATTCCGAGGCCGGTCACGCTGTCGGTCACTGCGGCGATGCTCACATCTGAACCGACGACGCCCTTTGTTGTGTCTTTCAACGCGACTTTGATTTCGGGTGCAATGTCATCCAGGTTACGCAAAAAGATCTCGTAACCAGACTTAAATGGAGCGGCTGAGACAAATTGAGATGCGACGCCGGTCAAGGTAAATGGCTGACGAGGGGTGGCAGCGCCGTTTGCGTTGCTCCCTGTCGGAATCCGGAAGGTCAACGAATCGACACCGTTGTCCGTTACCATGAGGTTTGTACCTCCTGCGCCGAGAGCCGGCCAGCCCAAAGATGAAGCCGTCAGCTGGACGTGATGAACCTGGACAAGCGCGTTTTCCACCTGCTCACCCTGGCCGTTCCAGGTGAAGTCATGAAGTGTCAGCACTTTCGGGGCTGGCAGCACAGCAGGTCCATTATCGGTCACATCAAAATGGCCGTTAAACAACTGGGATTCCATCTCGACCGATCCTCCGTACTGATACATCTGGCCCACAACAGTGTACGACCGGCCTCGATGGATTCGATATGGAGTGACCCCAAAATCATAAAAGTCCATTCCACCCTGATCGTCCTGCAGCATGTAGCTCGAGTAATTGCCGAGCACACCGATCACGCTATCCTCCATAACGGCAACGCCGGTTATACGCATTCCGTACCCTATCCAGATGTTGATTCCGGTTGTGGTATCGATAGCGCGTATCGTCTTGAGAGACATTTTTGATACGCCGGCAAAGTATCCAGCGGGGCCAGGAGTGATGGATTCCGTCCCGTTAATGTCAGTGACGTCGAACTTATAGCTTATTCGAGCGCTGTTCGTGTCCAATGCCGCCGGGATCACGCCGGTCCAAACTCCGTTGAGCGAATCTCCTGAGGTCAAGGTCAATGCCGCCAACGTACCGATGGTATCCGGAGCCGCCATATAGCGCCATTTCGCGCTGGCGATCTTTTGAAGGTTGATAATATTGGCGGTCACGCTGTCGGCGACGCCTGCCAGAGGCACATAAGGGCTTCGAGTAAAGTTCTTTGCTGTAGCATTCACTTTTAGGGTGCTGTAAGCACCGATGGAGTTGTTTGTGCTGAGAACAATCATGCAGCTGTCGGCCGGATTCCAAATAGCTTCCCCGAAAGAAGAGGTGTTCGTCTTTGCCCCCAGGGTTGGTGTGAGCGCACCCACGTACGCAATACCGCTCCCCAGTCCGTTAGTAATATCGATGATCCTGGCTGTGGTAGGGCTGATATTGCCGTCATAGGCAAATATGTTCTTTCGGCCGTAAATCTGATAGTACCTGGCCGATGTAGCGGTGACTGCCAAAACCGAGGACGGTAACGTGTCAATCGGCGCACCAGATGTATCAAATCGAATGGCGGCCTTTCCATTTTTTTTCAGCCAGAATGGACCGAAACCAGACGTCATCGGAGCGATACTTTGAGCACCGTTCGACGCGGGAGATACGGTGAGGGTTTTTCGCAAAACAAGCAGTGAGTCGTTTGACCTCTGGAATATTTGCACTGGAGATGTGGTTCCATTTCCCCCCAGATAGACAAATGACTGAGCGCCTGATCCGGTGACGGCCAGCGCGTCTCCCAGCTGCGGTCCCTTGACGGAATCTGAAAAAGCAACGACCGGAGTCGCAGATTCGTTTGCCCATGTGTAAATCCGAACCGGGTTCGACAATTTCACGGCTGTCACCTGGTTTGCGGCATAGATCCTTCCGTCATCGGCAACGCCTACTTTGAAAAACGGTTTATTGCCTGTCCATGTGTAAAAACCCGTTGTATCCAGGCGTCCGAGGGTATCGCCTGTCTTAGCGTTCAGGATCATGAATGTTTTGGCGGCACGTGAGGCAAAAATAAGATGATTTGTCACCGGGTTCAGGGCAAGAGCGCCGCTGTCGGCCGCGGATGGAAACCATGAAACGCCGGAGGTATCACTCCATTTCTTTTGAAGGGTTTGTCCCTGCACTGTTGCTGTCAGTCCGAGACACAGGAACACTAGCATTAAGAAGAAAATTTTCGTACCAGTGTTTTTCATGATGGTGGTTCCTCTAGATAGGGTTATGTTTGCTGTGAAATTAATTTCGTCTTCCAGCCCGTGAGGGACACAGGGCTTCTTCAGTAAAACGATTGGGATGAGAAAAGGATAGAAAAAATGTTGGGAGTAATCGCAGTATCCATTGCCGCTTCGTTCCTCCATGCAACCGTAAGCAACCCACGACGGCTTTGTCGAATTGTGTGCATATGGCCGAGAGAAATATTAGAAAAACTGGCGTGAGAAGCAAGCCCAAAAAAAGAGTAGTGACTCATTTAGAGATTCATCTTGTTCCCAATCTCTGATTGGGAACAATCTATGACGAAAACTCCGATCCAAAACGGCCGGACGATGTCAAAGTAATCATGCTCGTTGCCAAACTGAGTTTGGGAACGAGGTAATACTTTGACTATCGATGCAGCGTTAACGATCCACACACCCCTGCCCTTCTCACCATCGCAGCAAGCCCCCGCACAGAAGGGGGTTCTTACGCGAGGACCGAGTTTATAGTCAGTTCCTTCTTGAGTGCGAGCAAGCGGGAAAGCGAGTGCGGATTACGCAACCTGTCCGCCGCCTTCTGGCGGAAGCGTCAAGCGTGTGTAGCGTACCTCCACCGCGCATTTTTCTTACTCAAAAGCGACATGAGCACTACCCAAGAAGTCTTGTCGCCGGGACGCCTGAGAGAGGATCGTTGGTCTTAGAGAATGTACAGCAGTAACATCATGAAGATGTTAGATAAATATTGCCTCTATGTTACAATTGAAAATTCGCGGATCCTGATCATTAACTAAGAAAGCCAGTCAGCAATTCAGCCGACTGGCTTTCCAAGGAACATTAACCTCGATCGCTCAAGCGAAGATATTTACTTGAGAAGAACCATCTTCTTCACCTGACGGGCATTGTCTGCCTGCAAGATGTAGAAGTACGTTCCGGAGGCGAGGCTGCTCGCATTAAATTGGACATGATACAACTGATTGGCCTTCGCATCACCATCGAACAATGTCATCACTTCCTGGCCGAGCATATTATAGACTTTCATGCTCGCCTTTTGGTCTGCCTTTACCGCAAAGCTGATCATCGTTGTCGGGTTGAATGGATTCGGATAGTTCTGTCCGAGAACGTAATCTTCAGGAGTGAGGCCAACGGTCGCTTCAACAGATTTGCTGTACTGAATCTTGCCGTCGCGGTCGATCTG
>CAYLMV010000065.1:20686-22096 GCA_964384415.1 uncultured Chitinophagaceae bacterium | reverse complement strand
GGTCGGGAGAATAGGCGGATTTATTATAGAGATAATTGGTGTAATATTCAAGAAAGACGCGCTCGATGGCGGGGATATCGTCGTTGTGTGCGGTCATCCCGGATTTTGTTTCCCGGAGCAATGAGGCGATGGCGCCTTCGTGTGCGATGCCGATGATGGGACGCCCTGCGCCCATGTATTCGAATACCTTGCCCGGTACAATTTCTTCCCCGCCGGCGTATTCATCGACGACAAGCAGGAGAGCGTCGGATGTCATCAGATGTTCGATGCTCTGCGAATGGGGGAGGTAGTGAATCACCTCGATGCATTCCGCGATCACCGGGTTCTGGAACATTTCCAGGATCTCGGCGCCGAACCTTCCAATGAATTTCAAACGGATCTTTTTTGGGTCGACTTTCCCTGCATGGATGAGATTTGTAATCGCCCGCAAAAACGTTCCAGGATTCCGAACGCCATACATCGAACCGGCGTACGTTACCGTAAACTTTTCGTTCCTCTGGAATGTCACCGGTGGAAAATCGGCGCTGTCGAATCCGTTGGGGAGGTGGGTCACCTTGGCGACGGGAATATCGGGGTACTTTGCGTGCATGTCGTTAAGAATCCCGCGCCACGCTACCTCTATCCGTGTTGCCTCCTGAAAGCAGCTTCTTTCCAGATACTCATCGAGCTTTCTGGGGATGATCCATCGGCTGGGGGTCGAGAGAAAACCGGTCCACGGATCTCTGAATCCCGCTACCCATGGAATTCCTGTTGCCCGGTGAGCGTTGCGGGCGATCAGGGCGCAGGTGTAGGGAGGCGAGGAAGAGTAAAGCACTTCGATGTTCTCCCGCCTGATAATTTTCTTCGCCTCGTTGACAGCGTTCAGCAGCCAGCCCACTCTTGCATCTGGAATGAAGAACGTCGACCGCACAAACTCAGCAAGCGTCTCCGACAGGCTCTTTTTCTCCCCTTTCTTGGGGATATTGTTGACGTCGACCGCAGATCCCGGTTTTTTCCCCGTCAATGTGCGGTAGAGATTGTACGGCTCGAGAATCGAAGTACGATATACTTTGAGGGAAGGCGGGATTTCTTTAAGAAGGGATTCATCTCGTGCGGGATAGTCGCCGTCTTTCACGGTGAGAACGACCGGCTCCCATCCGAACTCCGGCAGATACTTGACAAACTTCAGGACCCGCTGGACGCCGGGCCCGCCGGAAGGGGGAAAATAGTATGTGATGATGAGGCATTTCTTCATCGGATGTCTCTGCTCAAAAACGTAAACGGCTGTAATGCTCATGCACCACAGCCGCCATGCGCTGCAATGGGGAAAAAATACGAAGAATAGGGGGGAAAGGCAACGTCGTGAAGGGGCTATAAAGTACTTGAATTGCCCCGTATCTCTTTCTCCTGTCTTCTGTCTCCTGTATCCTG
>CAYLMV010000065.1:15696-20586 GCA_964384415.1 uncultured Chitinophagaceae bacterium | reverse complement strand
CTGTCTCCTGTATCCTGCCTTCTGAATTCACTTATTTTCCACTTTTCACTTGACAATGAAATCTTAATCTGCTAATTTAAGACTAAACAGTCCGAAATAAAATGAGCGTAATTTTTAGTCGTCAGTGTGAATACGCCCTCCAGGCGGTCTGCTATCTCGCCCTGAAGAAAGAGGGGGAGATGTCTTCAATCAAGGAAATGACCGAGAGGCTTGAGATACCGTACCATTTCCTCGCGAAGATCCTGCAGAGTCTCACGCGTAAGGGATTGCTCCGTTCCCTAAAAGGGCCGACCGGCGGTTTCGCGCTGGGGATGCCGGCGAAAGACATCAGGCTCTTCCACATTGTCGAAGCGATCGACGGCGTCAAGTTCACTTCGAGCTGCGTGATGGGCTTTCCCGAGTGCTCCGGTAAGAGTCCCTGCGCTGTTCACGAACAGTGGGCAGGACTCAGAGATGGAATCTACAAAATGCTCGTCAACAAACAGATAACGGCTGTGGCGAAGGACATGAAGAAATCTGTCTATGCAGGAGTGCGCCGCTGATTTTTTTTGATCTATATTCAGACTTATTTATCCGAATATGCAACCTGAGGAGAGGGTGACATGAGAGAAGAGATTGACCATACCGCTGAGCTTGCTCGTTCAATGGACTGGAGTGAAACAGCACCAGGAAAGGCGCCGAAACGAATGCCGCCCGAACTCAGGAGAAAAAAGATAGACTTTTCAATTGAGCCGTTGTGGTACAAGAGAATTATCGCACGTCTGAGATACGACTCCCAGTTCCTGCGTTCTTCAGTCCAGCTTGCCTTTGCGTTGCTTTGTCTCTGGATCGGCATCGAGTTCTACCTCTTCATGCGATGGGGGATGTCGGCTGGAGCAGCAAAGTTCATCTCCCGTCCCCCCGGAGCGGAGGGGTTCCTACCTATCAGCGCATTGATCAGTTTGAGGTATTGGATCCAGGCGTCGGTCATCAATGCAATCCATCCCGCGGCCCTGTTCATTTTCCTGGCGATCGTTCTGGTCAGTGTCCTATTGAAGAAATCATTCTGCAGCTGGCTCTGTCCGGTTGGGACTCTGAGCGAATCGCTCTGGCTGCTCGGAGAGAAATTGTTCGGGAAAAATATTCGACTTCCCCGGTGGTTGGATTATCCCCTTCGCTCAATAAAGTATCTTCTTCTTTTCTTTTTCCTTTGGGCGATCTCGGGGATGGACGTTCCTGCCCTGGGCTCTTTCATCAACAGTCCATATAACAGAATGGCCGATGTGAAGATGTATTTGTTTTTCGCGGACATCTCAGCGTTTGGCCTCTGGGTGATCATCGGGCTGATGCTGCTCTCGATGGTCGTCAAGAACTTCTGGTGCAGATTTTTGTGCCCGTACGGGGCTCTTCTCGGCGTTGTGAGCTGGATGAGCCCTTTCAAAATCACTCGCGAATCATCATCCTGCATCGATTGCAAACTCTGCACCAAGGCATGTCCGTCGAACATTCTTGTTCACACATCGGAGAGAGTATGGAGCGATGAATGCAACAGCTGCATGCGATGTGTAGAAGTTTGTCCCGTCAAAGACACTCTCTTGCTGCGGACGAGGCTGTCAAAGAAAACGGTCCCGACGTGGGCGTACGGCGTTCTGGTGACGGGAGTCTTCGTGGCAGTAACGGGATTGGCCATGCTGACCGATCACTGGAAAAACGGCATTTCTGAAACAGAGTACTTGCAGCGTTTCCAGGAAATCGATTCACCGATGTATCAACACTAGAAGGGACGGTCACACTATGAATCAAGTCGATTCCGAGAAAAATCAGGTCATCGATACCACTGCAGAGTTTTACGATAGATTGTCGGCCGACTACGATATCATGACAAACTTCGCAAAACGGTTTGTCCACGAGAAGCCGTTCTTCAATATGCTGGTGCAAAAGTACGGAATAGAGACGGCGCTCGATGCCGGCTGTGGAACAGGCTTCCATTCCTTATTGTTGGGAGAGTTGGGATTGAAGGTGACGGCGGTTGACGTTTCAAAGCAGATGCTCGAGCATCTGAAGATCCATGCGCGCGAAGCACACGCGAAAATCGAACTGCTGGAATCGAGCTTCCAGGAGCTGCCCGACCGGCTGCACCGTACATTCGATGCCGTTTTCTGTCTCGGAAATTCGCTTCCTCATCTCCTGACCCAGCATGAATTAATACAGTCCCTCAAGAACTTTTCGTCGGCGTTGAATCCGGGAGGGCTTCTCTTGCTCCAACAACTGAACTACGACAGGATCCTTGCGAAGAAGGAACGAATCCAAAGTGTGAAAGAAGCGGACGGAGTAACGTTTATCCGCTTCTACGAATTCCATAAGGCTTCGGTTGTGTTCAATATTCTCACCCTCAAGAAAGAAAACGGGCAAACTCGACACGAGTTGGAAAGCACCAGCCTGCGTCCCATCCTCAAGGGCGATCTTCTCAATGCTTTGAAGGCTGCAGGGTTTTCGGACATCAGGCTTCACGGCAGTATTGCTCTCGACGACTACCGGGAGCTTGAATCGAAAGACCTCGTTGTCCTGGCCCGAGTGCCTGATGCAAAGAGTTGAATTGAAGCTATTTTTCAAATTACTAGAAGGAGCAAACCGATGAAGCGTTTATGGCTTGGATTCTGGGCTGTGATCCTAATTTCTTTTTCAGTTCTCGGCTGGGCAGGGCTTCAGATCTATCAGCAAAAGCCCCCGATTCCATCGTCAGTCGTGATCGACGGCGGCGGAATAATGATTCCGGAGGGTCAAATCTCGGAAGGACAAAACGTGTGGCAGTCGATGGGGGGGATGGAAGTCGGATCGGTCTGGGGTCACGGCAGTTATGTCGCTCCCGACTGGAGCGCGGATTGGATCCACCGAGAAGCGGTATTTATTCTCGACGAATGGGCGCAGCGATATCACGGACGGCTTTTTGCAGAGCTAAATCCGGAAGATCAATCTGTTCTGCAAACGCGGCTGACAAAACTGATCAGGACGAACACCTACGATCCGGCAACCGGAAATATTGTCGTCGACTCGATTCGCGCACGGGCCTTTGAGTCGAACATCCAGCACTATACCGACGTTTTCAAAAACGGAAATGTTCGTTACGCCATCCCGCCGGGAGCTCAGTCCGATTCGACGAAGCTGCGCCAGCTTACATCGTTCTTTTTCTGGGCGGCGTGGGCAGCCTCGACCGACCGGCCAGGTTCGGAGATGACGTACACCAGCAATTGGCCGCACGAAGCGTTGATCGGCAACAATCCGACAGCCGACGCCATTGTCTGGACAGGCGTCAGCATTATTCTCCTCCTGGCAGGAATTGGAGGGATGGTATGGTTTCACGCCTCGCAGCCGAACGAACCGATTCTGGACTCGCTGCCTGAAGACGACCCGATGTTCAATCACGATGCCACCCCTTCGCAAAAAGCAATCATCAAATATTTCTGGGTGGTGTCGGGGCTAATTCTTGTTCAAATAGTTTTGGGCGTTATCACCGCCCACTACGGCGTTGAAGGGGGCGGGTTCTACGGGATTCCGATACAGAAGTGGATTCCATATGTCATCACGCGCACCTGGCATACGCAGCTTGGAATTTTTTGGATAGCGACGGCATGGCTGGCCTCCGGCTTGTTCATCGCGCCCGCCGTCAGCGGCGTGGAATTGAAAGGCCAGAGACTTGGAGTGAATGTCCTCTTCGGCGCCTTGCTTCTCGTCGTTGTCGGATCGATGACGGGGGAGTGGCTCAGCGTCAACCATTTGCTCTCCGGAAACCTCTGGTTTTACTTCGGTCATCAGGGGCTCGAATACGTCGACCTCGGCCGCGTGTGGCAGATTGCTCTGACCGTCGGTCTGGCACTCTGGGTCTTTCTCGTTGGACGCAATGTTATCGTCGCAATCAGGAAAGATACCGATCAGAAGCCGCTTTTGACTCTCTTTCTTGTCGCCTCGATCGCCATCGGAGCGTTCTATATGGCCGGGCTGATGTGGGGAAAGAATACGAACCTGGCCATCACGGAATACTGGCGTTGGTGGGTAGTGCATTTGTGGGTGGAAGGATTTTTTGAAGTCTTTGCCACGGTCGTCATCGCAATCATGTTCGTCCGGCTTAAGTTGATCCGGTCCAACACTGCGAACCATTCAGTCGTCCTTTCGTCAACAATTTTTCTCTCCGGCGGAATTATCGGAACGCTTCATCATCTCTACTTCTCCGGCACGCCGACGGCAATCCTTGCCCTCGGTTCCGTTTTCAGCGCTCTTGAGGTAGTGCCGCTCGTGTTGGTTGGATTTGAGGCATGGGAGAACATCCGACGTTCGAAAACGACCGAGTGGGTAAAAAAATATCGATGGCCGATTTATTTCTTTGTGTCGGTTGCATTTTGGAATATGGTCGGCGCCGGATTGTTCGGCTTCATGATCAATCCCCCAATTGCACTCTATTATATGCAAGGACTCAACACCACGCCGGTGCACGCACACGCGGCGTTGTTCGGAGTATATGGCATGCTCGGCATCGGGCTGATGTTGTTCAGTCTCCGCGTGCTATGGGTGAAGAATGAATGGAAGGAAGGTTTGCTTCGCTATTCCTTCTGGGCAATGAATATCGGCCTCTTTGCAATGGCGGTGTTCAGCTTGCTGCCCGTTGGGTTGCTTCAGACGTGGGCATCGGTTTCTCACGGGTATTGGTATGCGCGGAGTCCGGAGTTTCTCTATTCGCCGACGGTCCAAACAGTAAAATGGTTCAGGGCATTCGGGGATACCATTTTTGCTTCGGGCGCAATTGGAGTGGTACTCTTTGTCTTCGGACTTGTCACAGGTCATTCTTTGAAGAGCAAGAGATAAGAGAAAAGAAGTTTTAAGTTATACGTATTACGTTTGACGTATTAAGTATAACGT
>CAYLMV010000065.1:0-15596 GCA_964384415.1 uncultured Chitinophagaceae bacterium | reverse complement strand
GTATAACGTAAGACGTAAAACCTATAACTCACATCACCAAATGAGCACAGCGACATTCTACTCAACAATTCCCCCTCCGCTCGTAACACGCGAGCATGGCTCATGGGCTGTCCTCATTGTCCCGATGCTCGTGAGTTTCGCTGTTGTTGGGCGGTGGAGCGTAGATTTTGTTTGGATTGTCGTAACGGGCCTGGCTCTATTTCCCGGCTATGTGCCGGCTCAGATTTTGCTGCGGCACCTCTCCGGCATGCCGCAACGCGCTGAAAAAGTGGATCAGGCAAAATTCTGGGGTATTGTCTATGGAAGTGCCGGCCTCGTGTGCGGCGGCATTTTATTGATGAAAGGGTATTTGTTCCTGCTCCCGATCGGCGGAGCGGGAGTGCTTTCATTCCTGGTCAATTTTTACTTGACGAAGAAATACCTGAAATCGATAGGGACGGACCTGATAGCAATGGCCGGGCTGACGCTCAGCGGTCCAAGCGCATATTACGTGCTCGCTGGGAACATAGACATGAAAGCCATCGCGCTCTATCTCCTCAATTTCCTTTTTTTCAGCTGCACCGTTTTCTACGTTCACATGAAGATCAAGGCCGCGGCAGTGAGGAAGCGGGAGATGGGTTGGAGGGAGAAGTTCTCGATTGGAGGAGTGAACCTCATCTACAATGGCGTCGTCCTCGCACTCGTTGCGGTCTTCTCCTCAATGAAACTGATTCCGGCCATTGCGGTGCTGGCATTCATCCCGATGTTGTTTCAAGGGATGTATGGCACCATTACGCTTTCGGGGAATGTTCGATTTAAGTTTTTGGGATTGATTTTGCTGGCGCAATCGGTGATATTCGGCTCAATCTTGTCGCGAACCATGAGGTGATTGTTGCGGATCCCGGCGGGCTTTCGGAGAAAGTAGCGCATCGGCACGAAGAGCCCTAAGAATGAAGATGGAAGCTGGATGTCTTTTTGGACATTCTCCGCTTCGTATCCCTCGTGGTCTATCGAATGTCTGGGGGGTGATCTTAATATCTTCGCTGTAAATTCTCACCCAAGCATCTTCCATCCGTACCTTGCCATCATGCGATACACAGCGAAGCCGAAGAGAAGACCGGCAGAGAGGAACACAACTCCGGTCGTTGTATCTCCGAAGATTATTTTTCCGGCTCCAAAGAGAATTGAATAGATCATCAGGACGCCGCAGAACCAGTTGAACAGATTCACGAGGCCGTCTTTTTGCGGCACGATGTCGGGCGCCTCGGCTGCAATCGGCTTCCACAGTGCAACGTTCGGACGAACTTTCCGGTAGAACGACAGAAGGATTTCGCGCGGTTCCGGTTTGGTCAACAACGTAACAGTGAGCCAGACTGCCGTGGTTGCCGTAACCGTGGTGAGAAGAAGGAGCGCAAACTCCTTTGGCTGATCCTCCTTTAGACCGAATCCAAGCTGAAGAACCAGAGAAACAACGAAAGCGGCTATCATCGCGGAAATTTCGCTCCAGGCATTCACCCTCCACCAGAACCACCGCAGGATGTAGACAAGTCCAGTTCCGGCCCCGATTGCCATCAAGAACCGCCAGGCGTTTCCGATGGAATCCATATAGAAAGTGACAACTGCCGAAAGAATCATGAGGATCATCGTGATGACCTGCGAGATCATGACGTAATGCTTTTCGGTCTTGGTCCGGTTGATGAACCGGCGGTAGACGTCGTTCACGAGGTAGCTGGCGCCCCAATTCAATTGAGTCCCGATTGTCGACATGTACGCTGCCGCGAACGCTGCGAGCATCAACCCGCGCAGGTAGACGGGCAGGTCCGAGATAAGTATCCGGATATAACCCGATTCCGGATCGGCATGGAATGCAGGATCGGCTTGATAACGAACCGTTGCGACGAGCGCCACGAGAATCCAGGGCCAGGGGCGCAGCGCGTAATGGGCGACGTTGAACCAGAGCGTCGCGAGAAGAGAATTCTTTTCATCTTTCGCAGAGAAGATTCTTTGCGCAACATAACCGCCTCCGCCCGGCTCAGCTCCCGGATACCACGATGCCCACCAGTTAACGGCAATGAAGACAAAAAAGGTGATCATCGGCATCCACGCAGAATTAAGGTCGGGGACAAACGAGAGGATAGAACCCTGCGCCCCCCTGGTCTGGTCGAGCGCGCGAAGCTGTGTGACAAGCGAACCCATTCCGCCCGACGCTGCCACCGCGAATACGGCCAGCAGGATTACCATCCCCATCTTCAGCACAAACTGGAACAGGTCTGTCCACAGGACTCCCCAAAGCCCCGAAAGGGTTGAGATCGAAGCTGTGATAAACATGATGACGATGGCAAAAGCGAGCGCTTCGACCTTCGAGACGCCGAGCACCTGCATCATAATTTTGACAATTGCCAGATTCACCCATCCCATGATGATAAGGTTGACGGCCAGCCCAAGATAGACTGCCCGGAACCATCGAAGAAACGTGGCGGGTTTCCCGGAGTAGCGGATCTCTGCAAATTCGACGTCGGTCAGCACTCCGGCGCGCCGCCAGAGTTTGGCAAAGAAGAAAACGGTGAGCATCCCGCTGAAGGCCATGCTCCACCAGATCCAGTTTCCCGCGATGCCGTTCTTTGCCACAAGACCGGTCACGACCAGAGGCGTATCCGCGGCAAAAGTCGTGGCCACCATCGACGTTCCGGCAAGCCACCAGGTGACATTTCTGCCGGAAACAAAGAAATCGCTCACGCTCTTGGTGGCGCGCTTGCGAAGATAGAGCGCCGTGGCAAGGTTCAGAATAAAATAGAGCGCGATGACCGCAAAATCGACTACCGTGAGCTGCATGTCCGGTCTCCGGGAGTTATTGAATCACAAAGGCAATTTGAGTCCTGCCGAAAAGAGAATAATGGTGAACGGCAAATAGAAGCGGCCGTTTAAGGGATGAAGAAGGGGGGACGCAGGAAGCATCGGATGGAATTCGAAACGGGACTGGTTTAGTCTTTTGTCGCTTTGGCGACGGTATCGAATATTTGGAAGACGCGGTCGAGCTGCGAAATCTTCAGAAGTGCCATGACCTTCTTGTGAACGCCCACGAGAATCACTTTTCCTCCGTGACCGCGCATCTGGCGTTCTGCAATAAGGAGCGCGCTGAGTCCGCTGCTGTCGCAGAACTCGACGTCCGTCAGGTCGACGACCAATGATTTAAGAGTGGGGCGGCACAGGAGAATAAATTCGCCCTTCAATTCCGGCGAGACCGAAACGTCGAGCTTTCGTTCCCGTACCTTGATGATGGTGTGCTGCGTATTCTTTGAAACTTCGAACTTCATTGGACCTCCAACGCTCCGTCAAAACATTGCCATTGTGCGCAACAGCTGTTCGAAACTTCGCTGAGGGCTCATTTGCTGGGATGTCTTCAACTGAAAATTGTAGAACTTGTCTCCGTTGTCCTTCGCAAATCCGACTTTTAACCCGGCGTTCACGCTCCGGCACAAATAGGCTGCGGGAAGAACCATTGGGATGTTCAGGTCAAAGACGACGTCGAATTTCTGGCGGCCCAACCTTTGCACCGCTTTTCTCTTGGGAAGAAAAAAGAATCCGATGTTATCCTTTGTCATCGGGAAGACATCACATTGAGCCAATGAACTGGACAGATCGCGGAAGGAATCATAGATGACGATCGTCATCTTATTTCCGCGGAATTTGTTCTGCAGCGAAGTCAGTAAAGGGATGGCCAGGGCTCGATGCTCGTTGTCCTCTGGAACGATGACGAGGGCAGTTCGGGCGTTAGAATAAATTTTGGTGAATTCCGTTTGCTGATACGAGTGCTTGCGAAAATGAAACCCGGCGAGTGCAAGACCGATCCGCAAGCGCGTTGCTTCGAGCATATGAATGAGCGACTCTTTCTCTGGCTGTGTAAAGTTGCAAAAGGTTTAGGATAAAAGCAAGCCGCGATGGGAGGAGTGATGGCATCACTCTCGTTCGAAATAATTGCCGGGAGTTGTTCTGACAGGTCATGCCATCACGGGGCGCATCACTGCGCCTACGCCCCTATCATCTTCCGAAACGCTTTTTCATCTACCGTCTTCACCCCAAGCTCGATGGCCTTGTCGAGTTTCGAACCGGCATCGGTTCCCACGACCACAAAATCTGTTTTCGCGCTGACGCTCGACGTGACTTTTCCCCCCAGTGATTCTATCTTCTCCTTTGCTTCATCGCGGGTCATCGATTCCAGTCCGCCGGTGAGAACGAATATTTTTCCGGCGTACGGCACCGCAGACGGTTTCGGACTGGCCGACTTGAGCGTTACGCCGGCTTGTTCCAGTTTCTTGAGGAGCGCTTTCGAATGCCTTTCCTTGAAGAAACGGACCACGCTCTCAGCGATGCGGGGTCCGATCCCTTCGACCTTCTCCAGATCATCGAGCGACGCATCCTGCATCTTCTCGATCGACCCGAAAGAATCGGCGAGCAGCTTGGCCACTCCGGCTCCGACATACCGGATGCCGAGCGCGAAGATCACTTTGTGGAACGGCTGTTGCTTGCTTTGTTCGATGGCGTCGATAAGATTCTGCGCGCTTTTTTCTCCCATGCGCTCAAGCGGTACCAGCTGGTCCTTCTTCAGCGCGTAAAGGTCCGCAGTACTATGGATGAGTTCCTGGCGAACGAGCAGGTCGATGACCGCCTCGCCGAGCCCCTCAATATCCATCGCCCCGCGGTGGGCGAAGTGCTCTATCCGTCCTCGCACCTGCGCCGGGCATTCGGCGTTCTCGCAGTAATATGCCGCTTCCCCTTCGGGCCGAAAGATTTTTGATCCGCACACCGGACATTCCTTGGGCATGGTGAAGGGGCGGATACCTTTCGGCCGCTTCGCTGTATTCACCGCGCTTACTTTTGGAATAACATCGCCCCCCTTTTCTACAACCACCGTATCGCCGATTCGTAAATCCAGCTCTTTGATGTAATCCTCATTGTGGAGAGTGGCCCGGCTCACGGTTGTCCCTCCAACGAAGACCGGCACCAGCTCTGCGACAGGGGTAATGGTGCCGATACGCCCGACTTGGAGCGTGATCTCCTTCAGCGTGGTTTCGACCTTCTGCGCAGGAAACTTGTAGGCGATCGCCCACCGCGGACTTTTTGCGACGGCGCCGAGCGCATCCTGCTGGCGTAGGGAATCAACTTTTACGACAACGCCGTCGATATCGTACGGCAGATCCTCGCGGCGTTCTTCCCATTCGTCGCAGAACTTAACAACGTCCGCGATCGAGTTGCATGTGCGAACATGTTCGTTGACAACAAACCCCATCTCTTTCAGCAGACGGAGGTTCTCATAATGGCTTTTGAGTTCGATGTCTTCTGTGCGGAGAAAATAGGAAAACATGTTGAGCCGGCGCGAAGCAACGATCTTGGGATCCTGCAGCTTCAGCGTTCCCGATGTGGAATTCCGGGCATTGACGAAGAGTTTCTCCCCCGCGAGTTCCCGTTCTTCGTTCATCTTCTCGAAGTCCTTTTTCTGCATGTAAATTTCGCCGCGCACTTCAAAGTTGCGGAGCCGGCGCTTTGCATCGAGGGATCGAAGGGGAATAGAACGGATGGTTTTGAGGTTGCCAGTGATTTCATCTCCCTGCACTCCGTCTCCCCGTGTCGCACCCTGGACAAACACGCCATCCTCGTACCGCAGACTGATCGCCACGCCGTCAATTTTCAGCTCGGCAATGTACCGGTACGGCTCGTTCCGAAGCAGCGAGGAAACACGACGGTCAAAGTCGGTCAGTTCCTTTTCGGAGTAGGTGTTTGCCAGGCTCAGCATCGGCACGGCGTGTATGACGGTAGGAAATTCTTTCGTCGGCTGGCCCCCGACACGCTGGGTGGGAGAGTCGGGAGTTTTCTGATCGGGGAACTGCGACTCGAGGTCGGCAAGTTCGCGCATCATCGCATCGTACTCCTGGTCCGAAATTGACGGTTCGGCCAGGACGTAGTATTTATAGTCGTGTTCCCGGATCTGTTCCGAGAGTTGCTTTATTCGGCGGGCTGCGTCATTCGGTTTCATGCGGCCGATTCGTCTTCAAATACTCGGAGGTGATCACATAGTTGCGAAGGACGGCCCCGCGCTTCCCGAGCTTTCCGATTTCGGTTCCGTTCAACGTGAAGCGCATGCCGCCTGCATTTCCCAGCGTGATCGCAAATTTCTTGGCGGCTGTCCATGTGCGGGAAGCTCTTGGGGGGAGGATGATGTTTTGCGGCGGCGCACCATCACGGCTGAGGCTGATCCAGACAGAGTCGGTCGCTATACCGTGAAGCGTGAGGGAATCGGGCCTCGGAGGAGCCTGGAGAGCCGCAAAAGTGTCCAGGGCCGCCTGCTGAGGGACGATTTGCTTCTCTTGTTCCTTCACGACATCCTGAAAAGGTGTCTCCTGAGCAACCGGAACTTTGCGGTCCTGCGTGGCATAGTCGTACATGAAATAGATCAGAGCGCAGACCACGGCGATGGTTCCAACGACGATCGCGATTGTCCGGGAATCGTTTTGACGGATGAACTCGGGTTGTGCACCCGGACGGACGGGGGGAGCGGAAGCCTGATCGGGGAGATTGGGAATCGAAGCGCCGCTGTACCCGGAGCCGATCATCGTTCCGTTTTCGACGGAATACTTTCCCCCCACCATCACGTCGAATTTCTTAAGGATGCTCTCAGGAGAGAGTCCGATGATGAGCGCATATTCGCGAATGAATGCCCTTACATACGTCTGGGGCAGAATATCGAACGATCCTTGTTCGATAGCCTCGAGGTACTTCACATTGATATGCGTTTTTCGGGAAATATCGGCGAGTGAAATGTCTTTTGCGACCCGCTCTTTACGCAGTTCGTCGGAAAACGTGTTCATCGGCAATAAAAATGGTGGACAGAAAAGGTTCTACTGAAAGAACTCTCCGAACGGGGCATGACCGTTCAGAAAAAATCGCCGCTCTGCTAAAACGGCAGATACAACATAGCAATTGAAGACGTACTTTTCAAGCTGATAATTCTGGAAGAGGCTTTTTCCAACTCGCCGGTCAATAAAAAGGGATAACCGCCAGGCCGCGAAGGGCGCAAAGAGGAATACTGATTCACTATTTCTTCAACAATTCAACACTCTTCTTCGCGTGCCTGGCGCCTTCGCGGTTCAATGTCTTTCAACTATACATCCAGGACTTCGCGGATCTTTCGCGAGAGATCTTCTATCTGGTAAGGCTTCTGTAAAAAACCATCGACTTTTCTCGCAAAGGTGTCCTCCCCGAGGATCGAATCGCTGTATCCGCTGGAGATGATAACTTTCGCGTGGGACTTCAACTTGCGAATGCGCTGGAATACTTCTTTTCCCCCCATTTCCGGCATCGTCATATCGAGCAGGACAAGATCGATCTTATTCTTTTTTGATAAGATGTCGAGGGCTTCTTTGCCGCTCCGGGTCGATTGTACCGTGTACCCCAAATCCGAAAGCATCGCGCTGATCGTCGAACGGACAATCTCCTCGTCATCGACCACGAGGATGGTTTCATTGCCCCCCACGATTCTTTTGTCTGCCTTCGAGGGTCTGGGAATAAAAGGCTCGGGGAGCCGCGGGAGGAGAATGGTAAACGTCGTTCCCCGATCCGGCTCGCTCTGGACGGAGATATAGCCGCCGTGTCCGTTGACAACACCGTACACCACTGAGAGGCCGAGGCCCGTCCCCTTTCCCTGTTCCTTCGTGGTGAAGAACGGCTCAAACATCCGCTGCTGAACTTCCTTGCTCATCCCAATTCCGCTGTCGACAACCTTTATAGAAACGTAACTTCCGCTCCGGGTCTCACCCGGCATCGCGCCCCGTTCCTTGTCGGAGTACTGTACGGAAGATGTCTCGATCGTCAGCGTTCCGCCGGCCGGCATGGCATCCCTCGCGTTGATGAATATGTTGAGCATTGCCTGCTGTATTTGGCCTTCGTCTCCGTTCACGACGACAACGTCGGGGGTCAAAATTTTTACGATGTTGATGTTCGGGTTGACGCTGCGCTCAAAGAGGTGAATCGTCTCGCTCAGGATGGCATGGATGTCGACCGGATGGATTTCCACCGTGCTGCGCCGTGCGAAGGTCAGCAGCTGACGTGTCAGCGAGGCGCCGCGCTTTGCAGCCGTTTCGATAATATCCACAAAGGGGAACCACTTGTCGTTCTGATCCATCCTCCGCCGCATGATCGAAGAAGATCCCAGAATTGAAGCAAGAATGTTGTTGAAATCGTGGGCGACTCCGCCGGCGAGGTTGCCGATGCTGTCGATCTTTTGGGCCTGCATGATTTTTTGCTCGAGCTTCTTCTTCTCGGTAATATCCCGGACGACGCACCGCATGAGGATGGGCACGTGCGTGTCATCGTAGACCAGCGAGGTATTGACGCTGACGTCGATGACGACGCCGTCCTTTTTGATGATCTGCTCTTCCATCCCGCGGAACTCGTGACCGTTTTCAAACGCCTTCAATAATGTCTCCAGTACGTTGAGCCGGTACTCCTGCGGGTAAAGCCTGGTGAGGGGATGTCCGATAATTTCGGTTTTCTGATATCCGAGGGTTTCTGCTTCCGTTTGATTGCAGCTGATGATGATTCCATCGCGGTTGACGAGATGGTACATATCCGGCGAGTGCTCGAACAAATCGGCGTACTGCTGCTCAGATTTCCTCAGCCGGTCGAACAAGTGAGCGTTGTTGAGGGCGACATTGATGTGATTGCCGAATGCTGCAATAAGGTCGACCTGCCGCTCAGAAAAGAAACCTTTCACCGTCGTCGCGAGCAGGAGGACTCCGGCAAATTGATCGGCTGCTCTCAGAGGGACCGAAACCCATGAGAGGATTCCGGCCTTCAGGACCTGTGGATCCGCGAAGGGGGCATTTGCCGCCACCTCTTCCTTCTGGGTGTGGATCTTCTGGATCCATGGAATTGTCTCGATGCTCCCCAGCGCTGCGGCGTTGAAGAAATTGAACGATGCGCCGCTCGAATTCCGGAGCTCGAGTTTCCTGCCGTCAACGGTGTAGAGCCAGCCGTATTCAGTTCGCGCGAGTTCCACGACTTTCTGGAGCATTGTACTGAGAAGGTAGTCCAGGTCGATGGATTGGTTGACCGATTCGGCGACCCGGTTCAGCGCTTCTAGCTCTCTCTTCTGCGCCTCAAGCTGCCGGCCGTACTTCAGCGAGAAATAGACGCTCGCAAAACCGATGATGCCGACCGTGATGATGCTGATGAAATCGAACGGTGTGAGCGCCAGTTTCAGCGCGATGTTGGCGCTGATGATCGTTACCATGATGACGACAACAGCTGTCGAGGCGACCATCTGTGCCTGTTCCACGAGGCCCAGGTTTTGGGTGAATGTTCTTAGTCTCTTCCAGAAGTTTTTCATGAACGCTTGCGAGTTATGGCCATCTCAATGATCATTGTCGTGAAAAATATGTCCTCCAGTGCTTTCTCTGCGCCGCGATTGCCGGCGCTCCAGACACCGTCAGGTCTTTGGATTATGGGCCATCCGTTTGATTTCGCGAGACCGTTTGAGCTTACCTTCAATGGTGGCGATGAGCATCTCCGCGTCGAACGGTTTTGTCAGGTAATCATCAACACCCATCTGCTTGCCCGCGCGGACTACGATATCCTGGTCGAGTCCGCTCATGAAGACAAACGGCACGTCAATTAAGCGGTCGATCGCCCGGAATTTCTCGAAAAATGTGAACCCGTTCATTTTCGGTTTCCCAAAATCGATGTCGCAGATGACGATGTCCGGGGTGAACGATTCGAGGACTTTCAGTCCATCCTCGCCCGAGTTCATGGCGACGCACGTAAATCCCGATTCCGAAAGGACATCTTTAATGTTAGCGAGAAATGCATTGTCGTCGTCCAGGAGGAGCACCGTTCCCTTCACTTTCAGCGATTGAAGGAACTGGTTGATTTTCTGTTCGACGCTCAGGTGCTCCTGGTCCGAAATCTTGAATCGCTTGCGGATGTCAACAAAGGAGGTTACTCCCAGCCTCCATGCTTCACGGATCGCGTTGAGATATGCTTCGATCCGCACTTGCTGTTCAATTTCCGCATGCTCCTTCTCGGTGATCGCGAACGTGTCTTTCATTGAATCGATCTGCGATTGTTCGTCGGAGGTCACATTGCCGTCCGACCAGATCTCGGTCAGTAGTGTCCGATATGCTTCGAGGGCCGCGGGTGAGTGAGGAAGATGCAGCGATGCAATTTTTGGATGTGCTTGTGCCGGAGGGGGAGCGGGCGGCGCTTTTTTTTCTGCGGCAATCGGAGCCGGCTCATCGGGTTTCTTTTTTTCCGCCGCCGGGGCTGCTTTCTGCGGAGGGGGCTCCACCTTTTTATCTAATGATGCCTTATCCTTTGCCTCGGCTTCCTTCAGAGCGAGGATCCGTTCCCGGTACGCCCTGGCATAGACGTTCCGCTGCTCGATACCAAAGACTTTGTCGATGAAATTGAGCGCTCCATCGAGGTTATTCTCTTTGATCGCGCGGTCTGCCGATTTCAGCAGTTCGCTTATCGCGCGTCGAGTGTTGTCGGATTCTATTGACATGAAAAAGTACTCTGCAAAACTTCCGCTTTAACTATTTTGCCGTATCATCCGCGAAGTGGGACTCCCGGGAGGCGATATTTGAGAGCTTGCTTTCGCCGCCTGCGCGGTTGACTGATGCCACGGCGTAATACCAGGTTCCGCCATCGGCAGTGGAGTCGACGAATTCTTCGACATTCCGGCCGGTCACAAACAGGAGATTTTTCACATCGTTCGCATCGATGACGGGCGACGCGGAACGGTAGATGTTGAAGTAAACTCTTCCTTCGTCGCCGGGAAACGGTGTCCATGTGAGGTCTGCGTTTACGCCCTTGACTCTCAGCGGGTGCAGCGCCGGCGGCTGGGGCGCAACGGAATCTTTCCACATCATCTGAGGAACATCGCACCAGTACGGGAATTCATTTGTGCCGAGGATGGAGGACTCTTTTTCGAGGCCGGCGGCAGAAAAGAAGACTACGCCAACCGCTCCTCGGCCACGGGCTGCTTCGACTTCATCCTCAATTTCCGACCAGCCAAATTTTTGCTCGAGTCCCATGAGAATGCCGGGAATGACCGGCCGGTTGTATGCTACCCGGGAAGTCCACTCGGTTACCAACGGACCGAAAGGGTGCGTCTTGTGATCCATCTCCCAATAGACCATCGGGACGACGAAATCCATTTTTCCGAGTTCCATCCAGCGGCGAACATCCTGGTAGACCGCGCTGTACGCGGTCCATCCTGTCCCGGAATACTTTCCGATAACCGAGGCCGAGACCTTCACCCACGGTTTGAGCTCGGTGATTGCATTGTATGCGCCGTAGACAAACTGGTTCACCTGCTCGCGCTGCCAATTTTCCCAGTCCACCCTGTTCGGGTTGCCCTCCTGACTTTTGAACCTCGCGACGCTGATCGAATCGTGCGAGTATCCTAATTTCGGGGAATCCTCCGGATAACGAACGTAATCGAACTGAAGCCCGTCGACATCGTACTGATCGACAATGTCCAGAGCAACATTGATGACGAACCTGCGCGCTTCCGGAATGCCCGGCGAGATGTTCACGTAATGATCGTTCAAGGCCATCGGTCTTCCGTTCGCATCGCACACCAGCCAATCCGGATGGGCGAGGTAAAGGGAACGAGGAGTCGTCTCGATGGGCGGCTTTTTCCCCGACCAGACCGGAAACGTGTTGATCCATGCATGGATTTCCAGCCCAAGCCGGTGCGATTCGCGGACTGCATACTCCAGCGGATCCCAACCGGGATCTTTTCCGAGTGTCCCGGTGAGCATCTCGGACCAGGGCTCGAAGTGCGATTTATAAAACGCATCCCCGTTTCCGCGAACCTGGAAAAAGACCATGTTCATTTTTGCCGATCGCGCTTTTTCGAAAACTTCGGTGATACGAGCTTTCGATTTTGCGGAATCGATGCCGGCGTATTCGTACCGCGAAACCCAGACTCCCCGAGCCTCATGCTTCCCTGTGAAGATCTCCCTGCATCCGCTCAGCGCGATGAGCGCGATGGCAAGGATCACGGAGCGGAGCGTTCGTCGGGACATCATCGGGTTTGATATGGGCGCAATCTTGCTGATAGAGAAGACGCTCGATGGGAATTACGGTCTCTCCTTGAGAAACGACTCTTTGACTTCTGGAGTAAGAACTTCGTTCATGCTGCCCGTTCGGTATCCCTGCAAGTCGAGCGTCACGTACGTGAATCCAAGATCCTTCAGTTCTGCCACAATCGCGCCGCGGAATTGATCGTCGAGCAGGCGATGAAATTCATCGGTCCCGATTTCAATACGCGCGGTCTTGTCGTCATGATGACGGACCCGGAAGTATCTGAAGCCGGCCTTTCGCAGGAGCGTTTCCGCGCGATCTACTTTTGTCAGGTTTTCCTTCGTGATCCCGAAACCGTAAGGAAAGCGGGACGATAGGCATGCAAACGAAGGCTTATTCCATGTCGGCAGATTCAGATGCCGCGAGAGTTCGCGGACATCGTCTTTCGACATCCCGGCTTCGAGAAGAGGGGAGCGGACGTTGTTTTCATTCTTGGCCCGCATCCCGGGGCGGAAATCTCCGGTGTCGTCGGTGATCGTACCGTCGGCAATCCAGGGTATTTTTTGTTCCTTCGCAATATCGGTGAGCTTTCCAAAGAGCTCGGTCTTGCAGAAGTAACACCGGTCGGGAGGATTTTCCTGGAACTTCAGAACATCCGTCTCTTCTGTTGCGACTTCGAGATACCGCGCCCCGAAACCATTTGCGAGGGTCACCGCCTCCTCATACTCCGAAGTCGGATACGTTTCCGACTTTCCAATAACGGCGAGAGCATTTGATCCGAGGACGTCTGTCGCCACCTTTAGCAGCAAGGTGCTGTCAACGCCTCCGGAATAACCGATGACCACCGAACCCATCTCTGCGATGATTTTTTGCAGGCGGTCGTATTTCATTTGAATTGATTGAGAAATCATATCGTCCCGATTATTTCAGCGCCTGAAGCACAATCCTTCGAGCCAGTTCAAGTGGAAAAGGTTCTCCCGTCCATAGTTCGAACGACCTGGCCCCCTGTTGAACAAACATCTCCACTCCGTTCATCGTCTGTGCGCCATCCAGCCTCGCGCGGCGAAGAAGGGTCGTTTCCACCGGATTGTATATAATATCCACAATTATTTGGTGATTTGAAAATCGGATCTCCGATGCAAGAGGCGCTGCCGCGGTATCCGGCGACATGCCGACCGATGTCGCATTGACGATCAGGCTCGATTCGGAAACGACGGAGTGCAGGTGTTGGATGTCGGCAATGCCCTCGTGGCGGATGCCGGGGAAAAGCTTCGTGAATTCGGAGGCCAGCGCAATTCCCCGCGCGGAAGTGCGATTATAGATCCGCACGAGTCCGGGCTCAAACCCCTTTGCGATCGCGTGGAGCACAGCGCGTGCGACTCCCCCCGCGCCCAGAACGAGAACGGCCTTGCCGCGAATTTTTTCGGCGGCGGGCTCAAATGTCTTTTGAAGGCCCGCGATGTCAGTGTTAAATCCAGCCAGTTTGCCGTTCTGAAGAACAATGGTATTCACAGCGCCAAGGGCTGCGGCGTCATCGCTCACCGAATCGAGAAGTGGAATCACCCGCTCCTTGTAAGGGATAGTGACGTTCGCTCCTGCAACTCCAGATTTTCGCAGCGACATGATGAGGGCGGGAAGGAACTCTTCGGCGACGTCGAGGACTCCGTATCGGTACGGCAGTTTGAGGTGCTCGAAAGCCGCCGAATGCATCGCAGGGGAAAGAGAATGGCCCAGCGGATGACCGACAATTCCCACCAGTTTTGAACCACGATGATCCATAATGACCAAGGTTTGAAACTAAAAAACCTAATCTCGCCGTTCAGGGATTAGGTTTGGATTCTTAAACCGCTCCGTTGAAGATACTTATCGCTGCAGCAGCGACGAGAATTCTTTGATCGATTTCACTCCGAGGAATTCTGTTTCAAATCGTTTCCGAAGCTCGGCTTGGAGCGAAAATGCCGATTTCAGCGAGTCGACGGCGTCGAGCATCTTCTTCATCACAAAAAGGACTTTAGCGCGCGTATAGTACGCTTCGGCAAATTGCTGGTTGATCTCGATGCTGCGATTGAGGGCTTTCAACGCTTCCTTCAGATATCCCAGCTCGAAGAGCGTGTCGCCGTAATCGAACCAGGCCTCGAAGTTCTTTTTGTCGAGTTGCACGACCATCTTGTAGCTGATCAGGCATTCGCGGTGTTTTCCGAGATTGTACTCGACGTCGGCTTTCGCGTACCACAACTCAGGATAGTCGCGGCATATTTCCAACGCGCGATTGTAATCCTGAAGGGCTTTTTTGTATTGCTCGAGGGTATCATAACAGCTCCCCCGTCCGAAGAACGATTCATAATGCTCGTGGTCGTACTTGATGGCCTGGGAGAAGCACTTGATTGCATCGGGGTAATTGCCGAGTTCCTCGTGGGCATTGCCCATGTTGTGCCACGCCGGTACATCCTTGGATTCATAACGGAGGGTCTGGGAATAGCATTCGATCGCCTCTTTAAATTTCGCCATGTTGGCATAGGCGTTGCCTTTATTGTACCATGCAGCGCCGAAATCCTCCTTGATGGCAATGCACATGTCATAGCTTTCGATCGATTTGAGGAACTCTCCCATCCGGTTGAGCACGATACCCCGGTTATACCACGCGTTATAATTGTAGGGGTCGAGGTCGAGATGTTCGTCATAGCATTTCAGCGACTCTTCAAGCCGGTCCATGAAATCGTAGCAGAATCCCAGCTCGAACATCGCATCCTTATTTTCCCTGTTTTCCTTGATCAGAAACTCAAAAATCTCAGACGCCTCCTTAAATCTCTCTATCTTCTCCAGCGTCACGGCCTTGTTGAAAAGGGCTTCCTCGCTTCCGGGTTCAATCGACAACGCCTTTTCGAAACTCTCCAGCGCCTCGTCGACACGATTTGCATTGTCGTACGTAATCCCAAGATTGATGTAAATTTCTCCCTCGTTCGGGTTGAGCCTGATCGCATGCTCGTAGCAGTCGATGGCGCCGTCGTATCGGTACATGTTATTGAGGATCATTCCTCGCCGGACCCACGCATCGGAGCTGTAAGGGACAAACTCGATTAACTGGTCGGCGAAGTGGAGAGCTTCCTCGAATTTCTCCTGCTCGAAATAGAAATCGACGATTTCCTCGAGGGCTTCGATCGTCCGGATCCCGTTTCCCCCCTTTTTCAGGATATCCTTATAGCGCTCGATCTCCTCGTTCCGGTCGTTGCGCCGGGGGGGATGGCCGCCTAATTCATCGTCGAAATTGTCGGAATCCAAGTGGGACATCTTGCTTTTATAGTTGGGTGGAGAAGAGCTAGGTGCAATTAAACAAAAAAGGGAGGTTAAGTCAATAGCAGGTCACGCCCAACATTGTGGTTTGCATGGGCTCTTTGAAGGATTGTTAAACTGGAAACGGAGATGAGGGGCGTTTGGCCATTTTGCTTATTGTTTTTGAGGACTTAATAGGCTATATTTAATGTTCAGGCCGCAAATGATTGCCGAAAACGTTAAAAATTTACAGGAAAGCATCA
>CAYLMV010000064.1:0-22113 GCA_964384415.1 uncultured Chitinophagaceae bacterium | reverse complement strand
ACTCTTTCAGTTCCCGGAATTCTCTGCGGAAATTCTGCCAGTGGTTCGAATGCCGGAAATCGTCACGAAGCGTGTCGCGGAGCCGTGGTTCAGCTGTCCGTGATGAGTTGTCGGATTGCATCGATATCTATTCTCTTGAATGTTCTACTAATGAATACGGCACTTTTGCCCGAAAGTTAAGGTAAAAATTCAGTAAGGAAGGGGCCCCGGCAATCCGGTATCCGGGAATCATCCCCCAGAACTTGCGCTATTTTCAGTGTTGAAGTGCAGCGAATCAGGCGAAGAATCAAGCGACGGCATCTCAGAAGATCGATGCCCGTTGGCCCAGAATTCCCCTGACAACGAGAAGAACCAGAAACGAAACAGCGAGAAGCATCACCGCCAGCACAAGTGCAATCCGCAAGTCGATTTCAAACCCGATATATATGGCAAGGGGCATCGTTTGCGTCCGGCCAGGAAAGTTTCCCGCGAAAATGATCGTGGCGCCGAATTCTCCGAGCGCCCGCGCCCAGGTCATGACGATTCCGCCGATGATCGAGGGCAGAGTCAGAGGCAGAACGATGGTCCGAAATATCTGTGGGCGCGATGCGCCGTCGACCGCGGCAGCATGTTCGAGCTCCCGGTTCACGCTGGCAAAACCGGCGGCAGCAGATTTGACGTAGTACGGTGCAGCGACAAACACCTGAGCGAGGATGACCGCTGCTTCTGTGAAAGGAATCTCGACTCCGCCAAAGAACGGGCTGAGATAGCCCCGGCGCCCGAACGCAATCAGCAAAGCAACGCCGGCCACCGCCGGAGGGAGCACCAGCGGCAGGTCGATGACGGCATCAAGGAATGTGCGGCCGGGAAACTTCTTCCGCGCAAGGAGGTAGGCCACCGGAGTCCCAAAGACAAGAGTAATCAGTGAAGTGGCGAGAGTGGTCGTCACGCTCAGGTCGATTGCCTGAACGACCTGCGTTTCTCCCAAGCTCGAGGCCAACATCGACGGCGATATTCGCAGGAGGAGCCCTGCAAGCGGAACAAACAGGAACAGCACAAGCGGCAGGCTCGCTGCTGCGAGCTTCCAGTGAAGACGATCATTCGTCGTATGTCCGGCCGGCGGATTGTTCTGTAACGCCGAATCGATGTGATCTTTTTTCTTCACCGTCCCGGACCTTTGCTTCTTATCGGAATGAATCCGAAACGGGCAAGCACGGTTTGCCCTTCATCGGAAAGGAGAAACGCCATAAACTTCTCGGCTTGCTCGCGATGTTTCGAGTCGAGCACGACTGCGACCGGATACGCTGCCACGACGTTGAACTTTTCGGGAATCTCGATTGTGCCCACTTCGTGCCGTGCATTCTGAGAGATGTCTGAGCTGTAGACGATCCCCGCATCTGCCTCACCCATGATGATCTTGCTGAGCACCACTCTGACATTTTCTTCGTACGATACTACTTTTTTGATGACGTCCTGCCGGAACAACGAACCATACTCCGGGCTTCTGGCACACTTTTCGAGAACGTCTAGCGAGTACTGACCCACCGGGACAGCTTTATCCGCCAGAATTATTTTGATATGATCCTTTGTCAGATCGCGGAGCGACAGCAACCCGGCGCCATTTTCCTTCGGGTAGACGACAACAAGTCTATTGAGGGCAAATATCCTGGACGCCGAAGTGTCAATCCTGCCGGATTTCGCTGCTTCACTCATCTGATGCATGTTTGCCGACACGAACAAATCCGCCGGCGCACCCTGGCCGATCTGTTGCGCAAGCTGCTGCGAGCCGGCAAAGTTGAATGAGATTTTCACGCCTTGATCTTGCGCCGTATAGAGGCCCGCGATTGCGTCTAAAGCTTCAGTGAGCGATGCGGCGGCGAAGACATTCAGCTCCAATGCATGACTTTGCTGAGCAACCGAGGCAGGTCCAAAGAACATGACTTCGATCGCTACGAGCAAAATGATAAGCGTTGTTCGTTTCACCTGCTTCCCTGCTCCTTTCAGACAGTTCAATAGATGAATGGAATAAGTTTCTTCACGCGGAGCTTGTACTCCCGATACTCGCTGAAATGTGATTCGAGCACACTCTCCTCCTCGCCGATTTTCTTCAGCAACCCAACGAAAACCAGACCAACCGCAAGAAATCCTTTCAACTCGCTCATCGCCGCGGCGGAACCCAAGAGTGCGAGAAGAGACCCGGAGTAGATGGGATGGCGGACGATCGAGTAGGGACCTCGCTGGACTAACTCGTGGTCCTTCTTTATTGTGACTTCACCGCTCCAATTTGTGCCGAGTGTTTGGCGAGACCACCAGGCAAAAAAAATCCCTGAGCCGCACAGGACTGCTCCGGCAATTCCGGAGAGTGTATTTTCGGGAGTAATTTCCGCCGCCAAGATGCCTAAGGAAAACCACGGAGCATAAAGCAGAGCGAAACCCAGTAAAATCGCAGCCAACGCGACAATCCGGGGGAGTGTTCTTCCCTTCCGCGCTGTCTGCTTATTTCCCCGGGAAAGAACAGCCCAAAAAATCTCGTGTGCAATCCAGAAGAATACTGTCAATTCACGGCAAATGGTCAGCATTTCTTCTTCGTGAGTTTCTTTTTCAATTTCTCCCGCTTCCAACCCGATCGCAAACCCTGATGAAAACCCGGCCGAGTCTTCCCTATTCCGTTTTGCCAGAGGCCGGCATTACGTGATTTGATGAAGAGAATCATACCGGATCGATGGTTTTGGTCCCGGCATGCGACCATTCAAAAGTATAAGTTCCGGAGTGGATAATCAAGCAGCTTTACACGCAATACAAATGAAGCGAGGTTAGGGATTCGCAGAGGAGCGATGCACCTATGTTGGAATTCGGCGAAGGCTCATCCGAGAGGAACGACCACGTTCTCTCGAGGTGTGCTTTGGAGCGGATGGAGTTGATAGTGCGGAATAATGTGTGCGCCAGACCTTCGTCTTGCCACTTCACTAATTCTGGCAAGAACGCCGTCGAGGTTATTGCAGACCTCCGAGGCGGTGATTTGCATGATAGCGATTTCGTATAGCTCTATATATTGCCGGCGGCGGCGGGCGTATTCATCTCGACGATCGCGAACCCTATCATCACGGACTATTTCGACGGCCAACCGGCTCTTCTGGCAATAAAAATCGAGGATGAACACTCCGAACCCGAATTGCCTCCGGAACTTGAATCGCTGAAGCTGCTTCTTCCTGAGTCCGGACCAAAGAATCTGCTCAGTGGAATTCTTCTTCCCGCGCAACGCCCGTCGTCTCTTGGGATTTGACTTCTGTTCGGAAAGATCTATGGATATCAAAATTCCCCCTGACTAAAATTGTGAAAATATATGAAAGTTCCTAGAAGCCATCCTACTCATTAGTCATGGATTCTCCCGAATGGGTGCCTTCGGCATTCACCCCGTCTGGAAAACGACGGGGTTCAGAACGACATTGATCTGTCAGTGTTCATTCAGAAGCACTTGATCTTTCGTTTTTGAGATGGCTTCTAATAATTCGGGCGAGTAAGGAGCCCGTGATCGATTCAAGAGACGAACAAAAGGCATTAGCTGCCGCCCAGGATCAATCGAAGGAAGATAGAAGCGATTACCGAAGAAGGTCGGACTGCGATCCTCTAGAACATATATATCTATATTTACAGAAAAATGGAGATTTTTTTCTGCCAAAGAAGCTGGGCGGGATCCCCCCGCGAGCATTCTATTCCCCTTTCACTCGAAACGCAAATAGGAACGCCACAATCAACATCAGGACTGCCAGCAAGAAAGGAGCGCCAGGCAAATTCCAGCTTCTTTGTGCTCCGATGAAGTGAGCGAAGGTGATGGTGAAAAGTCCTGGTCCGATCACTCCTGTGATTCCCATGATGCTGTTGTTCGCACCTTGTAATTGGCCCTGCTCGGACGGCTGAACATGACGTGTCATTAACCCCTGTGCCGACGGGCCGTAGAGTCCCATCATAGAAAAGATCGGCACGCCGAGCCAGAATATCATGCCGGTCGGAGCCAGTGCGTATACCGCGAATCCGATCATTCCAAAAATCAGCCCGGCAAGGAGAGACCGGCGTTCTCCAAAATCGGCGACAACCCTTTTCACAATTCCTCCCTGCACGACAAGACCGCACGCTCCGACAATCGCCAGGGTTAATCCCACGGTCCGTTCGTCCCATCCGTAGCGATAGCTCGCGTAGAGAACAAAGACGCTCGGCAGAACCTGGTGGGCGAGATAGAAAAAGGTGGTCGCGCTTGCAATCCGGAATAACTCGTGGTGGGATCTCAGGAGCCTTAGCGCGCCGAGAGGGTTGGCACGGCGCCAGGAAAATTTTTCGCGGTTCTCCACGCTGAGCGATTCAGGCAAGACAAAAAGCCCGTACATCGCATTCACCAGCGTAAGGCCGGCCGCCACCCAGAAAGGAAGACGCGTATCGATCCCTCCCAGAACTCCGCCAAGCGCGGGACCGAGCACGAATCCGAGACCCCATGCAGCGCCGATGATTCCGAAGCCCGCGGCCCTTTTTTCGGGCGGAGTGACATCCGCAATGTAAGCGCCGGCAGCGGTGAAGCTTGCGCCGGTGATCCCGGAAATTACCCTTCCGACAAAAAGAAGCCAGAGTGTCGGCGCAACGGCCATGAAAATGTAATCGACGCCGAGCCCGAAACAGGAGATGAGGATTACACGGCGACGCCCGTATTGGTCGGACAAAGCGCCGAGAACGGGCGAGAAGATGAACTGCATAAGCGCCCAGACGGTGCCGAAAAGACCGAACATCTCCGCCGCCTTGCCCGTATCTCCTCCCAGAAAAATTTCGACGAGTTTCGGTAGGACAGGAATGATGATGCCGAGTGCGAGCACGTCGAGGACGACGGTAACAAATATGAAAGCGATGGCGGCTGGGCGGGCAGAGGATTTGGAGCTGTGAGCGTCCACTAATGTTGTAGGATGTTCTGGGTTCTGGGTTTTACCTTTTACGTTTTACGTCTTACGTTTTACGTTTTACGTCTTACGTTTTACGTTTTCCATTTTACATCTTCCATTTTATGCCTTTACCGCTCCTGCCTCTGGAATTCGGGCTTGAATGGGAAATGCAATTACCCTATGATGAGCTGATCCAAGGTTACAAAATATCTCTCCCAGATTTTCTTCAGCTGCGAGGGGAGTACCAATTCCATCATTGTGAAGAAGCCGGACGTCTTCATCACGACGGAGATCGTGAGCCGCGTACCGGTTCCCTCCGGGGCAAACGTAAACGTCTGCGTTGGCAGCATCGGCATCCCCCCTTCAGCTTCGATGACAATCTTTTCATTGGGGACGAACTCGACTATTTTCATGTGAAGTTGTTTCGTCCCCATGAAATGTACTTCTTCAGTGAACGTCATTCCGACTCCCGGCCCCCCGTTCATGTGGCTGACGCCCGGGACGTCATCCCGCCACTCAGGAATTCTCTTCGGGTCGGCAACGAAGGAAAACACCCTTTCGACCGGAGCATTGATCAGCGCAGTGTGCTTGAATGCGATCATGTTGACGTCTCTGAGTTCTTCGAGGACCTCGACGGCGATTCTGGCGGATACCTCTACTTTTTCCCCTGCAGCTTTTCGAGCCTCATTCTCGCCATTCCGTTTCGCGGGTCAAGTTTCAGAGCCTGATTGTAATTGTCAATAGCCGCCGGCGCATTCCCTTCATCCTCGTAGATGCCGGCGAGCCGCGCATACGAAAATGCAAACGCCGGGTAGAGTTCAATATTAAGTTTCAGCACTGCAATCGCCGCGTCGTCCTTGGTCGAATCGGACGAAATCATTTCGGCCAAACGAACGAGTGTCCCCTCTTTGAAATTGTAGGTAAAACCTCCGTAGTACTGATCACGAAGAGCATGATACTGGTGAAGAGTAGAGTCAATGCCGTAGTGATCGAACGTTCTTTTCAGTTTGTCTTCCAGCTGGACGGGTGTGGAATTTCCGTGATGGCAGGTCATACATGAAACCTGCATCGAAGCGGTATTATCGCCATTGAGCTTCGAGAGGTATACGGAATTCACCGCATTCATCATCTGGATCATCACCCGTGCCTTGTTCTTTTCCGGCTTGCTGTCTGACACGAAATCGTATTGACTGAAATCTTTTCCCTCTTCGCCGACATGGCAATAGGTGCACCGTACGCCAAGCGCCCCCGTGAAACCGAACATCACCCGCTGAAGATCTCTCCCTCCGGTTGTTTTCGGCAGGACGGTGAGGTTCTTGGGGGCATCGGGCCACTGCCACCACTGGGCAGATGCCGGGACGCTCAGGAGAAACATCGCGAGAATAAATAGCGCTTTCTTCATGTGATCCTTTCTGGAAGATAGTTCGAATGAGGGGCTGCTGGAAAAAGTTCAGCGCGCGAACTACGGCAGTAATTCGTGCGCGTGATATGCTGAACTTCAATTGTGAAGATACAAAAAACCAATTGGAAAAACACATCAATCCAAGAAAAAAAATACGAGGAGGCCCGCTCTTTCTCGGTACTCCTCCTGTGTACAACTGCGGCAAAAACAGTATCGGAGAGTACTTCATACACAAAAAGAGGGAAGCTGCCTGATTTTTGGGGCTGCTTCCCTCTTCTCCTGAGTCCTCTATGCCGGAGCTATTACTTGCGGACGCGCTCTTTCTCCCAACGCCCCTCGTAGTTCACCCATTCGTTGTTTCGACGCTCCCAGCGGCCGGGGACCCAAACCGAGTGGGGACGCGGCGGACGCTCCCAATGACCCCTTACCCAAAGATACTCATGACGCCGGGGATGCCAGCGATAGTAGCCGGCGATCCAAACGACATTGCCATGGGGTCTCACCACAACTTCCTCTCTCGGCGGAGGAGGAGGTCCCACCCGGATATTCAGCCCGACGTGGAGTTGGGCCGAGGCCGGAACGGCAATTGCGAAGATCCCGGCGAGGAGTAAAGCTCGCAGAAGTGTTTTCATATGCACCTCACTTGATTTGATGGACGGCGTTGATATTGCGATATATCAGATAGACAAATGTAGCTGCGGTCAAGTTTAAGATCATCCTCATTTTTCAGGATCGCTTGCTACAGAACACATCAAAATAAACTCAAGTTCACTGCACCATCCCGAACTTCTTATTTTTCGCCGTCATTTTTATGAAATATCGAAGACGCTTTTCAAAGAAGTCGGGCCGGTTTCTTGTCCCGTCAATCCACCCAACGCGGATTCGCCTGTAGGATTCGGGAAAACTGTTAAAGTGTTTCCACACTTCCGGGTCCTTTTTCAATGCGCGGATGATATCGGGAGGGAAAATGAACTTTTTTAACTCCCCCTTTTTCTTCGATCGTCCGTCGAGATGATGGCTGATGCTTTCCAGTCCGAACCGGGTCATCGTACCGGCTTCTATCAGCCGCCGGACCCGCTCTTTGTTCATTTCGGATAGAGGGCTTTTCTTTCTGCGGGGAGAGAACCGCTGAACCCAGCTTTCTTTGTTCCTCGGTTTTGTTAAACTATCGATCCAACCGTAACATAGCGCTTCTTCAACCGCATCATTGTAGGGGATTCGGTCTTTGCCGCTTCCCTTCTTATAATAGACCAGCCAGATATCGGGAGCAGTCTTGTGATTTTTCGCCAGCCACCTGCGCCATGCTTTTCGGTCGGTCACATACAGTTTTTTTCCTACTTCCATAACAACTTTCCGATGCTACGCCATGTAAAAAGCAATCCAGAAAAGGATGAAGTCATAAATGTTGGTGATCGCCTGGATGACGACGACAATGAAGAGGACTGATTTGATTCCTGTCAGCCAAATGTTCTGTCTGAATGTTTGGCGCAGGCTGAGAAAAATATAGATGCCGATGATCAATGCCGGAGCCTGGTGGATCAGGCGAAAGAGGCTCGACTGAAAAAAGCTTGATCCGACCGATGTCGAACCGACGATCTTTGTTGCACCTCCCATCACCAGCATGAAGAGACTCCAGAAGAGCACATAAAAGCTGACCAGATGCGCCGCGGGGATAAGCTGTTCAACGAAGTACTTCTTGGTGCGCCAATAGAAGAGCCGCAGAAAAATCGCAAGAATCGGTACCAGAAGTATCACCAGCGATTTTGCCAGCTGCTCCAGATGAGAATTGAACGATGCGTAATATTGCCCGAGAGGAATTTGACTCGCGTGAATTTTTGCCTGAACCACTGAGATTGCCCAACCGGAAAAAACTCTGTCGCCGGTAATGTCGCTCAGAACGGGAAACATAACACGAATGTTGTATCCAAGCTGTGAACTCACGAACGAAGAGAAGAAATAGAAGATGTTGACGAGCAAAAGGAGCTGGAGCGGGTTCGTGTAGCGAATCCGCCGCCCCGCCCAGTACTCAGTGGTCAGAAAGCCGGGTTTCGCGATGAGAAGTGCAACGGTCCTGACAAACTTGAAGTCAAAATCTATCAGAAGTCCCAGCCCCTCTTTCACGACATGCGAGAGGGAGTAATCCTGTTCCGACACAATTTTCTCGCCGCAATGAGAGCAAAATTCCGCTTCAACCGGGCGACCGCAGTTTACACACAAAGGCCTGGCGTCCACGTTGCCGTTATGAGGGATCGTTCTTTCGATTGCTTTCAAGGAGTCAAACGGATTAAGGGATGCTCAAATAAAGGATATGAAACTCCCCTAAAAATAGTCGTTGCGGCTGGAATATTCAAGCAGGAAAAAAAGGCGCCCCGCCCATGAAGCCCATAAAAAAAGCCAACCGTGTTGTTCACACGATTGGCTTTAGTCCGTCCCTGCAACCCATCCCTCCTTCCAACCGGACTATGAAATCGATGCAACTCCCCAGTGCCTTCCTTGGACGGGTTCCAGGAAGATCCAAGTGCATCGGGGATAAATCCAGCAGAACAAGTGATTGGCCTCGAGGCAATACCGAGGCACATCTAAGTGACACCTGGTCTCAGAAATGGTTTAGCGGGGGAGCGAACACTCGGCTAGGCAATGAAACGAAATACGATCCCGTAGGTGAGCAGCGCAACAGAGAGGATACCCATCCAGAGGAAGAACTCGCGGTCGCTGATCGGCTGCACTTCTTCTTCCGTCACCTGCTCTCCGCTGGCGAACTCGTCGATTAGCCAGAACAAGAAGGGTTGTTGGCTGATTCTGTTTGGTAGGTTCATGGTTCCGCCTTTGTTGGATTGTCGTGGTAAAACCTGTCTTATGATACGACATGCCGATTAGGCAGGTATGAGTCCTACTTTAAGGAATTGTTAAATCTTTGAAAACAAAGCAATTTGCCCTCAACGCTATTGAATCACCGCCAATATGGCTCTATATTCAAAAGCAATATTTCGAACGCTCAACCCATCCAGGCAATGAACCTCAACTCCTATATTCTCGAACAAGCACTGCGCCGCCTCCACCTTTCGGATAATGCAATACGTCAATTCCAGCTCGCGGGAAAATTCAGCGATGTCAATGGAGGAGGATTTCCGAAAGAACTGTTCCAACTAAGCGCCCCCGTGATCATCAGGGGTCTTCTGAATTTCGCCGTTCTCCAAATGCAGAGGGACTGGCTTTTTCCGTTTTGGGTGCACCGCCAGCTCGACCCTCAGAGCGAAAGTTACATTCCCCGGTCACAGAATCCTCTCCTGATCAATGTCACACAAAGGAATTGGACGACGATCGGAACGTTGAACGGATACCACGAGGCAATAATCGATCCACGCGGGCTTGCAACGCCTCTCCCGCGCGAATGGTCGATCGATACATGGGTTCTCGCCGACGGGAAGCCTTTTTTCCCTTCGCTTTCGGAAAGTGCGGAGCAGCGTATTGAATCGAATTTCCCCGGTCTCACCACCCGCTTTGGAATTGACGGGCTCGATCTCACGCTCGAACATTTCGCCGCGCCGACCAATCATGGGATCGATATTCTCTTTGCGAAAACGGCAGTCAAAAATTTGAGCGCGAAGAAAAAATCGGGCGTGTTGTGCGTTGCCATCCGGCCGTTTAATCCCGAAGGAGTCGCCCCGGTTCTTTCCATTGAATTCCGCACGCCCCGCATCGCCCACGTCAACAAATCCGCCGGCGTCGCATTTGCTGAAACTCCCGACCGCATTCATTGTTCATCGCTCGAGGGGGGCGACATTGCTCATGCCCTTCGAGGAAACGGGATGGATTTCATGGAGAAGAAGTTTTCTGCTTCCTCTCACTGTCCGCATGGACTTGCCCACGCAACTGCCTTTTTCTTTTTTGATCTAGCGCCGGGGGAAGAGAAGCGCGTCCATTACAGTTCGGCGCTCGCCGATGAGAAACTGCTCCAGCGCCATGGAACAAAGCAAACGTGGCGGGTCGCGTTCGACAAGAGAAAATCGGACCAGCAGGCAAAGTGGGAAAAGGAAATCTCCGGCGGGGGGGCGTATGAGTTTGCGGATACCGAACTCCAGCACCTGTTCGACGCAAGCCGCCTTGCCTTGCTCGAACTGAACGATGAGCAGTTTATTTCTCCCGGCCCATTCCTCTATCATCACTTCTGGTACCGCGATGCAGCCCTCATGGTCCGTGCGCTCGATATTCTTGGATTTCACCGCAGGGCGAAAGAGGTGATCGACGCCTTCCCCAAACGGCAGATGCCCGACGGATTCTTCCGCGGGCCGGACGGCGAATGGGATTCCAACGGCGCGGTCATCTGGTCCGTTCATCAGCATTTCATTCTTACGAAACAGCATCTGTGGCTGAAGAACTGGTACCCGCAGCTCCGGCGTGCAGCTCACTGGATCATAAGAAAGAGAAAGCAATCCCGGAACGGCTTGATGCCGGCAAGCCTGAGTGCCGAGCATCTTGGAACAGTCGATCAATACTACTGGGACAGTTTTTGGTCGCTCGCGGGACTGCAATCGATCGCCGAGATTGCCGAGGTGCTGAAAATTGCCGCCGATGCCGGTCTCTTTAGGCAGGAAGCATCAAGCTTGAAAACTGACATCCTCGAATCGCTCAAAAGAGTCTCTAATCGGCTCGGGAGGGATTTGATCCCCGCCACAGAGCGGCGCGGGTTTGACGAGAGCGCCATCGGTTCCATTTCCTCTCTCTATCCACTTGAGCTTTTTGACGGTCAGGATGCCGCTCCGAAAAACACTCTTCAGGAATTAACGGAACGCTTTGTCGACGAAAAGGGATTTCTCCACCCAATCGTTCATTCCGGATACAACCCTTATCTGACACTTCAGATTGCGCACTCATTTCTACTTCTGGGAGAGGTGCAGAAGGCTTGGGAGGTTGCGGGAACAATCTTTCGGCAGGCACATCCCCCCTACTCCTTCCCCGAGGCCATTCATCCGCGAAGCGGCGGAGGCACTATGGGCGACGGCCATCACGGATGGGCCGCGGCCGAAGTCATTCTTTTCCTGCGAAGCTGTCTCGTCCGGGAAGAAGGGAATGTCATTTCGCTCTTCAAAGGAAATGCAGGCCGGTTGGTTCAGAGGGGAAAAGCTGTAAGGCTGCGAAACGTTCCCACGAGATTCGGTTCGCTTTCGTGCGCGCTTACGTTCACGGGCGAATCGAGCGCGACGCTGGACTTTGAAGGAAACTTCAACGGCGACACACCTCCGGCGGAAATAGCAATTCATCTTCCCTTCGCCGTTAGAAGCGCCGTTGCATCGTCGCCAAATCACGTTTCACTCAACATCGGCGAGGAGCCCTGCACGCTGCTCCATTGCTCTCCGAGCATGCGCACTCTCTTCCTCAAACTGTAATCCTTTGGCCGTTGCACGAAACAAATGTGCTGGGGGAGCCGGAGGCTTTCCCGGACCGACTTGAACTCTGCCTTGTTCTCCCCTACCCAGACGGAAAAACCGGCGGGATCGGTCAAACGCAGCAGGGGTGCGTCGATCGGATTATCGGTCGCGGTGATGAGAGGCCGGATATCTCCGGCAACTTTGCGGTAGAGATCGGCTTTCCCCGTCGAGATTGGATACGGCTTCTGCAGGACTTGTGTTAATCGGCCGTCGGCGATCTTGGATTTGAGCCCAAGAGCATGCTCCGGCGCGATTCCAAGAAAGTCTTCGGCGATGATGCGAACGGAAATTTGATTGCTCGCCGAAATAACGTAAACGACATAGCGAAGATCCTGCAGTCTGGCAACGAGTTCCTTCATCGCCCGATGGATCCTCGGAACAGGGACGATTGCCCCTTCGACCGCAACGAAAGGCTCCGGCTGGTTCAACACTCTTATCGTTGCCTCCTCAACGTCGCGCACCGCAAGCCCAGCCATCGCCTCCACTGAGAGACGATACGCTGCGGATTGGTCGCATCGGAGAAACGCCCGGTAATCGCTCCACGTGCAGCTCATCTTTGCACCGTCGGAAAGAAGCCGGGCGAAGACAGCCTCGCCAATATCCCCAACAAGCAGAGTGTTGTCCAGGTCAAAGAGAGCTATCTTCGGCTGGATGCCGCCGGACGATCGCGCGCGGGCTTCCGCCATATCGAGGTGATATCTCACATGAAGGGGAATCATGTCTCAGGAGGCGGCAGCGGCTTGTGGAACGGGTCCGAGGGAGTGGAACCGGTGAAAAGAAACATCGGTCGAAGGTGTCTGAAAAGGAATCGGCAGCACCTTGATCTCTATATTAGTGTGCAGGCCGTCGTACTGGAGGCGATTGTACTTGATCATGTTATCCGGATCGTCGCAGACGGCTCCTGCCCCATTGGCCAGCTGTATACTGTTCTTCTCGTAGAGCTCGTTACGATGTACGTGTCCGTGAAGCACGGCGCGAACTCCGAGTAACGAAAACTGTTTTAAGATCTTCCGGCGCCGTTTCATCCTCATCGTTTTGGATTCGATGTTCCGCCACAGATTATTGTCCGTCGATTGGTCGTTGAGATCGTTGAAGTGGTGGTGAATAGCAACGATGGGAATGCTTCCATCCAACATATCCTCCTCTTCAAGTCGGGTCAGCGCAGAACACTGGCTCTCGCTCAGCATTCCGTTGGAACCGAGCGGGTTATCCCAGAGCGACCACTGAGGAATGGAATTCAATCCGATGATCGCGTACGGGCCGACGTGTTTGATGAACGGAAAGAGATTGGCGTCGTCTAATTGCCGCACTCCATCGAACGATTCGGCAAACGCCTCCTGGAACAACGCAAGCCTTCGGTGGTAGTCCAGTGTACGGATATGCCGGGGGAAGCTGAGCACATCGACGGCGCGATGAGGCCCTCCGAATACGTCGTGGTTGCCGGGAACAATGGTGAGCTTCTTGCTGTCCATCAATCCGTATGTTGTAAGAATCTTTCTCGCCAGGTAATAGTCGTCCGGATCTCCGGTGCTCACAATATCGCCCGTGATGATGATGTGATCGCAGCCGTGTTCGAGAATTGTGCGAAGGAGGATCTTGAATGACTTGATATGCTCGCGGTAGTATTGTCTGCTAAGGTGAGGATCGGAAAGATGGGCGATAGTGAATGGAGTGCCGGCCGCTCTGGGTGCACTGGTCGGACTTTGAATGTGGATCGCGCGGTCGGCGATCGGATCGCTAGGCTGCGCGCGGAATGCGGCGTCGACGGAAGTCCTCGATAACTTCTCCGTAATTCTCAAAAAGTTTCGCGAGAACAGATTCCCATCGATACTCTTGTGCACGAGCGAGTGCATGGTCTGCAATGATTTTTCTGTGATTGGGATTATCAAGATACCACTCCACTTTCTTCGCCAGATCCCGTGAATTCAGCGGCCGTGCGAAGAGTCCGGAACGTCCCTCCTGAATGATTTCTGCTGCGCCTCCGATTTCGGCTGCGACGGGCGCGAGTCCCGATGCCATTGCTTCAAGAGTGACGAGACCGAAGGTTTCGGTCGTAGAGGGAAAGACGAAAATGTCAGCCGATGCAAAACTCTCAGACAATGTCCTGCCCGACTGGTATCCAAGAAAGTGAGCTCCAGGCATCATAGCCTGAAGCTCTTGACGCGCATGGCCATCCCCTACGATGACCATTTCAAAATCGGTACGGCGCGAGCGAAGTTGATCATACGCTTGCGCCAGGATCCGGAGATCTTTTTCCCACACCAGCCTGCTTACGAAGAGGACAATCGGCTTTTCTCCGTTGCCGAACCTCTTGCGCCATTCTTCCGACCGGTTCAGCGGGCTGAACGAAGCGGTGTCTACTCCATTGGGGAGGTACGTCAGACGCTGGATCCCGTTGTCATCCAGTTCCTGCAGAATTGGCCTGCTCGGGACAAACGTACGATCCACGTTGTTATACAGCCGCCTCGACAAACGCCAGGTGAGATCTTCCAGACTGGTCAGGTTGTAGTAGCGCGGGTAGGTTGGAAAGTGAGTATGGTACGTCGCGACAACCGGCACTCCGAAGTGTCTGGCGTACTTCACTGCGGCAAAACCGAGTGTGCACGGACTATTGATATGAAGCACGTCGGGCTGGAATTCCTGCAGCACCTTAGCGAACGATTGATATCCGGGAATCGCAATTCTGTAATTTTTGTGAAGGGGAAGCACGACTGATGGAACACCGTACACAGGTATCGGAGGTTCACCGGCGGGGAGCGAAGAACCGATCGCGATCGCCTTGTATCCGCGATCGAGCACGGCGTCAACCATCTTATAAATGCAGCGGGTGACCCCGTCTTGTCCGACTTGCAGATTCGCGTTAAAGTATGCTATTTTCATACGGAACTCCTTATCCTACCTCTTTTACTGGCACCATAGTAAGAAGTTGGCATTAGCCTAGTGTTATCGCGGTATTAATTAAAAGTGAAATAAAGCTTCGTGAGAATTCGGATCAGTGATACTTTAATGCTCGACGGTTCAGCGTTCAATGATTTCGACTCCATGAGTGTTCGTTTCTGAGTATTTGAAAGTTCAAGTAACGGACCGGCAGAAGATTCCACGAAATCAACCTTCTTGCTTCGGACTTCAGGTCATCATATATTGACATCACTTAACACTTACACGGGTAGGATGATGAACCAACCGATTTTTCAAAACCTGATCTCTCGAGAGAAGGAATGGGAACTGACCTGGGGAAAATTCGAGGCCGATGAAACGCTTCGCGTGGACGAGGCGAAAGTCGAGAAGGTTGCAGAAGAATTCGCCGAGCGAATGCAGGAAAATTATCCCTTCTTCCATCCCCGGTATGCCGGCCAGATGCTGAAGCCTCCCCACCCCATCTCACTCATGGCATACCAGATTGCGATGACAATCAACCCCAACAACCATGCATTGGATGGCGGGCCGGCTACGGCCAGAATGGAGATTGAAGCCGTTGATCTTCTCGCGCACATGTTTGGTTACAAAGAACATCTGGGGCACCTGACGAGCAGCGGCACCATCGCCAACCTGGAAGCACTCTGGGTTGCCCGATCGCTCCATCCCTCCAAAGGAATCGCTTTTTCGAGCTCTTCCCACTACACGCATAAACGGATGTGCGAAGTCATATGCGCTGAGTCGATTGAAGTCCCGACCGATAACTTGGGGAGGATGGATTGCGGCGCGCTCGAGGAGGTTTTGAAAACAGGAAAGGTTGGAACGGTGGTGGCCACGATCGGCACGACATCAATCGGAGCTGTAGATCTCTTGCAGGAAATCATCCCTCTCTGCCGAAAATATCACGTGCGCGTTCACGCCGATGCCGCGTACGGAGGATTCTTCGCGCTTCTCGCGCGGCAACCTGCGCCGATCATCGACGCCGAACCATTTCTGCATCTTTCCGAATGCGACAGCATCGTGGTCGATCCCCACAAACACGGTCTGCAGCCCTACGGATGCGGATGTGTTATGTTTCGCGACCCGTCGGTCGGAAAGTTTTATAAGCACAATTCTCCCTACACCTATTTCACTTCGAAGGAATTGCACCTTGGCGAGATCAGCCTGGAGTGTTCGCGCCCCGGTGCGGCAGCGGCGGCACTCTGGTTTACGCTGAAGTGCCTTCCTCTGGAACCCAACGCAGGCCTTGGGGCCATCCTGACGAAGACGCGAAAAGCGGCCCTTGACTTTTCGAGGCTCATCGGAAAGAGCGTTCGCTTTCATGAATTCGTAAAGCCGGAGCTGGACATCGTTACGTATTTTCCGAGGACGGAACCGCTCTCTTCATCCCTCATTTCCAACAAAACTCAGAAACTTTTTACGGATTCGATGCACCACCCGACCCATCCGCTCTTCCTCGCTTTGCTTCAGGTTCCTTCAACGCAGTTGAAGAATTTTTATCCGGGGATCGACTGTGACCGGGAACGAGCGGCAATTCTTCGGAGCGTGTTGATGAAGCCGGAGCACCTGGCGTTTGTGCCGGAGATGGTAAGGGAGTTGGAAAAAATTGCGGGATGAACAATACCTTCGATTACATTCCGGAACGATTGTCCGAGGAAGATAAGAATCCTTGCAGATATGACAATCCTTCCAGAATTGCTTGCTCTGGAACGGCCTGCGGAAGGCGGACTTTTCCGATCGACGTTGGCAGGACAAGACGAATTTTCGCTCCCTCCACCTTCTTATCAACCCTCATGGCTTCAAGCAGTTTCCGGGGAGATACGTTGAGGTTGTGAATCGAAGGCAATGGGACGGAGAGTATGGCGTTCTCGATACGTCCAGCGTCTGAAGCCGAAATGAGTCCGAGACGAAGCGCAATGAATGTTTCTGCGGCCATCCCCAAAAGAATCGCCTCTCCGTGCTTCAGCGCGCGAAATTTTCCAGCATGTTCGAGCGCGTGCCCGACGGTATGGCCGAAATTAAGAATGGCGCGAAGATTCTGCTCGTATTCATCCTTCGAGACAACAAAGGCTTTCATGCGGCAGCACTCGGCGACGGCGTGGATCAGCGCCTTGTCGTCCATCTTCAGGAGCCCAGCCATATGCCGCTGCGTGTAGGCGAAGAATTTCTTGTTCATAATGATCCCGTACTTCACCACCTCTCCTAAACCGCAGACAATTTCTCTTTGCGGGAGAGTGCGCAACGTTGCAACGTCGGCCACGACGAAATCCGGCTGATAGAAAGCGCCGATCATGTTTTTGCCGAGCGCATGGTTCACTCCCACTTTGCCGCCGACAGACGAATCTACCTGCGCAAGAAGCGTCGTCGGAAGCTGGACGAAATGAACGCCGCGCTGGTACGTGGCCGCAATAAACCCCGCAAGATCGCCGACAACACCCCCGCCCAACGCTGCGATCGTAGAACGCCGCTCAATCCTCCCGCGAAGCAGCTCGGTATAGACCGCTTCTGCACGCAGCAAATTCTTCTGCTTCTCGCCCGCCGGAAGAACGATCGAACGCACGGCAAATCCGGAACGGACCAGGCTCCGTTCAACACCCTTGAGATAGAGGGGAGCTACATTCTTGTCGGTGACGATCACGACCGGGCGGGGCAATGCATGGCGGCGGAATATCGAGCCGATGCCGGACGTCATATTCTCGCCGATGTAGATCGGATACGACCGCGAGCCGAGGGGAACCCGAATTGTTTTCACGAAAATTCTATTCTTCTATGTGGTGGCGTAATTGTCTGACAAGTTCGTCGATGGTATTTCCAATTTTCTTGTCGTCGGTATGAATCACGACGTGTGCCTGCATGTAGTATCCCTCCCTTTTCGACAACAGCTCTTCGATGCGCCCCTGCAGTTGATCGGCATCCATCAAATCTCCGTCCGGAGTGCGCAGCATCGGACGGTCGCTTTTTGTACGAAGCCGCTTGTAGATATACTGCGGATCCGCCTTCAAATAGATCAGCACGCCCGTTTTCTTCACCAGGTCGAGCGACGACTGATCGATGATCGTTCCGCCCCCGAGCGATATCACTGAACGAGGCGTCTGCGAGATCTCCAGGAGGAACGCCCGCTCCATTTCGCGGAACTTGTTTTCGCCGTCTTCCTTAAAAATGTCGCCGATCTTTCGCTTCTCTCTCTGTTCGATCAGGAGATCGAGATCGACAAAACTATAGCCAAGTGTATTGGCGAGGATGGGGCCGATGGTGCTCTTTCCGCTCCCCATAAATCCAGTCAGGTAAATTACCGAACTCCGGCTCGGTTCGCTCATGAGACTTTTCTTTTTTTCGAATGGTGGCCGCTGATCGACGGAACTTCGCGGAGACAACGGTGCCGGAATTCGACCCGGCTGTTCTTCACGGATTATTCTTGCACGAGGGGGTTCAGATTATAGTCTCTCCTCAGGCTCTCCACCCGCTGGTTTGGATTTTTCACTGATTCCCGCCTTCAAATCCTGGTAGCGGGATGTAGCATGCTGAACCTGCTGCCTCGCCTGAAACAATTCGCGAAGCAGCTGGGACTCGATATTGTCGAATCGCCTGAAGTGACGGCTCGAAAGATATGCGATTCCAAATGCAAACGCCACGACAATGAAGAGTCCGACGTTATAGAGATTCTGTATCGATGAATTCAACCGCGCCAGGGACTGGAAAGTATTGTCCTGAGAATCTTTCTTTTCACGCTGAAGGTCCAGGATAGTTCCGCGGATCAACGCCATCGCCTCCATCCCTGTATTCGTCATGACGGTCTGCACCGAATCCGCTAAGGAGTCTACCATCGCGAGCTCGATCGAGGATTTTAAACTCGCAATTCTTGTGTTGATTGAAGATCCAAGGGAGTCGAGAAAGCTGTCCTGGTACTGCCCGTTCGCATTGAGTCGCTTAAGATAGAGGACCGATTGCTGAACCGATCCGACTGCGTCATTGTAGTTCTGGATGTACTCACGGTTGCTCGTGATGACGTAACCACGACGGCTCGACTCGGCCCGTTGGAGAGAGAGCAGAATTCCCTGGAGGACGTAGATCACCTCATTGTCGTAAGAAATCGTCGAGACGTAGCTCTCTTCCTTCATCAAGGATTGCTTTACAAAATATCCCACGCCCAGGCTCAAGACCACCCCGACGATGCACGTGGTATAGACTACTTTTTTGAATCCTCTTATCATGTAATCGCTTCAAGCGGCCGCGGCCGTTGATTGATCGACGATTTCGTTTGAATTATGTGCCTCTGCACATCCAATATACGACTATGGACGATGACTTTCACGCTCCTCCCCCCGACGACGGGTTGGTTCGGCATCGATATCAGCCCGAAAAGAAAAGCCGTACTCGAGTCAGAACCTTCTCCGGTCAATCATAGCGCGATGCCCCTGGCAACCACGGCGGCCGATTACTCAACTCGTCGTGGAACATGACGACGAAACCAAAGCATTCTCACATCCTAGATACATTGGAATAATACAGCAACGTGACGAACATAAAGGCGGGCAGTGTTGAAGGAGAGATGAATTTCATTTTCAGAAAGCGGGAAATGAAGCAGGGCTGCTTCAATACGGCGACAAGTTTCAAGACCGCTTGGGGAGGAGTGCGCTCCATTCTGCGGACAGGCTGAAACGCCGAGCAGGAATGAACCAAGATCTCATTCCTGCCCGTTCAAATCTGTACGACAATTTTCTTATCTGTAGAAGGAATCTCTCATGTCTTCGATATCAGATTTCGCTTTGAGTTTCTCGAGCCATTCAGCCACGACGCGCTGCTTTTTTTCCTGCAGCATTTGCGCGGCGAGGATATTCTTTTCGGAATTGAAGGTGGCCAGATCGAACGGGGTCCTGCTGAGCAGCCTAATAAGGTAGTAACCTCTTACGCCTTCAACCGGCTGCGAAATTTTTCCAACAGAAAGCTTCAATGCGGTACCAAGAAAGGCATTGTCGCGTCCGATCGTCGGGATGCCGGAACTCGGGCCAAAAACCCCGGTCGACAGCACGGTAATGCGGCCGTCCAAAGCGGTCAACGATGAGAGGTCCGCCGTGTCGCTGATGGCAGATCGCTGCTTCTCGACGACATCCTTCATCATCGCCATCTTTTTCTTCCGGAGCGCGCGCGGCTTCAGGAAGTCTTTGACTTCTTCAAAGGGGCGAACGCCTTCTTTCTTTATCTCCGATATCTTGAAGATGGCTACGCCGCCATTCACCTGGTAAGCCTCGCTGAGATCTCCCAGATCCTTATCGAACGCAAATCTCATCACAGATTCATTCGCACCGATCCCGGGAATCGAGGGGCCTTTTTGAAAAGCAACGGTTTCTTTCACCTGCAAGTTGAGCCCTTCCGCATCCTTCTCGAATTTCCCATCCTTGGCAACGTAAGCAAAATCCTGCGCTCTCTGGAAAGCATCGTCTCTGGTCTGCGAACTCGGTTTCACCGGCAGCGCGATATCGGCGATCTCTACCTCCCTGTCGTCTCTTCCTTCAATCTTGATGACATGGATCCCAAACTGCGTCTTCACCGGTCCAAGAATCTGACCAGGCCTTCCCTGCAAGGCGACGTCTTCGAATGGTTTCACCATACGCCCTTTTCCGAACCATCCCAATTCTCCGCCGGAAACCGCGGCACCGGGTTCCACTGAATATTGTTTCGCCAACTCCGCAAAATCTTCACCCTTCTTGGCCCTGGCGATCAGGTCCTTTGCCTGCTTCATCACGGCGTTTTCATCGCTGCCCTCGGTCTTGAGGAGGATGTGGCTCGCCCGAACAAAGACCTCCGATCCTTTCTTCTCCGCAACAAGTTTGGTTACATGGTAGCCGTCAAAATCCTTCAGCGGACCAACCACGCTCCCCACCGCGGCGGAAAAGATTGCGTCTTCCCTTTGCCGAGAAAGCTGTCCATGTTTGAAAAATGCCGGCGGCGCGGGTTTTTCTGAATACGATTTCTGGAGATCAAAAAAATCGATCCCCGCTTTTACCTGCTGGATAATGTTGTTTGCTTCCACGAGAACATCCTGCGAGTCGCGCGCCGAAGCTTCGTCTCCAAAGAGAACGTACTTCAATTTGCGCGTCGCCTTCGCTTTGAAGTCCTCCTGGTTCTCGTTATAGTAATTTCGAAGGTCTTCATCCGTCACGGTAACCGCGCTGTCGGGATAGTACCTGTTCGGATCGAAGAAGGCATACTGCGCTTCCATCTTCGTGGTCTGGTCTTCGTAGCGCTGCTGAACTTCTCCGGGGGTAACGCGGACGGAGGCAAATATGAGACTCTGCATTTTCTCGCTGAGCCGTTGCTGGCGCAATCCGGTCTCAACCTGGATCATGATATCTTTGTTTTTTGGATCGTTGATCGTCTGGTCGTACGCCGCTCGGTTGAATGCGCCGGTGGAATCGCGGAACTGCTGCATCAAGAAGTCGGGGGGATTATCGCCTTTTACCCAATCGACCAACTCCTGGTCCGACACGGTGATGCCGGCACGCTGCGTCTCCTTTTCGACTAACGTCGATGCAACAAGGCTGTTCCATACCTGATCACGTATCTGTCGATACGTCTCATCGTCGGGCTCCTGGCCTGTCTGCTTTTTCTGATTCTCGGCAGCACGTTTAACAAGGTCTGAGAATTCCTGGTATGAAATTTTCTTTCCATCAATAACACCGATGGAGTCGTGGCGTCCCGATCGGATACCGAGATAATCCATTCCCCATTCAAATACGATCATCACGACGAACAAAATAACGAGCGCGACAAGAATTACTGGCATGTTGTCGCGCATTCTGGTCATTATAGGCATATCCGGACAAACTCCTTGCTGGCAGATATTGAACTGAACCTGACTTTAGGCTAAGAATATAACCGAAAGTGCCCTGAAATGCAATGCAAAAACAGGAGGAGGGGGGGATGGGAGATGGGAGATGGATGAGGGAAGATGGATGAGGGAAGATGGATGAGGGAAGATGGAGGAGGGAAGATGGAGGAGGGAAGATGGAGGAGGGAAGATGGAGGAGGGAAGAAGATATTACGGGATATTGATGACGGGAATGGCATCCAATTTCAAACCAGGTTATCACTAAATCATCGGATATAACAAACTCTTGGCGTGAACACGCCGCTGTTTCGTCTGCCCGACATCAGTAGTTCATCTGGCTTCCCGGAACATTGCGAAGGTTTTCAGGTTGCCTTGCGGGGCTTGTTAGCTGTTTGACCTATTCCTGGAAATACCTTCACAAGGTTTTTCTGCGTCTGGGAAGATGAAATCAAGTCCGCGCTCCCCCGCCGGTAGTTGGGCATTTTCAAAAAAAGTGATTGCGAGGACCCCGACGTTCTTTGTCGGGGGACGAAGTGCCGCTTCACCGCAATGACCTTTAATCCAAAGTAGCCCACTCCGCCCCCGCTGGTTACCTTGACTTATGCTCAACATTTAGTTACATTTTTGAACGTTTAA
>CAYLMV010000063.1:1946-22567 GCA_964384415.1 uncultured Chitinophagaceae bacterium | reverse complement strand
CGGCGTGCTTCCCTTTCAAAGGAAACTGTGTCTGCGAATGATCGAATGTTTTTGCGTTCCCTTCATTCCATCCGGCGGTCGTATGACACGATTCGCACGACTTTTTGAATTTTCCTGCATGAGGATCGATATGACACGATGAACAGGCGGCAAACTCAAGCTTCGTATACTGAACCACGGTGTTATGCTCGAGCGCTTTCTTATGACATCCGGCGCATTCCACGTTCTCGTGTTTGCCGGTGAGTTTGTATGCCGCCCGGTCATGCGAAAACTTCGTCGCCGGCTTCCATCCATCTGTCGTATGGCACTGCGCACAATTGGGAGATAGCTGTCCAACGTGAATATCTTTGTGGCATGAATTGCAGTCTGTTGAAAGGCCAAGATAAGTGTTCGCTTTAAACGCTTGCGGCTTCGCCGCGATATCCGCCGCCCTGATGTTCTCCCCCTCATGGCACTTGCGGCATTCGACCGCGTTATGTTTTCCCGCCAGAACATAACCTGTCAAGGAATGATCGAACGTTTTCGTCTCCATCCGTCGAATGGAGAACTCCCGCCCGTGGTGTTCCTTGTGGCAGTCGATGCATTGTTGATAGGAGTTCCGGCCGTGAAGTCCCGTTCGCGCACCGAGCCTCGTCCGTATTTCTGAATGACATCCAAGACAACGATCGCTGGAAATCGTCTTGCCAAGGGAGTGACACTGAGTGCAATTGGCGATCCCCTCAAGGTTGGAGTGCGCGGCAGACAATTCTCCCGGCGAGATTTGAGCTATTCCCCGCACGAACGGCGCTGCAAGCATTACCGCCAGACAGCCCGTTCGCGGAATGAGTCCGTGCGACCCTGTCATAGAAAAGAATCGGTGGATGAAGTCCATGTTCACTGAATGTTTCAACATTGTTCGCACAGGTCGGATGGTGCATGAGGGATCGCGTAAGTTCCTGGACACACATCACGATGAGGCAGCGTGAGACTGTGCGCCCAATGCTGGCGAACTTTTCTCCTCGACAGCGATCGGGAATGCCGCTACAGAGTATCAAAGAATCCAGGTATACCCGAACGCTACTGTTACGGCAACATGAATGAGCAGGATGACAAACATAATGAGGCTGAAAGGTAAGTGCACCACGTGCCAGTAGTGGAAGATCTGTTTCATTTTTTCAAGAAATGCGATTCGCCTCATCAGGATAATTCGTTTCCGTATCAAGTTTCTTACCTCTCCTGCGACATGGTGAAAAGCGTCGTTCCTTCGCATTTCCTGGTACAGCCGTTCAAGTCTCAATCTCCTTGTCACGCTGCCGTAAGCGAAAAGACGAAGCACATGCATCGTCGACATCTGCGATGCCAAGGCAGGCGCGCTTGCTATGTCATCGATTTTTTCGAGGAGCTTCGGATCGAGCTTGAATTCCTTTTCGAGAAGCGATCGTATTTGGCCATTTTCCTTCTCAAGCTCGTCCATTGTAAGTTCGTTTCCCTGGATACCACGGGGAATCTGGACGTATACATATCTTCCAAAAATGCCGCTCAGGACAACCGCAGCCATGCTCCAGAAACTCACTGCCACCAACCCCCCGAACTTGAACGTCGTGTGATAGAGGACGAGAATCGGACCGACGAGACAGAGAAACATATGAAATTCAAGGTAGGTCTTGATCTTCCCCACATCGGCGAACATCCGAATTCTTTTGCGCGAGGAATACATGACAACGCCGGCGGTAATCATCAGCGATCCGACGATCCCGTACCCGTGTCCCCACGACCCGCTCGGTTTCATTTCATTGTATTGCGCGTGGAAAGGCCGTTCCCCCAAAGGGGTGAGATAATAGTTGCATCCACGGAGACCAAGGACGACGGTCGTAAGAGCTCCGGCGAGAATCAGGATTCCTATGTAGAAAACATGGGCAGTATTATTCACGCGGACCGAGCGAGATGAGTTTGCGGAAGCGGGCTGCAATCACAATATGCATCTATGAGAGAGAAATTTCAAGAAGACTGATGCGACAACTGAGGTCGAGAAGAAGGACCCTTCTTCTCATTAGACACCGAAAGGCTTCACGCCATTCCTGTCCACCTGACTGATAACGACAGGAGAAGGAACCGGTTTCTCGCGGCCAACGCGGAATGCTGCTGCGATCCGTTCAGCTGCCGGGTCGACTGCATTTTTCTGATCGGTGTAGATGATGGCCACTGTTTCTCCTGCTTTCACACGATCTCCCACCTTCTTCTTGAGGATAACCCCTGCCTTCGGATCGATCACGTCATCGATTTTTGTTCTTCCCGCCCCAAGCACAATTGAGGAAAAGCCGATTTCGAGCGAGTCAATGGCAGTGAGGTAACCATTTTCAGAAAGCGAGATCTCCTGGGAATAGTGCGAACGCGGGTATTTCCCCGGCTGCTCGACGAATGAAATATCACCGCCCTGACGTTTGACGAGTTGAAGGAATTTCTCGTAGCCTTTCCCGCTTCGCACCGCCTCCCTGCATCGCTCTGTTCCTTCTGCCAGTGTCGCAGCCTTCTTGCCGAGAAGCACCATCATCCCGCCGAGCGTGTACGTCAGTTCCATCACATCAGGGATATTTTTTCCTTGAAGACATTCGACTGATTCCACAATCTCCAGCCAGTTGCCGATAGTGTACCCCAACGGCTGATTCATATCTGTGATAAAACCAACGGTCTCTTTTCCAAAACTGTTGCCGATTCGCACCAGCGCCGAGGCAAGCTCGACGGCCCGTTCGTACGTTGGCATGAAGGCTCCGATTCCGGTCTTCACGTCCAGAACCAGGGCATCGATCCCCTCGGCAAGTTTCTTGCTCATGATGCTTCCCGCGATCAACGGAATGCACTCGACGGTAGCCGTAACATCCCGCATCGCATACATTTTCTTGTCGGCTGGCGCTATTTCTTTCGTCTGGCCGATCATGACGACGCCCACTTCAGCGATCACTTTTTTATATTCCGCAATCGAGAGGTCCGTCCGGAAGCCGGGAATGGACTCTAACTTGTCGAGTGTCCCCCCCGTGTGACCGAGCCCGCGGCCGCTGATCATCGGCACAGGCACGCCGCACGCCGCTACGATTGGCGCGAGGGGAATCGAGATTTTATCCCCTACGCCGCCGGTAGAATGTTTGTCGACTTTTACTCCGGGAATAGCCGATAAGTCAATAACTTCGCCGGAATGAAGCATCAGTTTCGTGAAGGTGCTCGTTTCATCGGAGCTCATTCCCTGAAAATATGTGGCCATCAAAAATGCGGACATCTGATAATCTGGAATACTCCCCTGCACAAATCCGTCGATGACGAATTGCAGTTCTGACGCTGAGAGTTCCGCGCCGTTCCGTTTCTTGCGGATGAGTTCGTTCGCTGTCATGATCCTATAATTGTCAGAAGTTGTGGAAAGCTGTCGATCACCCACGTTGGGTGGAGAGCCTCCATTTGTTCGCGCGAGAATGTCCCGTACGTGACGCCGCAGGTCGAAATGCCGGCGTTCCTGCCCATCTCAATATCGCGGTCTGTGTCTCCCACCATGACAGTCTCTTCCTTCTCCCATCCTTGCTCTTTCATGACTTTATTAAGGATAAAGGGATTCGGTTTGTGCGGCATTCCGTCGGTTCCCTGCAGCTGGCAGAAATATTCTGCAATACCGAAAAAGGTCAGCACCCTCTTCGTTGTCTCGCTCGACTTAATGGTGGCCGTTGCAAGATTGATTCTTTTCAGACGAAAGATCTCGACAGTCTCTTTGACGCCGGGAAATAGTTTTGTCGTCGCCAGCGCGCGCGGACGGTAGTAGTCGCGGTACATGATCGCCGCTTCGGGGATCCTTGCGTGGAGGCGATCGGGGAGTAAAATAGTGAACGTCTCCTGAAGAGTCTTGCCGATGTAGGGATACAGATCTTCCTCTGTGTAGTTCTGAACGCCGAGCTGCTGCAAAACCCATAACTGGGCTCCGGCAATATCGCGCCGTGAATCAAGCAGAGTGCCGTCAACGTCGAGGACAATATTTTTGATCATGTGTATGAGGCTAGATAATAGAACTCAGGAGACAGAATTCAGGAGACAGAATACAGGATACTGAAAACACTCACAGGCAGAGAACAGATCCTGTCTCCTGTATCCTGCCTCCTGCATTCTGCCCCCTCACATCTCCACCTTCACCGTGAACTTTTTCCGGCACCGGTTGCACTGAAGCTCTACCGTCGCCCAGTTGTTCCTTTCGTAATAGGCAATCTCAGCAAGCTCCCCATCGCACGTGCTGACGATGCAGCGTTTCAGCTGAAGGCGGTACGATCGGTTCTTCGGGTAGTCATCGCCCGGGAGGTGGGGATCGGAAGTCATCGTGATTTGCGAAGAATTCGTTCGCCCAGAAATATGCCGGCAATTGTTTTTCCGTCCACGATCTCTCCCCTCTCGATCATCGCCAGAGATTCGACGAGCGGCACGCGGAGAACTTTAATGGTCCGTTCCCCTTCTTCGAGAGACTGCCCCTGGGGTGATTGTGAGAGACCTTGCGCCATGTAGATGTGGAGGCGCTCGTTGCAGAAACCGGGAGTTGTCATGATCGTGGTCAGTTTGCGCCAACGGCTGGCGACATACCCCGTTTCTTCGCGAAGTTCCCGTTCTGCGCATTTCTGCGGATCTTCACCCGCGTCGAGTTTCCCGGCGGGGAGCTCAAGAACAAAATCGTTGATCGGATAACGATGCTGCCGCACGAGAAGGATGTCGTCGTTGTCGAACAGGGCAAGCACCGCTCCGCCCCCCGGATGTTCGACGACTTCTCGCACACCCTCATTGCCCGACTCATAACGGACATGATCCACGACAAGGTTGATAATTCTTCCTTTGTAAATTTTCTCGCTGCGAATAAATTCGAAATCCATTAACTTCTTCCCCCTCTCGAGCCGATAACATACTCGGGAAGCGCGAACTCGACTTTGGCCTTCCTCAGGTCCTCGTAGACTTGAGTCCGCAGTTTTTCTCCCGTGGGGAACTGCTGCTGGAATGTCGAGACTCGGCAGAAGAGTTTGAACTGCAGCCCTGTCTCTGCGAGTTTCATCAGGTTGACTTCCGGCGCGGGAGTCTTCAACACATCGGGATGAGAACGCGCCCTCTCGAGCATGATCTTCTTTACCTTGGCAACATCGGCGCCGTACGCAACGTTGACCTCAACGATGACCCGGACGGCAGGAGCCGGGAATGAATAGTTTACAATTCGTGTCCTCAGAAGCTCGCTGTTGGGCACAATGACGAGGTTGTTGTCGAAATCCAGGATTTTGGTACTTCTGAGACCTATTTCAAAAACGTCGCCTTCCTCTCCGGTCGGAATTTTTACTCTGTCGCCGATATGAAACGGCCGGTCGAACATGATGACGAATCCGGAGATCATGTTGGAAATCGTTTCCTGAGCTGCGAGGCCGATGGCGAGCGAACCGACGCTGAGCAGCGCCAACAGGCTGGAAATATTCTGCCCAAAATGATCGAGCACCACGATCACCGCCACCACAGCGACAAGAATATTGACGAGCCGGTTAATCAACGGGACAAAAGCCTGATCGAACGTCGAGGATTCCTTCGAGGCAGCGGAGTGGAGCGCATGGCGGATGAAGGTGTCCACGATGCGGATACCGAGGACCGTAAGAACCAGCGCCATCAAGACATACAACGCGCCGTTCGAATATTCGAGAAACTTGAGGAACGAAGTATTCCCCGCCGTGAGACCGATGCTTATTTCATGCAGGCCCAGGTACATTCCGGAGATGGCGCTGATCGCGATAGTTCGCTCAATGATGAGCTCGAGGATCTTGTCATCAAGTTCGGTCTTGGTCCTTGCAATGAGCTTCCGGCCGACAGATTCGAGTAGAATTTTTGCCACTTTGCCGAGGACCATGACGAGTAGAAAGATCACCATGCTCCCCATAGCGTGGAATAACAGCCCCGTGCCGAGGATCGACTCGGCTTTTCTCAGCAGCGATTCGCTGACGATGATGAGAAGTGATTTCATGATGCTTGGCAAATTCCTATTTTCTGCTTCCAGGTTTTACCGCCGGGCTCCCCGTTTTGCAGAGGGGGCACGCCTCGGGTGAGTATGTGACAACGTCCATTCGAAGGACCGAAAACTCTTTGGCGTTGAAGGTCGTCTTTCCATTGCTCCGGTCGACGATGTACCCGACTCCCGCCAGCTCGGCCGATGCATCCTTCACCAGCTTGATAATTTCTTTCACGGAGCCGCCGGTCGTCACAACATCTTCCACGACAAGAACCCGCTCCCCTTTTTTGATCTCGAACCCCCTCCTCAGTTTCATCGCCCCTTCCTCACGCTCCGCAAAAATCGTTCGGGCTTCCAGCATCCTCCCGACTTCTGTGCCGACAACGATGCCGCCGATAGCCGGAGAAATGACGAGCTCGATCTCGCTCAACTCAAAATGTTTGGCGATTTCTCCCGAAAGCAAGTGGAGGTACTTCGGATATTGAAGGACTTTTGCGCACTGAAAATACTGAGGACTGTGGAGGCCCGATGTGAGGAGAAAATGACCGTCGAGCAGTGCGTTGGTGTCTCTGAATATCTGGAGGAGTTCTTCTTTGGGAAGCTTCATGTGGATTGGCGGGCTATGGTACAAAACTTATTGAGAGGATGTTCCTCACATTTCAACTTTTAACTTTCTTCTCACCATTCATCCTCAATGTCCTCCAGCTCTTCTTCCATCTCCTTTTTGGAATGGAGGTCATTTGCCTTTTCGGCAAGCTCTATCCCTTTGCGATAGTATTCTTTGGCTTCCTTCGTCTTATTCAGTTTCAAATGTATCTGTCCGAGCTGACGGTATGCCGCAATGTAGGCCGGATCCCGTTTGATCACCTCCAGAAGTTCATCGATGGCCATATCCAAATTCTCCTCGCCGACATATTCTACGGCAAGGGCGTATCTCGAGAACGCATCGTCCGGGTCTTTCGCTAGAAGGCCGGAGAGAGCCTCCATCCGTTCTTTTCGCGTCATGCGAAATTCCTCCTCGTGAATCAGAGATCGTTGATGTGAGTTGCAAGCCCGAAATCTTTGGCAGTGAGCCCGCCGTCACTGTGCGTGGAGAGTCTCAACGTCACTTTGTTCCATCGGATATCGATATCGGGATGATGGTTCATTTTTTCCGCCATCAACGCGACCGATTGGACAAAGCCCATCGAGCGGGCAAAATCCTCGAACACAAACGTCTTTGCAATCTCATCCCCATCACGTTTCCATCCCTTTGCAGATTTCAATCCCGCACTAATTTCCTTTTCCGTCAACAAGCCCATAGCTTCTCCTTCTTCTTAATTTATAATCCTTAATTCAACCCTTCTTCTCTCTTCTTTCTTTTCTCTTATCTCTTTTCTCTTATCTCTTAAACGGTTCCACCCTGTCGCTGAAATCGGGCCGGTAGTAATCGTGGCTTTCAAACTCCTGAGCCCAGCCATTTTCGAATCCATACTTGTCCAGCAGCCGCATCACTTTTTCGTATTCGCTTTCACGTATGCGCCGGTCGAGCAGCTCCGTCGTCAGAGCTTTGTGAGTCGGGTAATACTGCGACATCACGCTGAGCATCACACGGTTGTCCAAGGCCGCAGCGATCCAGCGAAGAGTTTCTTCCGACGATGCAATGTCGTTCGGGAGAACAAGGTGGCGGATAATCAGTCCCCGTTTTACTAATCCATCTTCGCCGTACACGATCTCACTCCCCACCTGCCTGTGCATCTCTTTCGCCGCCGCCCGCGAAATCTCGGTGTATGATTTCACCTTGGAGTAACGATAGCCAAAATCGTCCTCGCTGTATTTCAGGTCCGGCAGGTAGATATCAAAAATTCCGTCGAGCAACCGGAGCACATCGACGGAATCATAGGCATTGGTGTTATAGATGAGTGGCAGCTCCAAGCCGCGCGGAATCGCAATTGCCAGCGCCCGGACGATCTGCGGCACAAAGTGAGTCGGCGAAACAAACCCGATCGCCTCAACTCCTTTTGCCTGGAGCTCAAGCATCATCTCTGCCATCCGCTCGAAGGAGACTTCGTTCTTTCGTTCTTCCTTCCAATTCTGGCTGATCTGAAAATTCTGGCAGTACACGCAGCGAAGATTGCAATTGCCGAGGAAGATATTCCCGACCCCCTGGGATCCTCCCAAAGCCGGCTCCTCACCAAAATGCTGGCAATACGATGAAACAATAGGAAGGAGGCCGGAATAGCACCGGGCCAGTTCATCCCGCAACCGATTATTTCCGCAATCATGAGGGCAAATCGTACACGACTCCAGCTTTCCCTCCAGCATATCGAGGCGCCGCTGAAATTCTCCGGAAGCAAACAACGGTATGTAGGATGGAATAAATTTCATTCGCCCGCACAAGTGTCAGATGAATATAAAAAAAAAATGGTTGGAATTCCAGAAGGGGGGAGCGGATAACGGCTTAACCTGTCATGTCCGTCCCGCGGGAAGCACGGGCGGGCACGACGATTTATTATTCGAGTTCATGCACGCCAAAGCTGACGCAATCGGCGCCTGTCGTCTACGATTCTCAGATCTTCTTTAGTGCCTGTTCGAAATCTGCGACAAGATCGGCTATCGCCTCAACGCCGACGGAAATGCGAATCATCCCTGCAGCGACTCCCTGCCGCTTAAGTTCCGCCGCGGACATGTTCACGTGCGACGAGTAGACCGGAATGCTCACGAGCGTTTCTACGCCTCCGAGAGACATCGCATTCACCGCAACGTTGAGCGCGTCGCATACTTTCACAGCCCCCCTGGCTCCTCCACGCACTTCAATGGTCACCATCCCGCCGAAACCGGTCATCTGTTTTTTCGCCAGGGCATGCTGCGGATGAGACGAAAGCCCGGGATACAGAACGCGCAGCACCTTGGGATGATGCTCCAATCTCCCCGCGAGAGCCAGTGCATTTTCATTCTGCCGTGTCACGCGGAGCTCAAATGTTTTTAGACTCCGGAATAGAAGATATGCCATGAAGGGATCTGCACATCCCCCGAGATACTTGGCCGTGATTTTGACCCTGCCAATGATTTTCGCCGTGCTTACGAGAACGCCCGCGAGGATGTCGCTGTGTCCGCCCAGGTATTTCGTCGCACTCTCCATCACGATGTCCACTCCGGCGTCGAACGGCTTCTGGTTCAGACATGAAGCGAACGTGTTGTCGATCATGATGATAATTTTCGTGCGGAGCTTCTTCTGCATCATCCTTACGCGAGAGACAAGTTCCCGTACATCGACAAGGTCGAGGGTAGGATTGGTGGGTGTTTCCAGGAACACAAGCCGGGTCTTTTTGGTGATGAGCCGATCCAGGGTAGCGAGACGATCGGGATCGACATATTTCACGCGGATATCGTCCTGGGGGAGGATGTCTCGAAAGAAGCGATACGTTCCGCCGTAGAGAGCCGGCGTGCTCACGATCTCCTCGCCGGCGTGAACGAATGTCAATATCGCCGTTGAAATCGCCGCCATCCCCGAAGCGAACAATGCGGCGTCCTCGCCTTCTTCCATGAGAGCGATTTTTTCTTCAACATCATGGACGGTCGGGTTATGATACCGCGTATAGACGTAAACCGAGGTGTCTCCGTTCGCATAGCGGATAGCGTCATCGGAACTGTCAAATCGATACGTCGATGTCTGATAGATGGGAAGCGAGACAGGGCCTTTGTACGGATGGAGCTTCTTGCCGTGAATTGCTTTGGTCGAAAGAGATAATTTTTTGGGATCGAGCATCTTCGCTTAAGCGCAATTGTGGGAGTGATGTATCGCCGGGTGAGGAGAGATGGATTCTTGCCTCAGGCGTCACATAGTGAAATATTTTGCAAAATCGTCATCGGTGTCGGTACGAAAATATTCTCCCCGTTCTTTGTTCAATGTATAGCCGTCACGGTAATTTCCTTTTGCGATCGCAGAAAGCGCTTCGCAGAGAATATCGACTTCAGCCTCCGTATTGTAAATGCCGAAGCTCGCGCGCACGAACCCGGGGAGGGTCGAACGGTCGCGTGCAAGAATACGCTCTTCCATATCTTTGGATTCGGCCTCGCCCACATGCAAAAGGCATTTCACATACGGATGAGCGCAGAAGCAGCCATTGCGAGTGCCGATGCCCCATTCGTAACTGAGAATGGATGCGACGAGAGCGTGATTGAGGTTGTTGACATTGAAAGTCAGCACTCCGAGCCTTTCACCGGCGTCGGATGCATTCTTTCCGCCGTAGAGCGAAACTCCCGGAATCCTCGAGACGCGCTCCAGCGCGCGGCGGGTGAGCGCGGACTCATGTTCGATTATGTCGTCCCATCCGATCTTTTCAAGAATGCGTATTGCCTCGGCCAGGGCTACAGCTCCCACGATATCCGGCGTTCCGGCCTCTTCCCTGTCCGGCAAATCGGTCCAGTATGCGTTTTCGAGATTCACAATATCGACAGTTCCACCCCCGACATATTCAGGGTCGCCTTCTTCAAAAGTCTGACGGCAGCCGACCAGTACTCCAACGCCGAACGGCGCGTACATTTTATGCGCGGAAAACGCAATATAATCTAGGTGTTCGGGGTCTTCTTTCGGCTTCATGTCGATGGGACGGTGTGGTGCAAGCTGGGCGGCATCCACCATAATTTTAGCGCCGATTTCATGCGCCCACCGGGCATAGGTATGAACGGGGTTGATGAATCCGGTAACGTTCGACGCGCCGCTGACAGCCACTAATTTGATTTTCGATCCATACTGAGAAATCTTCTGCCTGAAATCGGCCTCGTCGATTCTCCCGTCGTCTGTCACTTCGATATGCACGACATGCGCGACTTTTCTCCATGGGAGCTCGTTGGAATGATGTTCCATCACCGACGTGAGGACCACATCGCCCGGCTCGAACGGGTACCGATGGGCGAGTTTGTTAATGGCCTCCGTGGTGTTCCGGCAGAAAATGACGACACTGTCTGAAAGGTCGGCCTTGACAAAACGAGCGATCGCGTCGCGCGCTTCTTCAAATACCCAGGAAGAGAGCTTGGATTTGAAACCGGTTCCGCGGTGGACGTTGGAGTACCATTTCAGGAACTCGTTCACTTTGTCCGTGATGAGAGAAATCGTCGGAGTGCTGGCGGCGTTATCGAGATTGACGTACGGCCTCCGTTTCCCTCCGAGAATAGGTATCTCCTCATCAATCCCGACGACGTATTTTCTGATCGAACGGATGTTGACTTCATCCGCTTCCACGCCCTCTACGCGCCTTCCGGCATCTATCGCAATCGTCATCTCGTTCTTCTCCATAGTTTGATATGCCGTAGCAAAGTACTTTTTTTGAGGGGCAAGATCAAGAGCACTGAGGCAGACGGCAGTTACTCAGGCTGCCCGCGCAACCTTCCGAAGGTTTTTCGAAAAACAGAACAAATGCCAAACGAATTGTGCAAGTCAATTGGAGAGCCTTCGGAAGGTTTTGGCGAGCTCTAAGGAACATCAACCTTTATTCTCGTTCCCAGGCTCAGTTTCGGAAAGAGCTCTGTCGCCAATGACGACGATTCGCGAGATGACAAGTCGCCGCATCAACTCCGTTCCCAATCAGAGATTGGGAACGAGATAAATAGTGGAATGCAGATTTCAATGCCCGAAACATCTCGCCCCTAAGGGAGCTTGAATAGATTGTTGCCATGAATAGCTATAATCTTCGCGCACTCGACATTGCGTTGTAGATTTCTATGTCAAAAACCAGCCTGGAGGGTCGGGATGTCAATAGATGCAACCTTCACAAACACCTGAAAGCTCCATTGGAGCGACATCACATCGCGGCTCTTCTAAACAATTCGCGCAAGACCATTCAATTGAAAAGAATATTTGCAATCATATCGCCGCTGCCATGCAGCAACAATGCAACGAGCGGATATAACGCTGCGGCGAGAATAAATATCCAGACCAAGGTGCGTTTGTCGATACGGCCTTCCCGGTAACTTCTATGGAAGAAATAAATCGAGAAAGGGAGATTGATGAAGAATGCTGTGATGAGACCGGGGTTGTATTGCAGATTCCGAGCGGACCAGGATAGATGCGGGATGAAAACGTTCAGCAGAACGATTGCCTGGAGGAGAAAAAGGAAATTCACTTTCTTGCTCTTCTCCTCTCCCCGAATGCAGAAAATAGCAACAATGAACGGGACAAGGGTCGCCACAAAGAGCGAGGCGAGAAGTTGAACCGGACTGAACTGGATATCAATACCGAATGGAATGGCACGGCGAACGGCGGCAAGATTCGCCATCACCCAACCGGGCATCGTCAGCGCTTCTTCGGCATTGTGCAGGGTCAAGAGGAGCGGAATCAGCCACAACAGCTGCCTGAAGGTCAAAAACCGATCGAAAAATCGAAGAATGTTCTGCATTAAATATCATCGGCCTCAATCATCGTCATCGTCGAGGCGGCTGGATCTCGGAGCGACGATAGCGCTTCGCACCGGGGCGGGCATTGTGGAATTTGACCCTCTCACCGACTTCCAGAGTATCTCATTGAATTCGGCATCCGGCACCGCATCTTCCTTCGACAGATTGAAAGCCTCCATTCTCTGCTGACCGTACGCCCCGAGCGCATTCTGCTCGTGAAGATCAATGATGTTCTCGCGAGAGGTGAATGGAGTGAGATCCGGCCGGGGGGAAAACGATGCAAACATCGGCGTCGCACTTGCATCATATTGGCTCATCGGAGGGAGGCCGAGAATTAATTCCATCGTCCGAAGCAGACCGGTGGTTGAGTACATCGTGTGATCGACAGAATTTCTTTTGATGTACGGACTGATAATGAGGGCGGTTGAGCGGTGTGCGTCGACATGATCGGGTCCGTTCTGGGCGTCATCTTCCAGAACAAAAATTGCAGATTCCTTCCAGTATTTGCTCCGGCTGACCCGTTCTACTATCATCCCAAGGGCGCGGTCGTTATCGGCGACCATCGCACGGGGAGAGAGAGCGCCCTTCTTCGTTCCTGACGTGTGGTCGTTCGGCAGCTTGATGATTTCGAATGCAGGCAGCGAATCTCCCTGTTCGTATGAATCAAATTCTTTTAACCACGCCGCCGCCCGCTGTACATCGGGATAGGAGAGATCCCATCCTCGATAATCGGGAGAAGTCCGGTTCATGAGACCGGCCGCCTTGATGCGCGACGCACCTTGTGCAGTGTCCTCGTCGAAGACGAACTCTCCGTAATTCCTGAGCGAAACCTTGTTCCGGTTGCAGTCGTCCCAAATGTATCCGGCCGATGGTGTTGAAGTGCCTTGCTGCTCATAAACATATTCTCCCCCGCGTCCGCCGTATTGCGTCGGCCACGTTTTCTCGACAAAGTCAGTCGCATATGCGGCCATCGACCAATTGTGGCCGTCGGCGCTCACCTCCGCGTCTTCATAGTAATTGTCCAGCAGCACAAACTCTTCTGCCATGGCATGTTCGTTGGGAGTAACGTCCCGTCCGAAAAGACAGAGCGAGGAATCGCCGTTTCCCGTTGGAATATCTCCGAACACCTGGTCGTAGGTCCGGTTCTCTTTGATCACATAGATAACATGCTTGATGGGAGAATTGATGTCGGCAGATTTCGGAATCGGATTATCGGCCTCCCATACTCGAACGGGAGTCGTACGGGTGAGAGGCGTGTTTTGCAGAACCTGAGACGAATATTTTTCCAGCTGCGCCTTACCGGGAACGGGTATCATCGAAAGCGTCCCGACAAAGAGGCTCCCGATATACTCGTGGTTCGGATTTGCCCTTGAGCTCATTCCCTTCCCATTCGTGACAAGGAGGAGCGAATCGGCACACCGGACAACCGTCGGATACCAACCTGTAGGGATATAGCCGGCGGGGCGGCTGTTCCCCATCTTGCCGACATCGATCACCGCCACGAAATTATTGTCTGCGTTCGCGATGTAGAGAGTGGAATCGTTTCCCGAAAGCGCAAGGGAGTTCGGCGTACTTCCCTCAGGGGCGTCGGGGGAAAGGGATGTTGAGATAGTCTCAAGCACCTTGAATGACTCAAGATCGATGACAGACACCGTATTGACGTTCGCATTCGCGACAAAGAGCCGCTTCCCATCCTTGGTCTGCACCATTTCGTTCGGATGAGCGCCTACGTTTATCTCCTTCAACACGTCCATGGATTCACCGTCGACAACTCCGACCCGCGCTCCTCCCCAGATGCTCACGTAAACGCGATGACGGCGTTCATCGACCTGACAAGAATAGAGGGGCTGCGAGAATTCGGTTGTCTGAATGATCTGCCCGCTCGCAAGAGCTATCTTATAGAGCTTGTTATCGCCTTTTGCGGCGACAAAGAGAATTGCCCCGTCATACGTTACGGCGACGTCGGCCGGGGAGATATTTTCCGCCGGATACTGCTTTCCCAGTTCGATGGACCGCAAATAAGCCGCCGAGTCATGCTCAAAAGAATACTCCAGTATCCGGTTGTCGTTGCCCCCCGAAACATAGAATCTGTCTCCCCGATAATTGAAACAAACACCCATCCACGTTTTGTCAATCGGCAATGTCTGGACCACGCGCTGCGACCGGAGGTTGACGATCGAGATTGTCTGTATACCCTCGCCGCAATTGAGGACAACGGCAAATTTTCCGTCCCGCGAGAGCCGCATCCCCAGGGGAAAATCACCGAGATTCACCGATGTGCCGGCGGGAGACAAGATCCATCCGTTGGACAAGAGAGTCCTGCCGTCTGGCAGGGTCCCGGGCAGCTGCACAGGAGTCTTTGTCGATTGATTCGAGCAGGAGGAGAAAAATAACGAGATTGAGAGCAAGATTAAGGTTGAGGAAAAAATCGAACGGGTTTTCATGGAGGAGTGCCTCGAAAGATCTTCAGATTCGGGATTTCTGGCCTAATATACAAACTGACGTATTGAATGTCATTCTGTTTTTTCTTAAGTTTTATTCGAAGCGAGGTTATCGATCCCCGTAGGAGACACAGATATGCCTCGCACCATACATTGTTTTTTTTATTCGCGCTGTACCGGGACTATCGAATGCTCGCATTTTCACTTGCCGTCATTAACCCCATGAAGGGGCTCCACAAGGAGTTCGAGAAGGAAGCCATTCCGCATACGGACATCCTCTATAATTATGCTCTTCGTATGACAGGGAATGCCGACGACGCTCACGACCTTCTCCAGGAGACGTTCCTGAAGGCGTACCGGTTCTGGGATAAGTACGAAAAAGGAACGAATGTACGGGCATGGTTGTTTCGTATTATGAAAAACACGTATATCAACGTTTATCGGAAGGCAGTGAAGGAGCCCGATACCGTTGATTACAACGATATTCAGAATTTCTACAACATCATCCGGGAAGATTCGACCGATGCAAACGACCTGCAAGAGAAGCTCTTCGGTCACCTTCTCGACGACGATGTCACGAAAGCCCTTGAATCGCTCCCGGAAGAGTTCAGAACTGTTGTGATCCTCTGCGATATCGAAGAATTAACGTACGAAGAAATCGCGGAGTTCGTTGAGTGTCCCGTTGGTACGGTGCGGTCGCGGCTGCATCGCGGACGGAAGCTTCTGTATTCAAAACTTTTTGAGTACGCGAAGAAGCGCGGATTTGTAGGGAAGGATTGAACAATGAAGTTGTTTAGAGTACAGGAGTAGCGGTGGACTGTAGAGAGTTCCAGGACCTGATCAGCGACGCTGTCGACGATCGGCTCCGGGGCGGAAATAAGCAGTATTTTAACGATCATGCAATCGTTTGCCCCTCGTGCCGGTGCGAATACGAGATGGAACAAATAACGAAAGGCGTCGTGCGCGCAAGGATTCCGCGCGAATCGGTTCCGTCCGAGACGTATACCTCCCTCCTCACTTCCCTTCGCGGCACCGCATCAACTTCCAGCAGCTGGCTGAGTTCACTTTTCGGCGGGGCATTTCTCAATCCAGCAGTCGCTCTTGTTGCGCTTCTCACAATTGCCGTCGGGGCGGTTTCGCTTCTTCAAAAGGACAATGCGATCCCGATCTCAACAAAGAAGAATATTATCGCGCAATCGATCAGCAATTACAGCGCCGCAATGACCGGGCTGCTGAAACCCGATCTCATCAGCCACGACCCGGGAGATGTGAAGGACTACCTTTCGAAAGATACTCCTTTCGAAGTGAACGTCGCGGCGCTGGACGGCTGCGATTGGTGCGGCGGAGTTCTGTCCAATGTGAACGGTGTCAGGCTGGTACACGTCGTGTACAAAATAGGAGGAGAAGGCATCCTCTACGTCTACCAGGTCGACTTCAATGAAGTGCTGCGCGGCAACACGGTGGGGTTGCCCGAGAACGCAAAGGCTGCCCTGGAAAAAACGGGGTGGTATTTTGAACAAACCTCCGACCTCTGCAACGTTGTCCTCTGGCGTCACAAGAACACGCTGTGCGCCGCCGTCAGCAAGATGGACAGGGCAAAAATGGTTGCCTTGCTCAGCGACAAAAACCCCTTGTAGACCCTTCCGATCATCCCCGAAAAAGGAGCTTTCAATGTTCGCATTCAAAAGAATAATTCCGCCGATACTTATTGTCATTACGTTGGGAGGCTGCTCAAAAAGCGGTCAGGAAAACCAAACATCCCAATCGGCTTCAACGTCTCGGGCGCAGCCGGCGTCGGGGGACTACATCGCAAACGTCTCGAAGGTGAATGGCGTTGAGAAAAATGAAGGAAACAAAGTTGCGAACTTTAGCTGGGTTGATGAAGGAGGGAAGAAAATTTCGTTCTCCGATTATTCCAAGGACAATGTCGTGTTGATCAACTTCTGGGCGACGTGGTGTGGACCGTGCAAACGCGAACTGCCGGACCTCATCGCGCTCAGCAATGAATACCGGGACAAGAACATCAAGATCATCGGGATTTCTGTCGACCGGGACGGCGATGTTCTAAAACTCGTTCACGATTTCGCCGCACAGTCCAATCTCACCTACCCGATCGTTATCGATAATGGAGACCTGGAGAGCGCCTTCGGAGGAATCCGCGGTATTCCCACTTCGTTTTTTGTGAACAAAAAGGGAGAGATCGTACGGAAGATGATCGGGATGCAATCGAAAGAGACGTTCCAGCAAGCGCTGGCGGCAATCAAAGACTAGCCTGATGCAGATAAGACTTCTCGAAGTGAGAGGGGAACCGCGAATTGGCGAAGAGCGCAAAGGAAGAGTGTTGAAAGACGATCTATTTTCGACTTGGTCTTATTAGCGCCTTTGCGGTTTTCCTTTGTAGTTACTTAGTCCTGCCAGATGTCACGCTCCGAAGAGAAGCCTGTCCGCCAGGTAGACAGGAAGCCCCGCCTCGATAATCTTCTTCCTAGCCAATTCGACATTGTACTCAGATACCACGTGCTCATACTCCCACCGTTCCGTATCGAAAATCCCAAAGCTTAGCCGGCTGTCTCCGTTCCTCGGCTGGCCAACGCTGCCGACGTTGATCATGTAGCGCTTTCCCCTCTCCACTTCTTTGGACTTCAGGTCATCACAAAAAACGCCGCTCCGGTGCGAATGTCCGAACCAGCAAATTGAAGTCGAGAAGAACCGGAAATGCTCCTGGGCTTCATAGACCGAGAGAATATAGTTCCATTCTTCCGGCTTGTCCGGAGATGCGTGGACGAACGTGCAATCGTGAGCGACGATGGTGTAGGGGAGATGAGAGAGAAAGTCGACGTTGTCGGATGTCAGCTGCCGAGCAGTCCAGTCTACCGCCTTCCTGGCAAAATCGTTGAACGTGCCGGCCTTTGCCGCATCGATCACCGCCTGGTCGTGATTTCCAATAATAGAGGCAACATCGCGGGCGCGCAGCATGGAAATGCATTCATTCGGGTTGGCTCCGTAGCCGATGATATCGCCAAGGCAATAGACCTGATCGACATTCCTGGCATCGATGATCTCGAACGCTTTTGTCAGACCTTCGAGATTTCCGTGAATATCCGAGATGACGGCGAATTTCATACATGGCAATGTAAGAGAAGAGTCAAGAAAAGCAATATGGCCAGGAGCATTTGATTTCTGGACCAATTGATTCCCGATAAGAACGTTCAGGAATGACGCACTCCAGCGTTTGTCATGCCCGGATGCTTCTATCCGGGCATCCAAAGTGTAACACCACCGAATACTGAGTCTCCTTGAAACTCAAACGAAAATGCGCTACCTTCTGGTAAGCGAAAGCTAAGTCCGAGAAAATCGGATTTAGCTTTTTGGTTTAATTGAACTTAATGTATAGTCCCTTCAATGTGCGGCATCTGCGGAATCCTACACTTTAGCGCCAATTCTCATCCGGTCGACGAGCCTCTCATCCGCCGCATGACGAAAAAAATTGAACATCGCGGACCCGACTCCGACGGGATCTACGTCTCGCCGTCCAGAAATCTCGGCCTTGGATTTCGGCGGCTGGCTATCGTTGACCTGTCGCCGGCGGGCAATCAGCCGATGTCCAACGAGGATGGAACCGTGTGGATCGTCTTCAACGGAGAGGTCTACAACCACGCCAAGCTCCGTCCGGCCCTCGAAGCGAAGGGACACCGGTACAAATCGCACAGCGATACAGAAACATTGATCTACGCGTATGAAGAGTACGGCCCCTCATTTGTGGAACGGCTCGAGGGAATGTTCGGGATGGCAATTTGGGATTCGCGGAAGGAGAAGCTCTTTCTCTTCAGAGACCGGATCGGAATCAAACCACTCTATTATACGGTGAGGAACAACCGGCTGCTCTTCGCATCGGAGATCAAAGCTATTCTCGAAGACAGTTCGATCGCGCGCGAGGTAGACGAAACCGCTCTTTCGCATTACTTCACTTTCATCGCTACGCCTGCCCCCCAGACTCTCTTCAAAGGCGTTTCGAAACTTGAAGCGGGGCACTACCTGGAAGTATCGCTCAACGGCGAAATGGCAAAGAAGGAATATTGGAGTATCATCCAGCCGGTCAACGGAGAGGATGTCACCAACGAAGAGTATTGCACGAAACGCATCCGCGAATTGCTGCAAGAGTCAATCGAAAAACGGATGATGAGCGACGTGCCGTTCGGCGTTTTTCTGAGCGGGGGGATCGATTCCAGCACCAACGTCGCCCTGATGAGCAAACTCATGAGCCGGCCTGTCGACACCTTTTCCGTTGCCATCAGGGGGCAGCAGCACGTGAATGAATTCTCGTATGCCCAGCAAGTGTCAAAAGAGTTCAAAACGAATCATCACGAAGTCGTCATCGGCGACGAAGAGTTCATCAGCTTGTTCCCGAAGGTGATCTATCATCACGACGAGCCGCTGGCGGACCCGGTTTCGTTCCCGCTCTATTACGTCTCAAAGCTCGCGCGAGACAACGGAACCATCGTCGTACAGGTCGGTGAAGGAAGCGACGAGCAATTCTGCGGCTATTCCTTGTACAAGAAGGTCCTTCACCTTCAGGAGCAGTTCCGATTCGTCCGCTCCCTCCCGGGGTCGCTCCGTTCGGCGGGTTACGGGCTCCTTTCGCCGATCCTGAAATCGCTCAGTATGAACTACCGGCAAAACTACATCAAGAATTTTCTCGCCGCCAACGGCACTTTCCTGGGAGGAGGAACTGCGTTCGACGATGCTGAGAAGCGGAAACTGCTCCGCTCTCACGCAGGGGATTCGGCACCCATGGTCGATATGGCGTTCCAATCTGTCCCCGGCGACGACTATTCCACCAAGATGATCTACTGGGAATTCAAGAACCGCCTTCCGGAACTGCTTTTGATGCGAGTCGATAAGATGACGATGGCGACGTCCGTGGAAGCTCGCGTTCCATTCCTCGACCATAAGCTCGTGGAGTTCTCCATGAAGATCCCGTGGAGGCTGAAAATCAAGAATGGCGAGACAAAATACATTCTGAAGAAAGCAGTGGAAGGGCTGATTCCTCACAACATTATCTACAGGAAGAAGATCGGCTTTACCGGCTCCGGAAAAAATATGCTGACCAAGAGGATTCTCGATTACGCGAGACCGTATTTGCTCGACTATGACGATCCCTACACCGACCGGGAATATATCCGCACGCTGATCGCGGAATACGACCGCACCGGGATCAATTATTCGTCGGAAATCTGGAGCCTGATCAATTTTAAAATGTGGCATAAATCCTGGATAGCCGGCGAGACGCTCACGTAATCCGGCCGATATAACCTTATTGCTGCGACGATGAACGAACAAGACGAACAACTGAAAGCCCAAGTACGGGAGTACTGGAATTCTCATCCCTGCGGAACGCAATTTACCGACGTCGAGTGGGGATCGAAGGAATTTTTCGACGAGGTGGAGAGGTTCAGGTACGAGACTCAGCCGTTTATGGAGAGGATCGTCGGCTTCAAGAAGTTCGCCGGAAAGACGCTGCTCGAGGTCGGCTGCGGGCTCGGAACCGATCTCCTCGAGTTTGCCAAAGGAGGCGCCCGAGTCACTGGGGTGGATCTGACTCCTCAGAGCATCGAGTTGGTCAAGAAGCGATTCGCTCTCGCCAACATCCCGGTCGACGCCCGCGTCTCAGACGCCGAGCATCTTCCGTTCGACGACAATTCGTTCGATGTCGTCTATTCGTTCGGCGTGCTTCATCACACTCCGAACACACAACAGGCGATCGATGAGGTCTACCGGGTTTTGAAACCCGGCGGAAAAATCGTCATCATGTTGTATCATAAGAACTCGCT
>CAYLMV010000063.1:0-1846 GCA_964384415.1 uncultured Chitinophagaceae bacterium | reverse complement strand
ATCCTGGCTCCCTGGTGCGGGTTCTGGATGGTGATTAAGGGGGAGAAATAGCAGCAGCCTTGCATAGCGACGATGGATCGGAGCCGCGTTACACAAGAGAGCCATGACAAATGCCATGGCTCTTTTGTTACAGTCCGCGTGCTTCCTGTACTTATTTCAAGAGAAGCATTTTTCTTGCCGCGACGAAATGCTTGCCTGGATCGGTGAGAGATACGGCCTCGATGCGATAGAGATACAGCCCCGATGATACGGCAGCTTGCCATTCCTTTTCATAGTACCCCGCCCCAACATCCCCGTTCACTAATTCCACAATGCGTTGGCCGAGGATATTGAAGACCTCAATTTTCACGTGACTTCGCACCGGAACGGCAAATCGTATTGTTGTCGATGGATTGAACGGATTCGGATAATTTTGAGAGAGACCATATTCACCTGGGAGCATATTTGTCTTGTCGTCGACCTTGGTCACTCGCAGATGTGTAGCGACCCCTGTTCTTTGGTTGTCGCCGTGAAACGTTCCCCAGAGAGGAGGTTGTATTGCAACTTCTGGTTTTCCGGATACTCCATATGATGAACTTACAGCGTTGGGGATAGAATCTGCATCATCGTAGAACGCGAGGAATCTGCCCGAAGTGGTCCCTACGTACAGAGTCCCATTTTCATACAGGAGGGGCGCATCCACGCTCGCGCTGTCCTGATAGCACCAATGCACGGAACAGTTCGAATCAAGGGCGATGACCTTGCCGCCATGGTTTCCAAAATAGATCATTCCTATGTTCGAGATGGCCGGGGTCGAGAGAATGGAGGAACCGCTCTGGTATGTCCAGTTAATACTTCCGTTTGTGATGTTAACCGAATACAATTTTGAGTCACCGCATCCGACGTAGAGCACGCCATTGCCGTCGATAACAGGCGATCCGGTAATGGCCCCTCCCGTCTGCATTTGCCAGACTATGCTCGCCGGCTCTCCTTGGAACATGGCTATCTTGAAAATCTTCCCGCCGGTGGTACAATAATAGCTGTACCCTTCATCGTCTACAGCCGGAGACGAATAGATGGAATCCGAGAGCGGGATTTGCCACGTTGGCAGAGGAGGAGAAGTCAAATTCGTCAGGTCGAATCCGTAGACGGTTCCTATCACGCTTGCGAAAACCAGCTTCCGGTCGGGCGTGATTGCTGCGGAACTTGCAATTGGGGCATCGGCAAAGTAGTTCCAGGAGACGGTGCCCGTCGATCTGTCCACAGCAACAAAATTCTTATTCGACACACCCACATAGAGCCGATTTGTTATTGAATCTGCTGCCGGAGTCGAATTCAGTGCGCCTCCCATGGCTAACGGAGTCCACACTTCATTCCCGAATTTCGAGAAGGCATAGAGATTCTTGTCTGAAGATCCAATGTACACAGTAGTGTCGAACGCTATCGTGCTCGAAGATTTGATACTGCCATTGACCTGAAGAGAATATAAGATGTTGCCTGCCGAATCCAGTCTGTAGACTGCATCGCCTGTTCCTATCACATAAAGTACTCCACGACCTAACAAACTCGGACCTGCAAGAATCGGACCGTTCAGGAAGACTTTGAAATCTGATATCGTCGCTTTTGCAATGCTTGAATCCCTGATGCCCAAATTGTCCTGGACAACAAGTTTAATAACATTCGTGCCCTGATCGAATTGGTATGTTAGGTCGTTATTCCTGCCAACGAGATTGCCGTTCACAAACCAGTAGACCGAATCGATAATCCCGCCGCTATCGTAACTTCCATTGCTCGAGAAGCTCAACGATGTGAGAGGAACATTGCCGGCGTTGGGAATATACACACTTTCGAGACGTGCGGCGTGTAA
>CAYLMV010000062.1:0-22576 GCA_964384415.1 uncultured Chitinophagaceae bacterium | reverse complement strand
CTATGATAAATCCAATTTCGGGGAGGCCAAAGCACGCGTAGACCGGTGCCAGACATGCCACGCCGGCGCTACCGACAAGAACATGACCGATGCACCTCAGCCATTTACGACTCACTCTCACCCCGAGCTGCTAAAAATCCACAATCCGGAAAAATATGGGTGCACGCCCTGCCATCGAGGACAAGGACACGCGTTGACTGCCGGCGAGGCGCACGGCGAAGCGGATCCATACTGGGAGACGCCGATTCTCCGCGGGATGGATGTCTATGCTTCCTGCACCGGATGTCACACCGACCGCCAGGCTCTCAAAGGTGCTCCGTATTTCTCGAAGGCGAGGCAGACGTTCCTTGAATCCGGATGCTTCGGTTGCCATGAGATCCGCGGATACAAGAATCTTCCAAAAATCGGCCCGCAGCTGAACTCGTTGCCTTCAAAGGTAAAACCGGAATGGGTCTACCAGTGGGTACGGAATCCGAAGGAATACAATCCTCATACACGGATGCCGAACTTCAAGTTGAGTGAAGAAGAGGCGGGTGCCGTAACGGCATATCTCTTCAGCATCGGCAAAGAGACAACTTTTTCGCTCGATCGCCCGAAGGGGGCCTATGCCGGCGGATCCGCTGCACTTGGCAAAGAGCATATCGAGAATTTTGGATGCAAAGCCTGCCATGTCATCGGCGACGATGAGCGGGTACGCAACGCGCGCGCCTCGAGCTACGACATTGCCCCCGAGCTGACTCATGCTGCCGGGAAGCTAAACCCGGACTGGATATTCGATTGGATCAGGAATCCGCGGCATTACAATCCAACGACGAAGATGCCGAGCCTTCGGCTCACCGACCAGGAAGCCCGTGACATAGTCGCATACCTCCAGACGATGCGGGACGATCGGCCGAAAGAGTTCTTCAACACAGACATCAACTCCGAAGAAAAGATTGCGATGGGGGCAAAGGTAATTCGGACGTACGGATGCTTTGGCTGCCACGAGATCAAAGGGATGGAAAACGAGGGAAAGGTGAGCGTAGACCTCTCGGACTTCGGGCGGAAGCTGGTCGAACAAATGGATTTCGGGGACACGAAAATCGAGCACACGTGGGGGAATTGGGTTGGCAACAAGCTGAAGAATTCCCGCGTTTTCCAGACCGACCGCATCGTGCAGAGGATGCCAGTGTTTGCCTTCTCGGATTCAGAGATCGCGATGGTTCGTTCTGTGCTTCTCAGTTTCAGAGTCGACAATCCCGGGAGTAAATACGTCGAGCCCGAAACTCAGCGTCTTATTGACATCGATGCCGGAGAGAAACTGACGATCCGTTACGGCTGCGTGAATTGCCATCAACTGGAAGAGCGGGGCGGGTATTTTGCCGCTATTCTGGACGATCCGACCAAAGGCCCGCCGCTCATTACTATTGAGGGGGGCAAAGTCCAGGAGCCGTGGCTGCAGAATTTTCTGAAGGCGCCGTCGCCAATTCGCCCATGGCTGAAAGTGCGCATGCCGACGTTTTCGCTCACCGAGGATGAAATCAATACCGTCACGAAATATTTCCTCGGCCTGTCTAATCAATCTCTCGAGATGCGGGACTATGCATCCTTCACACCCGATCCGCATCTCCAGGCAGACGGCACGAAACTCTTCAATGCGTTTCAATGCATTAAGTGCCATCAGATGGGAGGAGCGCAGATAGATCCGAAGAGCGTCGCTCCAAATCTCGAACTTGCGCGCAATCGCCTGAAGCCGGAGTGGATCATTTCCTGGCTCAGGAACCCGGAGGCGATCCAGCCGGGCACTATGATGCCGGGATATTTTCCCGACGGGCAGTCACCGATGCCGGATGTCCTTCATGGCGATGCTGCTTTGCAGATGCAGGCGTTGCGCGATCATCTCTTCACACTCGGAAAAAAGAAGTAACTCTATTATCTCATCAACAAAGGAGACACAATGAAAAAAGTAGGAATGTTGTTGCTTGTCGGTGCAACGTTGGCGATGACGGCCGTGAGTGCATTTGCCGGCGATATTACAGGGAAAATTTCTTTCAGCGGCAAAGCGCCGGTAGTTCCTCAGATTAAGATGAATGCGGACAAACAGTGCCTGGCGATGCACCCGAATCCGGTGAATTCGGAGGATGTTGTTGTCAACAGCAACGGCACGCTGCGGAACGTCTTTATCTACATTAAGAGCGGCCTCAACAAGAAGTACGATGCACCGACGACCCCGGTCGTCCTCGCCCAGCAAGGCTGCCAGTATCATCCGCACGTTTTCGGCATCCAACCGGGTCAGCCGCTCGAAATTGAGAATGACGACCCTCTTCTCCACAATATCCATGCGCTGCCGAAGAACAGCCCGCAGTTTAACAATGCGCAGCCGTTGAAGGGGATGAAGATGACGAAGAAATTTGAAAAGCCCGAGATCATGGTAAAGTTCAAGTGCGAAGTGCACAATTGGATGAACTGCTACGCCGGGGTGGTCGACAACCCATTCTATGCTGTCTCGGATGAAAAGGGGAATTTCACGATTAGGGGCGTTCCGAACGGCACTTATACCATTGAGGTATGGCATGAAAAGTACGGAACGCAAGATGTAAGCGTCACGGTCAACGACAAAGGAGCGACTGCAGATTTCAAGTATGAGGGGAAATAGTTGATAGGCCTGGCGTGCTCGGAATTCACGACACTTGTACACATAATTCCTAAGAGGAACAGATGGCAAAGTGCCCGTACTGTAAACAAGCTCTCACCCTGGAAAAAACCAAAAGAGAATCAGCAGAATTAACCGAAGAAGTTCACAAGGATGTCTCGGGCATTGTAAAAAAAGAAATCATGTACTCGTGCCCTCATTGTGATTCCGTTTTAGGATTTGGTTTCTTCATCGGAGGGCTTTTAACTGGTAGACCGTAATCAATATTCGTAGTTCCGGCGGGACGTTCTCTCGCCAGCCGCAACTGTTTTAGTGTGCTGATAAGGCCTGTTCACGGGTTTAGGTTGACGCCTTTGCCCACGGACGAGAGATTGAGTTTCTCATTAAACCGTTAACATAAGGACAACACAATGGAGGGTAACCACTCGCACGAGCACCATCTGGGATTCTGGCGGAAATATGTTTTTTCCCAGGATCACAAGGTGATCGGCATTCAGTACGGTTTTACAAGCCTTCTTTTTCTCCTCTTTGGTTTCACGCTCATGATGGTGATGCGCTGGCAGCTCGCCTACCCGGGGCAGCCGATTCCGCTCATCGGTCAGTGGCTGGGAGAGGACCGTGCGCCACAAGGGATCATGCTGCCGGAATTCTATAATCAGCTTGGAGCAATGCACGGAACGATCATGGTCTTTCTTGGAATCGTTCCTCTTGCGGTCGGCGCGTTCGGAAACTATGTGATGCCTCTGCAGATAGGCGCGCCCGACATGGCCTTCCCAAAACTCAACATGATGAGTTACTGGGTTTACTTTCTCGGCGGTGTGACGATGCTTTCCAGTTTCGTGATGCCGGGCGGAGCGGCAAATTCCGGATGGACCTCTTATCCGCCCCTCTCGGATATCGCGACGATAGGCCAGACGGTGTGGCTTATCGGCATGGTGTTTCTGATCACCTCCTCGCTGCTCGGTTCGGTCAACTTCATTGTGACTATTGTTCAGCTCCGTGCAAAGGGACTTACGTTCATGCGTCTCCCGTTTTTTGTTTGGGCGCAGTTCGTTACTTCATTTCTTTTGCTCCTCGCTTTTCCGCCTCTCGAAGCGGCAGGCGTGCTTCAGTTGATGGACCGGCTCGCAGGTTCGAGTTTCTTTCTTCCGAGCGGACTCGTGGTCACTGGACAGCCCTTGAACGTAAGCGGAGGAGGGAGTCCGCTTCTTTGGCAGCATCTCTTCTGGTTTCTTGCGCATCCCGAGGTTTATGTTCTTATCCTCCCGGCAATGGGAATCGTTGCCGAGATCATCGCCAACAACACGCGCAAGCCGTTGTGGGGCTACAAATCGATGGTGTACGCGGCGATTTTTCTTGGATTTATGTCGTTCATCGTCTGGGCACATCACATGTTCATGACCGGCATGGGGACGATCATCAGCACGTTTTTCCAAACGACGACGATGATCATCTCGATCCCTTCGATCATCATCCTGACAGCTCTTTTCATTTCGTTGTGGGGGGGATCGATCCGATTTACAACGCCGATGCTCTTTGCTCTGGCGTTTCTGCCGATGTTCGGTATCGGGGGTTTGACGGGACTCCCTCTCGGCCTGTCGGCGACAGACATTCCGTTGCACGATACATACTACGTTATCGGTCATTTCCATTATGTTGTCGCTCCCGGAACCATCTTCGCCCTTTTCGCCGGCATCTATCATTGGTTTCCGAAGCTTACCGGCAGGAAAATGAATGAGGTTCTCGGCAAGATCCATTTCTTCGGATCGCTTGTGTGCATGAACTGCATATTCATGCCGATGTTCATTGTAGGTCTCGCCGGGGTCTCGCGCCGTTTGTGGGATGGAGGAGCTCAATATGCTCATGCGCAGCCGGTGCTTCATTGGAATGCCTTCATGTCGATGGGCGCCTGGACGCTTGGACTTTTCCAGCTGCCGTTTATCTTCAACCTCTTCTGGAGCATCAAGAAGGGGAAAAAGGCTGCAGAGAATCCCTGGCATGCTACAACGCTGGATTGGGCGACACCTACGCCGCCACCGCATGGAAATTTCACTACCGTGCCGCAAGTGTACCGCCCTCCGTACGAGTACAGTGTTCCCGGCCACAAGACGGATTTTATTCCTCAGAACCAACCGATGGAGGCCTGACCAGAGATGGAAATACCATACACAGTCAAAGCCCGGCCCGACACCGGACTCACAAACGCAAAGCTCGGCGTGTGGCTCTTTCTCGCATCCGAAGTGATGTTGTTCGGCGCTCTCTTCTCTTCGTACATCCTTCTGAGGATCAACGCGGTCGAGTGGCCGCATCATGTGCTCGACGTTCCGCTTGCCACGGTGAACACCGCGGTCCTCATCTCCTCCAGTATCACCATGGTGATGTCTTGGGCTTCGCTCATGATGAAGGATTTTAAGAAGTACAAATTGTACATGGGAACGACAATCCTGTTGGGATTTGTCTTCCTCATCATCAAATTCTTCGAATACTCACATCACATCGAAACGGGCGAAATTCCCAGCAAGAGCACTTTCTTCGCGATCTATTTCACGATGACCGGCCTGCACGGCCTCCACGTCATCGGCGGGATGATCGTGAACGGATATTTCTGGGGTCCCGGGAGCAAGATGTGGAAGACCGATCCTGAACGCTTCACAAACCGGATCGAGGTGGCCGGACTCTACTGGCACTTTGTCGATCTGGTGTGGATCTTTCTTTTCCCAGTCCTGTACTTATTGTAGGAGATCGAATGGAACTCACTCATGCGGAAGACATCAAGAAGCACGTCAGGGTGTATATCTCGGTGTTTGTCGCTCTGCTCGCCCTTACGATTATCACAGTGACAATCTCGTATTTGAACCTGAGCGTCGTGCCGGCGATTATTGTCGCGCTTATCATCGCTTCCGTGAAAGGATCGCTCGTCGCCAGTTACTTTATGCACCTTATTTCGGAAAAGAAACTCATTTACGCCGCGCTGATCCTTGCCGCGGTCTTTTTTCTCGTGCTGATTTTCGTCCCCCTTCTCGCAATGTCAGACAGGATACATTAGCCTATGTCACTCAAAGCATTCCACCTCTTTTTCATTTCGGTCTCCGTTCTTCTATCGCTCGCGGTAGGAGGATGGGGGATCCAATCGTATCTGACGAAATCCAACGACGTCGGCATTCTCGTCGGATTATTTTTCATACTGCTTGCCGTGGGACTCGTACTGTACGAACTGAGGTTCATCCGCAAATTCAAACATGTGAGCTATCTATGAAAGCACGAACACTGTCTCTCTTTGCAATTGTCATCACAGGCCTCGTTGTTGCCTTCCCGAACGCTGCCTTAGCGTGCGGCTCCTGCTACGGCGCTGCCGATTCCCCCCAGACGAACGGAATGAACTTCGCAATCCTCAGCATGATCGGCGTGACGGGCGGGGTTCTGACAGCGATGACGTCGTTCTTCCTCTATCTCCGGAAACGAGCCAAGGCCTACGCGGCTTCGGTGAACGGCCAGGAATCCACAATTGAAAACGGAGGGCTTCAATAAATGAGAGAATTCTTACCTCTTCCTGTTGATGGTTCGGCGCATGGACTTGCAATCGACAACATGCTCGCGATCATTCACTGGCTCATGCTGGCGCTCTTCATCGGCTGGGGAGCTTTCTTCGTCTACACGCTCATCCGCTTCCGTCAGAAAAGAAACCCGACCGCGGATTATGTCGGCGTGAAGAGCCACGTCTCGAGCTACCTTGAAATCGCCGTTGCACTCTTCGAGGCAGTTCTCCTGATCGGCTTCGCCGTTCCGCTCTGGGCAAAGCGCGTCAACGATTTTCCCGGGGAAAAAGATGCAACGGTTGTTCGCGTTGTCGCGGAACAGTTTGCATGGAACGTCCATTACCCTGGGGCCGATGGTGTTTTTGGCCGTACGAACATCTCGCTCATCTCGGACGACAATCCGCTCGGGCTCGATCGGACCGATCCTTTCGCGAAGGACGACATTACGACGATCAATCAACTCCACGTTCCGGTCGGGAAGCCCGTCATTATCAGGCTGTCAACGAAAGATGTCATCCACAGCTTCAACCTGCCGACGATGCGAGTCAAACAAGATGCGATTCCCGGGCAGGTGATCCCGCTTTGGTTCACGCCGATCAAAACGACCGACCAGTTGATCGCCGAAATGGCGGAGCCATTTCAACTGAATGGAGATGCGACGTCTCCTAAACTCTTCGAACGGATCGCGATCAGAGATTTTGCGGGAAAGGACAGTGCGGTGATTCTTAAAAAGGGAGATGTGTTCTCAGCAGATCTGGTGAAGCCGCTTATGGATGCTGGATACAAGGAAATCATGGCGGCGCCGAATGTGACGACAGAAATCGCTTGTGCCCAGCTTTGCGGACTTGGCCACTATCGGATGCGCGGCTACCTCAGCGTTGATTCCAAAGAAGCATACGATGCCTGGATGAAAGATCAGGTGTCGCAGCTTCCGCACGATTCTACCAGCGTAGCACCTTAACCTCGGAGCAAGATTCTTTTGAAATATAACATCGCTCTTCATCGGTTTTCTGTTTTCTGTGCCGTGTGTACCTTCTTCCTCATCATCGCCGGAGGACTGGTCACAAGCACCGGATCGAGTCTGGCAGTTCCCGACTGGCCTCTTGCCTACGGCATGGTTTTCCCGCCGATGGTTGGTGGAATACTCTACGAGCACGGGCACCGGTTGATCGCTTCCTTTGTCGGGTTATTGACGGTTATCTTGTGCGTCTGGCTTTGGAGGAGGGAAGAACGTCGATGGATGAAAGGACTCGGCATCGCCGCGCTCGGTGCCGTGATCGCGCAGGGTTTGTTGGGTGGATTGACTGTTGTATTGCTTCTTCCGACACCGATCTCGGTCGCGCACGCGACGCTTGCGCAGACATTTTTTGCCATCGTAACATCCATCGCGTTGTTCACCTCACGATGGTGGATGGATTCGCCTCCTATCGCCGATGGCGTTGCAGACATTCCACTCTTTAAGATTTCGCTTTTTACCGTCTTGGTTGTCTACGTGCAATTGATTTTAGGCGCTCTCATGAGGCATACCGGCTCCGGACTCGTTATTCCTGATTTTCCGTTGGCGTACGGTCAATTGTTTCCCAGCCTTTCTGCCGAAGCCATGGCTCGTTACAATCAACAGCTTATCGATTCGAATATTCGTCTTTACGCGGACGGAGCCGTCACCTCTTCTCAAATCCTCATCCATATGGTCCACCGCATCTGGGCGGTGGTTGTTGCCATTACGATTGGCATTTTCGTCGCTAAGCTTTTGAGAACGCCCCGGCTGCTGCCTCGCGTTAAAAAATTAGCGTACGGCCTCACCGGTCTCGTCGCCGTTCAGATTGTGCTCGGGGCATACACAGTTCTTTCGCAAAAAGGAGTCGAGATCGCGACCGCTCATGTGGTTGTCGGAGCTTTGATCCTCGTGGTCTCCGTGCAGCTGGTTCTTCACCTTGCCCATTCCTACGACGTTCGGGTAAAAGGGATCTCGTTCATCTATTCCACCGAAAGGGCTTTGACATGAACGGAGACGCCGAAGTCGCGCGCGCAGCGTTCCCTCTGGCGCGCCCCGTCTGGAGAAGCATCGCCGACTACGTCGAGCTGATGAAGCCGGAGCTGACCTCGCTCTCCGTCTTGACGGCGCTTTGTTCATTCCTCATTGCTCATTCGGGTCAGTGGACTGCATCGGATTTCGGGTTGCTGACAAACCTCGCTCTCGGCACTACGCTGCTTGGCGGGGGAGCCGGGGCGCTCAATCAGTATCTCGAACGGGGCCATGACCGTCTGATGAAGCGAACGGAAAGGCGGCCTCTCCCTGCGATGCGGATCAGCCCCGATTCTGCGCTACTGTTCGGAATTCTCTCGGCGAGTGCCGGCCTTCTACTCCTCGCCTTTTTCGTCAATGCGCTCACAGGATTTCTCGCCGCTGCGACCATCATCTCGTACCTTTTCCTGTATACTCCTTTGAAGAGAATTTCCCCGGTGGCCACGACGATGGGAGGCATTCCGGGAGCACTGCCGCCTGTGATGGGCTGGGTTGCGGCACGGAATGAACTATCGTACCAGGGTTTGATTCTTTTCGCCATTCTGTTCCTTTGGCAAATGCCTCATTTCTTTTCGCTCGCATGGCTCTACCGGAAAGACTACGCGCGGGCGGGGTACAAATTGTTGACCGTTGTCGACGAGACCGGCGCAAGGACTTCGCTCCACATACTGGCGAATTGCGCGGCGCTGATTCCGATCAGCCTTATCCCATCGGTGACCGGAATGACATCGACTTTGTACTTTATTGGGGCTTTGATTGGAGGGATGGCCTTTCTATGTTTTGGAGTGATGTTCGCCCTTTCCTTCACATCTGTTCGCGAGGACCGAGCGCTGCGTTCGAATCAATCAGCTCGCCGACTTTTTTTTGCCTCACTGATTTACCTTCCTTCGCTTTTTTTCCTAATGGTGATCGATAAGGTGTAGCGAGTTCCGATTAGATGGCAACGGCTCGCGACTCCTTGCCAGGCTGACGTGCCAACGGCATCCATTCGGGGAAAACCCGCGTCTAATCAGATCGTTGGATTCCGAATGGAGTTTACGCCCCGCAAGCGGTGCCGGAATGAGGTTTTAACGCTTGCCTGAGGCGTGGATCATATTGTGATCGCTCTCTTTTTTCCTTATATTGGATCATCACTTCAGCCAGCCCCAATGAGTAATCCTATTATTTCCGTCGAAGGCATTTCGCATCTTTATTCGGACCGCCTCGCACTGAACAACGTCTCGTTCCAGATCGGCAAAGGGGAGGTCTTCTGTTTTCTCGGCCCCAACGGGGGAGGGAAGACCACGATGTTCAAAATCCTCTCCACGCTGATCACCCCCACTACGGGGAGGGCGATTGTGTGCGGTCACGATGTTGTTGCCGAATCTGCCGAAGTGCGGAAGCATATCGGCGTTGTATTCCAATCTCCCAGTTTAGACCTCAAGCTCACGGTAAGGGAGAATTTGCGCTATCACGGATTGCTGCATGGGCTTCACGGACGCGAAGCTTCCAGGCGGATCGATGATACCCTGCGGAACCTGCGCCTCGAGGATCGCCGGAATGAAATTGTCGAAAAACTTTCAGGCGGGCTTCAAAGGCGCGTTGAAATAGGCAAAGGACTTCTTCCGAGTCCCGATGTCCTAATCCTCGATGAGCCGAGCACGGGTCTGGACCCGGGTGCACGGATAGATCTCTGGGAATACCTGCTGGAGCTCCGCAACACTTCCGGCATTACCATCGTCGTGACCTCGCACATACTGAGCGAAGCGGAACACAGCGACCGGCTGGCCATACTCGACAAAGGGAACCTGGTTGCTCTCGATACACCCGCGAAGTTGAAGCGGGAAGTCGGTGGAGAAGTGATCTCGATCGAAACTAAAAATGCGGAAGAGGTGCAGTCTTTGCTTAAGAGGAAGTTCAAGTTAAAATCCACGCTGGTTGACAACACGATCAGAGTGGAAAAGAGGAATGGTCATCAGTTCGTGCCGAGAATCATCGAGGCTTTTCCCGGGAAGATCAGCGCCGTCTCTGTGGGCACACCGACGCTTGAAGACGTCTTCATCCATCGGACCGGGCACAGGATGCGCGACGAAAAGAACTACGGAAGCGATGACTGATCGCATCCGCTTGACCTGTTGTGACGCAGTGGAGAGAGAAGAGCGTTGTGAAACCCGTGAATGCGGGCACCTCACCAGCGGCAATATCAAACCTGTTCTCGAGTGATTTCTATGGATGTATTTCCGGAACTTATTTATCCGACCTATTCACTCTGGATGCGGGAAGTGGTCCGGTTTGTGCGCCAGCGGAGCCGGATGATCGGCGTGATCGGCTCGCCGATTCTTTTTTGGTTCTTCATCGGATCGGGTCTTGGCACGTCCTTCAAGAGTTCGATGCCGTTGGGAGGGACCAATTATCTCGAGTATTTTTTCCCGGGAACGATTCTGTTGATCATGCTCTTCACCGCCATCTTTTCAACCATCTCGATCATTGAGGACCGGACAGAGGGGTTTCTCCAGTCGGTGCTCGTTGCCCCTATCTCCGGCAGCAGCATCGCGCTCGGGAAGATTCTCGGAGGAACCACGTTGGCAGTTCTTCAGGCTGCCATCTTCCTCATTCTTGCGCCTTTTATCGGAATACACTTCGACGTCATGCATTTGCTCTCCCTCCTTGTGCTTCTTTTTCTCGTGGCCTTTGGCCTGACGGGACTCGGATTTCTTATCGCATGGAGAATGGAATCGACGCAAGGGTTCCATGCCATCGTGAACCTCTTTCTGATTCCCCTCTGGCTTCTCTCCGGATCCCTGTTTCCGATGGAAGGGGCGCCGGGTTGGCTGAGATTTCTCATGATGATCAACCCGCTGACGTATGCAATCACTGCTTCCCGGGAATTGCTCTACCATCAGCTGCGTAGTGAACCGGGGGAGTTTGCGCTTTGCTTGACCGTGACCGTTGCCTTCTGCGCTGCCGTATTTGTCGGTTCGATGATTTCTGTAAGGAAAAAACCATGAGCGAAGAATCTGATCGATCGCGATTTCGTGCCTATTTCCTCTGGGGATTTCTGGGATTTGTGATCGTTGCCGTTGCTTTCTCCTTCATCTACACCGAGATGCACCTGCCTCCGAGGAGCACGCTTCCGCGTCTGAGCATTGTCCCGGACTTCACTTTGACGGAACGGAGCGGCGAAAAGCTTCCTCTCAACGACTTGAAGGGGAAAGTCTGGATTGCCGATTTCATCTTCACCAATTGCGGAGGAAGCTGCCCGATCATGAGCAGCACCATGGCGAACTTTCAGGAGCAATTGAAGGATGTCAGGAACATTCTGCTCGTTTCCTTCAGCGTCGATCCCGAGCGCGATACGCCCGACGTTCTGAGACAATACGCGGAGCTTTACAAGGCTTCTCCGTCGCGCTGGCTCTTTCTTACGGGAGAAAAAAATACCATCGGCTACTTGACTCGCGAGGGCTTTCATCTGGCGATTGCCTCCGATTCGACCTCGGCCGTTGAGCCGATCATTCACAGCACCATGTTTGTCCTCGTCGACAGGGAGGGGGTCATTCGGGGATATTACGACTCTTCGGATGAGAAACTCCTCAATAGACTGCTTGTTGATGCGAGGGCACTCGCAGCAGAAAAGAGCTGAGTCGATGGACCTTCGGATCCTTCCGACGATCAACGCCATTCTCAATGCGTCAACCGGCATTCTGCTTCTTGTTGGCTACTATTGTATCCGGCGCGGCAAGAGGTCCGTTCACAAGAGAGTCATGATCGCAGCATTTTCTACTTCTCTCTTATTTCTTATCTCTTACCTCTTCTACCACGCTCACGTCGGCTCCGTGCCGTTCCGGGGAACCGGCGGCGCACGGACTGTCTATTTTTCAATTCTTATTTCGCACACGATACTTGCGGCTGTCATTGTTCCTTTGGCAATTATAACTCTCAATCGGGGATTAACTTCCCGCTTCGATAAGCATCGAAAGATCGCCAGGTTCACCCTTCCAGTGTGGCTCTATGTCTCAGTCACAGGCGTTGCCGTGTATGTCATGCTGTATCATTTGTAATAACTGCCGCCACATCGCTGGGGGCCATGCGTCCGTGAAACCCTATGGTGCTGCTCTCGTGTCGATAAGACCTTCGAAAAGATTTCACCTGGAGTTGTTTCGATGAATTGCCGGGTTTTATTCCTCTCGTTCATTCTTCTTATCTCCGCCGCGCCATCTACCGCGCAGGTCTATTCCTTCGACCACTACACCTCCAAAGAAGGCCTCCTCTCGGACTATGTTTTGGACATCTGCGCCGATTCGCGCGGATATCTTTGGGTTGGCACGAACGATGGCTTGAGTCAGTATAACGGCGACACGTTCAGGAACTACACTGTGGCCGACGGCCTGGCGTTCAGCCGTGTGACGTGTCTGATCGAAAGCAAAAGTGATCCCGGAACACTCTGGATCGGGACAAACGGGGGAGGCATCAGCAAGTTTAAAGAGAACAAGTTCAAGACGTACAAAGTCTCGAGCAGGCCGCAATCCAATATGATCTCCTGCATTTATGAGGACCTTGAAGGAAGAGTCTGGTGCGGCACCGTGAACGGACTCTATCGGCTCGTTGACGACACTTTTCAGCCGTACGCTCCCCGCACATTCGTTGGTTCGGTGAATGGCGTCGCCCAATCCACCGACAAAACAATGTGGATCTTCGCCTCCGAAGGGCTCTTTACGGTTTCAACAGGATCTGAAATGCCGAAGAAGTATCCTCTTCGAATGCCGCACGACGCAGACATGGAATGTATTCTCCCTGGGAGGGACTCTACGATTTGGGTCGGCCTCTCGGACGGAGAAGTGATGCAATTGCGCCGCGACAGGATTGTCCGTCAGCTGCGGCTTGGAAATGGCGGCGTTGGCTACATGATGGAGGATGGCGACGGGTATCTGGCAGCTGCGAGTGAAGGAATTTATCGTATACCCGGCGGAAGTGCAAAGCCGTTTCTTTGTTACTCTACGGCGAACGGTTTGCCGGAGAACTATGTCACGTCCGGGACAATTGATTGGGAGGGAAATCTCTGGTTTGGACTCGGCACAAAAGGGATCGCGAAGCTTTCGAATCGCTCGATCGTGACGTTGCCCATCCGGGACATGTCTTTTGCTCCAAACGGAACTTCGGCTGCAGTTGATGGAAACAATCATCTTTGGGTCGTGTCAGCTCCGGGCATCTGGGAGGTGTGGATGGGGAGCAACCGGTCATGGAACCGGGTGCTTCACAACGAGCCAAACACGACTTTCCACCGCCCTCCATTTACACTTCTCTTTGATCCCCCTTCGTCATTATGGGTAGGGTGTAGTGAAGGACCGATCGGATGCTACAACATTGAGCCGAAAGGCGATGGGTCCTCCTCGCTTCGCCTCACGCGTCATTTGGAGCGCGGGCGGGATTTCCCTGAAGGAGCGCCGATCTTTCTCTACAAAGATAGGGAAGGATATCTTTGGATCAGCATGAGTGAAAATCGCGGAGTCTATCTTTTCGATTTTCGGAAGAAGCGGCCGTTTCTGCGCTCGTACACGACTGACGATGGACTCCCGGACAATTCAGTTCGCGCAATGTTCGAAGACCGTGCGGGCAATTACTGGTTCGGCGGTTATGATAACGGACTTACTGTTCTTCCGGCAAATCGAAAATTCTCCGGCGGCGGCAGGTGCTTCAGAATTGCGGACGGGCTGCCCAACATGTCGATTCGGACGATCGATCAGGACAGCAGCGGCACTCTCTGGTTCGGTACCCGCTACGGCGGGCTCGCATCCTACCGCGATTCCGTTTTTCATACGGTATCTCTCACTGAAGGCTTGGCGAGCACGGCTGTTTGGTCGATGACGGAAGGAAGATGCGGGCACTGGGTCGGAACGCAGTTGGGTTTTCAGGAGATTGCCGCAACGGAGCCCATCTCGTTCTCGAGCAAAAGAGAACTTCTCGGCCATCCGGTCTATGCGTGCGGCGAGATCGACAGTGGATGGCTTTGGCTGATCACCGATGCGGGGGTGATGATGTACGATCGGGTTCACGATCTTCCGAATACGGTACCTCCGCCGATTTATATCTCGAGCGTGCGGGTGAACGGCGTTGCAATAGACATTCATCGCCCGCTCAAGTTTGCCTACGATCAGAACAGCATTACTGTCGATGTCGTTGGCCTGAGTTTCCGGGACGAGAAGGGAGTGCGGTATCAATACAAGCTTACTGGAAATGAAACCGATTGGAGTCTGCCGACCGATCATCACTCGATCGTATTTGCCGCTCTTGCTCCCGAAACTTATACGTTTATGGCTCGCGCAATCAATGCCAGCGGAGTTGCCAGTGCCCGACCGGCGGAGATTACATTTACCATCGCTCCTCCTCTCTGGAAAACATGGTGGTTCCTGACATCGACCGCCATTCTCGTTGGACTCGTTGTTTTCACATTTGTCCGGATTCGAATACTTCGATTGCTGGAAATTGAGCGAATTCGATCGCGAATAGCGACCGATCTCCACGACGACATCGGGGCAGGTCTCACGAGAATAGCCATTCTCTCATCGGCGGCAGAAAGGGAACTGCCGCGAAAAGGGAAGAGCCATTCGGGCAAGGCGCCTGCGGCAGAATCCCTCCAGAAAATAGGGGAAACCGCGCGCGAGCTGGTCGATTCCATGAGTGACGTGGTTTGGTCGCTTGAACTGGGAGGGGAGCCGCTCGAGAGACTCGTCCATCGGCTCCGTTCTTTTGCTTTCGAGGGGTGTGAAGCCAAGGGGATCAGGCTCCGTTTTGTCGTCGATGATCGGATTTTTGCGCTACAGTTCACATCCGAAAACGCACGGCACATCCTCCTGTGCGCCAAGGAAGCGGTGACAAACGTTGTGCGGCATTCCGTATGCACAGAAGCTTTCGTCGAATTCGCCCTGGACGGAGAGACGCTGCGCCTCACCATCAAAGACAATGGAAAAGGGTTCGACACCACGAAGGAAAAAGAGGGACACGGCCTCTCAAATATGGAGAAACGGGCCAGAAAGAACGGCGGAAACTTTTCTGTGACGTCGGTTCCCCGCAAGGGGACAACGATCCAGGCGACGTTCCATCCGAGAGGATGAACTACATATCTATGTAGTTGTGCCCCCGAAGAGAAAAGCGTAGATTGTTCCGTCATAATCAACCAGAGGATCATGAAGCGACAGATCAGCGAGAATGATGAGCTCATTCAGGTAGCAATCGTCGATGATGACGATGAGATGAGGAGGGGACTTCGCACGATTATTGAGCAGGAGGAGAGCTTCACCTGTACGGATTTTAGAAGCGGTTCCAAGGCCCTGGAGACGTTCGATGAGAACCCCCCGGATGTGGTCCTTATGGATATCGGCATGCCCGACAAATCGGGGATCGAATGGGTGGAGATTCTTCAGGAGAAATATCCGCATATCCACTGCCTCATGCTGACCGTTCACAGCGATGAAGAGAAAATATTCCAATCGCTGCGGGCAGGCGCAGTCGGGTATCTCCTCAAAACAACCGCGCCGGAAAAGCTTATTACATCCATCAGGGAAGCGTACGCGGGGGGCGCCCCGATGTCGGGAGAAGTCGCCCGAAAAGTCCTTCTCTACTTTCAACAGCCAAAGCAGACAAGTGTTTTTTCATCCCTTTCGCAGAGAGAGCTCGACGTTCTGCTGGCCCTCACGGAGGGATACACGTACAAATCGATCGCAGACAAATTGTTCGTGAGCGTCAACACTGTTCGATTCCACCTCCGAAATATCTACGCAAAACTTCACGTGCGGTCGCGCACCGAAGCAGTAGCAAAAGCATTGAAAAGCAAGGTTGTCTGAACTGCAAAACTCTTCCCCCGTTTATACGTTGCTTCTTCTCTGACACAGATCACATCTCCGCCGCACCAAAAGAAAACTACATGAATATGTAGTTGTTACCTCCCTTCTCACAAAGTACCTTGGTATCGGTTCCCTACCGTAGGTTGGCCGCGTTCATAGAATCACATAACGTTCGCACGAATACGAAATTATTGCGCGCAGCATAAAGAGCACAAAGTACTCGCTCACTATTCATTCAATGAAATGGAGGTCGCATGAAGAGTAGTTTTCTTCTTTTCGTTTTTCTTCTTGTTGTTGTGACTGGAGAGACAAGCGCCCAATGGACGAACAACGGTGCGCTCAACACTGCCGTCGCTACTGGAAAATCCGACCGGTACGACGTCTATTCCATTGCCGATGGATCGGGCAATACATATGTCACCTGGTACGATGAGTCGTCCGATACCAAAGGGGGAGTTTACGTTCAAAAAATCAGTTCGTCGGGCTCGCTCTCATGGGGAGCAGGCGGCGTCCGGGTGGATTCAATACCGCAGACTTTTGAAAAACCCTCGCTTGCCCTTGATGGCACTGGCGGGGTCTTTGTGACATGGGCCGACAGCCGCTCGGACAACACGTTGCCGAATATTTATGGACAGCATGTCTCTTCGGCCGGCGCGACTCAGTGGGCGGCGAATGGGATAAATCTGACAGCGGGATTCACCACGGGAATTAGTTTTCGCGAGCCGGGTAACCCACAGCTGTTGAGCGATGGCAGCAATGGGATGTACCTGGCCTGGGACGACGCATTCGGGCTGGTGCTCATGAGGGTTGGATCGAATGGAACAATGGCCTGGAGCGCTAAAGCGGATTCGGTATATGGGGCAACAGACACACGAATTGCCTCAGACGGGGCCGGAGGCGTAATCCTGACCTGGACAGATGATCGGAACGTCGGCACGGGAGATCTGGCGGATATTTATGCACAAAGAGTGAATTCGTCCGGCGCCATCCTCTGGAGCACCGGCGACGTTGTTGTCTCGAGTGCAACGAATCTTCAGGAGTATCCCCAAATTGTGCCGGATGGATCAGGAGGAGCAGTTATTGCCTGGCAAGATTTCAGAGACGGCGCCCACTTCAGAGGATACGCGCAGAAATTAAATTCGAGCGGTGTTGTCCAGTGGACGGCAAATGGAGTCGCACTGACATCGACGACAAATTCGATCAATGCCCTGCTGATGACCAGCGATCAAGCCGGGGGAGGAATCTTCTCCTGGGAAGAATCACGCGGAGGCGGCATTGGCGGCAGCGATAATATTTACGCCCAGCGTCTGAATGGAACCGGCCAAAGACAGTGGAGCGATACGGGAGCATATGTTTGCACCAACACAGCTCCACAGGAAGATCCTGTTATTGTGTCCGACGGCAGCAGTGGCGCCATCGTGGTTTGGGACGACAACCGAAATACAGGTGCAAACATAGACATTTATGCTCAACGGCTTAACGCCGCCGGCGTTGCACAGTGGACCACCGATGGAATTCCGGTCTCGACCGCTGCGGGAAATCAAGAAAGGCCGTTTATCGTACCCGCATCGAGCGGGGCTGCCGTCGTTTTCTGGTACGACTACCGGTCGGTTGTCGGAAATTCCAATGCCGAGATTTACGCGCAATACGTTTCCGGAAACGGAAAACTGTCGGATGTTCGGATCAACAAGAGTTCTGTCCCTGAAGCATTTCAACTTCTACAGAATTTTCCGAATCCTTTCAATCCATCAACGCAAATTCAGTTCTCCATCGCTCGCGCAGGATTTGTCTCGCTGAAAATCTACGACATGCTCGGACGAGAAGTAGCGACGCTGGTGAATCAAGAGCTGGAGCCGTCGTCGTATTCCGTTACCTGGAATGCCTCGAACGCTGCGAGCGGCGCATATTTCTACCGCCTCCAAAGCGGAAGCACTGTGGAGACGAGGAAGCTTCTGTTGGTAAAGTGAAAAGGCGAATGTTAGCGGCCCTTGTGTGGAAAAGCTCCGCGATGACCGCCTCTCAATCGCGGCCGCAGAATTCAACCGGATCCTAGCATGTTTTGGAATTGGAATGAGATCGTATCCATCACCTCCCGGACAAACGGAGTCTCCTTTAACGAATAGAGGGAAGGATTTAACCCCATGAAAAGCTTTTTCCGCTTTATCTCGATTTTGCTGCTGGTGCTCTGCTTCGCAATTGCATCATTTGCGCAATGGTCGAGCGATCCGTCGATGAACACGCCCATTCTTACGGGAGGTCATTCGGCCGCCGACGTTGTAATGACGAAAGACGGCACCGGAGGCGCTTTCATCGTATGGGATGACCTACGCGAAGGCATCAAGAATCCGAAGATCTTTGCGCAGCACCTCGACAAGAAAGGGAATGTGTTGTGGACCGCCAACGGCGTGGAAGTTTCTCCTGCGGGACTTGATCAAACTCTTCCCCAAATGACGGCAGTAGGGGACGGCGGAATCATCGTCTCCTGGGAAGAAGATTATCGGGACTCAGCTTTCGGAGATGCCTTCCCTGCGATCTTCGCTCAACGGATTAGTGCTCATGGTGGACGACTCTGGGGGGATTCCGCTCTTCAGATCGCCGGGCCGCTTCCGTTGCAGCTCTTCTATGCTCAGAGTGTACCAACTGCGTGTGCTTCGGACGGCGACGGAGGTGCCTATGTGGAGTGGGCCAGTCTCAACTACGGAATTCAAGATCTGATCGTTACCCGCATTGACAGTTCGGGCAAAACCCTATGGTCTTCCAGCGCTATGAATGGCTTCAGCACCAGCCCCTTGCTGGCCGGAGGTTATGCGAAGCTGAGACTTTTGCAGAATGGAACGGCGGGAGTGATAGCCGCTTGGACAGACGTACGAAATGCATTCACCACCGGAGTTTCGTTGTTCGCACAAAAGCTCGACGCTTCGGGCGCGCGGCAATGGGACACGACGGCTGTTGCGCTCGCACCGAAACCAGCGTTCTTGCAGCAGCAAACGAACGAGGTTATTGTGTCTGATAATGCCGGCGGGGCAATCTATGCCTGGGAACAATCGCTCAGCGGATCATCATCTCACGGATATGCTGGCCACATCAATGCATCCGGGAATCTCACGTGGATAACCGCTTCGGATTCTCTCGGAGTACTTGTTGACAGCAAAACCTCTACCGGTCAGGAAAATCTATCGATGGTTTCAGGAGGCAATGGCACGGCACTTCTCACCTGGAGTGACGGCGCGAACTATGCCTACGTGCAGAAAATTGCCGCCGATGGATCGTTTCCTTGGGGATCAAATCCTGCTGCTTTCGCTGCAAACACCGGCGGTGAAGTGCTTACGACAGATGGCAACGGAGGGGTAGTCGTCGCATGGGTCCAAGGGCTTCAAAATGGCCTCAATATTTTTGCGCAGCGCGTCAACGGGAATGGTCAACCCGTCTGGTCGAACGCCACTTATGCTACTGCCGGCAATCCCGTTTCTACTACTTCTTCTACCTTTCAGCAGAAGCCGGTCATCATCTCCGATGATGCGGGAGGAGCGATTGTTGTGTGGTACGATCTTCGTGCATCGAGTTTTGGCGGCCCATATGATCTTTATGCCCAGCACATTGGGAGCGATGGGAGCGTGACGAAGGTAACGAACCAAAACCCGGAGATGCCATCCAGGTTCTCTCTTTCGCAGAATTATCCGAATCCATTCAACCCATCCACGCGGATCCAATTTTCCGTAGCCCGCGCGGGTCATGTTTCACTGATAGTGTATGATGTGCTGGGAAGAGAAGTCGCGACGTTGGTCAATCAGGAAATGGCACCGTCGACGTACTCGATAACATGGAACGCGGCAAAAGTTCCGAGCGGAGCCTACTTCTACCGTCTGCAAAGCGGGAGCGATGTCCAAATCAAAAAACTCCTGCTGCTGAAGTAGCAGATGCTTTCGGAATGAGATCCTGGGTTGCGGTATGCGTTCAGCTTCGGTCGTCCTGACCTGCAGGCAAAAGTACCCAATTGCATTCGAATTGTTGGGGCAGCAAGTCAACTTTGGAAATTCTAAAAAACGGTCTTTCTTAATAGTCAAATGAAAGGGGTTAAACTCATGAAACACTTTGTCCGAGTTTTTTTGTTGACTGCTGCCATCTTGTACAGCAACAATTCATCCTTTGCTCAATGGGTACAAACCAATGGGCCCAAAGTTACAGTCCAAACTCTTGCCATTGTCGGCAAGAACCTCTTTGCCGGAACAAACAATGGTGTATTTGTCACCACAAATAGCGGGACAACTTGGACACAAGTAAATACAGGTTTGGCAGATACCGGTGTTTCCGCACTTGCTTCAATCGGCACAAATCTCTTTGCATCAACAGCGAGCGGCGTCTTTCTTACAACGAATAATGGAACAAGCTGGAATCAAGTGAATAACGGCCTTACTACCACGTCCATCCGGTCTCTTGCCACTGTCGGCACAAACCTTTTCGCTTCCACATTTGGCAGCGGTATCTTTGCTTCGACCAACAACGGCACAAGCTGGACTTCGGCTAACGGGTCGGTCTTCCAAAATGCATTCGTCGATCTTCTTTCCGGAGCAGGCTCGGACCTGTTTGCCGCGACCACAAGCGATAATATCATTTATCGATCGACTGACAACGGGACAAGTTGGGTAAAGGCAGATTCCGGAATTCTTGGAGCTAATGCCATCGCGCTATGTGGTTCAAATCTCATTGCCGGCGGCGTGGGAGGTGTTTATCTTTCCACCAATAACGCCGCAAGTTGGAAGCCACTGACGACGTATTGGGGATTGCAAAACACTCAAATTGTCGGTTTTGCCACGAGCGGTGCAAATGTGTATGCAGTATGCGATGCACAAGTTCTGCTCGGGGCCAACAACGGTACAAACTGGAACGGCATATCTCTTCCTTCTCGTTTTGACCAGATCACTTCGGTTGCAGTTATCGATACAAACATCTTCATCGGCACGAACAATAATAGCGACTTCATTAAGGGTGCTACTGTGTGGACGATATCCACCAATCAGATCGTTACCGGAGTGAAGAGCCAGCCGGCCATCGCGCCGGCAAGTTTCAGCCTGGAGCAGAATTATCCCAACCCATTCAATCCTTCGACCCAGATTCGCTTTTCCGTTGCTCAGGCCGGCATTGTTTCGCTGAAGGTCTATGACGTCCTTGGAAGGGAAGTGGCAACGCTGGTCGACAGAGAATTGAATCCCTCTACCTACACCGTCACATGGAATGCGGCAAACGTCGCCGGCGGTGCATATTTTTACCGGCTGCAAAGCGGCAAAGCGGCGGAGACGAAAAAGCTTTTGCTGATGAAGTAATATTGTTAGAAAGAATTATCGGGAACAGAAGGAGAATTACCCTTACTGAGTAAGATGTTCGTTCCCGTCAAAACTGTGGTCCCCGAATTCAACGATATATTTTCATCAACCTACTTGTATGGAGTGCTCAATGAAAAAATTTCTCTACGTCGTGTTCTCTGCCTTCCTCGGGGTGTTTCTGCACACTGCAGCTTGGGCGCAGATTTCAATAACCTCCAGTGATGTGTTAGGAGCCTATGCCACGGGGAAATCCTTGTTCGGTTATTCCTCTTCGGATACCGTGGTCATGAACATTGGCACGGCTTCCAGTTCTTCCGCACAAACCTGGACCGCTCCAACAGTCAGGATTAACGATTCACTCCGGCTGGACGGCATTGCTCCGTCATCAACTCCGTATAGCGCGAAATTTACTGGGGCGACCTATGCACAGGTGGCCTCCCTTACGGAAGGGCCTATGTCAATCACATTCTATGAGTATTATAAACTCTCCAATGATTCGCTTATTGCTCTTGGCAGCGTACAGCATTTGAAAGGATCGGAGGGGAGCGTAACGATCGACTCGACTGCATTTAAGACCGCTCCCCAGGCTATTTTCGTCTTTCCCCTTCACCTGGGCCTATCAATTACCCATCCGGCGGACACGGTGTACTCGCAAGGCAACGACGTCGAAACGGAAACTGAGACCGACAACCTTGACGCGTATGGCACATTGAATCTTCCCAAAGGTGCCTTCCCGGCACTTCGCGAAACCGGCACAAACGTCACAAAAGTCTACCTAAGCGGATCTCTTGTCAATACCACTACAAGTTACACTATTACGTGGCTTACGGAATCTGGTAATGAGTTAGAGGTGCAACTCGATACGTTGTCATCCGGAAGCGTCAGAGTGCATTCAATCACGATGTACTACTTTGCCACGACCCCGGCGACGCTTGTACGATCTTCCGATCAACAGCCACAGAATTTTACCCTCGGCCAGAATTATCCCAACCCATTCAACCCATCGACCCAGATTCAGTTCTCTTTGGCTCGTACCGGATTCGTGTCGCTGAAGGTTTATGATATGCTGGGAAGGGAAGTGGCAACGCTAGTCAATCAGGAACTGACGCCATCATCGTATACGATGACGTGGAACGCCGCCAATGTTGCGAGCGGTGTCTATCTCTACAAACTCACTTCGGGAGGCGTTACCGAAACAAGGAAGATGGTTTTGATAAAGTAGGGGGAGTTGGTGCTGTGGGAAG
>CAYLMV010000061.1:3789-23212 GCA_964384415.1 uncultured Chitinophagaceae bacterium | reverse complement strand
CTCAAACAGATAGACATAGACGGATCATTCTCCTATGGCGCGTCGGTTGAAGTTGCGATCAGTTCAGCGCCTCAGGCGTTTGCGCTCTTACAGAATTATCCGAACCCGTTCAACCCGTCAACCGTCATCAGTTATCAGTTGCCAGTAAACAGTCAGGTAACGTTGAAGGTCTACAATTTGCTCGGTCAGGAAGTTGCGACACTCGTCGACGGCGTACAGTCCGCCGGCAGCTACGCTGCAACGTTCAACACAGCTTCGGGAACACGTGCTCTGTCGAGCGGTGTGTACGTCTACAGACTACAGGCCGGATCGTTCATCTCGATGAAGAAACTGGTTCTCATGAAGTAGTTCTTGCTGGCTGAAGGTATACACAACAAGAGTTCCGTCAATTCCATGCAGAGATTCTGGATCGAATAATTTTTCGGGAATGGCGGAACTCTTTTTTTACGTTCAACGAGGTTCGATACAACTCGCCTTCCACATCTCACGGAGTTATTTTAACGCGCAGGCATTATCACAAAGGAATGAAATGTTCTGCACAACACTAAGGAGGTATCCATGAAAGGCATTACACAACATACAGCAATTTTCGTTCGCGGGAGGGCTCGCTTTCTAGCCGTTGCGCTGATGCTCGGCATGATGGCCTCCGCGGCCAGCGCTGCCGGACCGGGCGCAGTGAATCTTGGAACGGCCGCCGATTTTGCGATCCTGGCAAAAACCGGGATCTCAACCACCGGAGTCACCGCCATCACGGGTGATATCGGACTCAGCCCATCCGCCGCGACATTCATTACCGGGTTTGGATTAATCATGGATGCAACAGGTACGTTCACGACATCATCCCTGATTACGGGAAAGGCGTACGCTTCCAACTATACATCTCCGACCCCGACAAAAATGACGACGGCGATCGGCGACATGCAAACAGCCTACACCGACGCAGCCGGACGGACCTCGCCCGATCATACCGAGCTGGGCGCCGGAGACATTACAACATTGACGCTCACGCCGGGTCTCTACAAATGGGGTACCGGGGTCGGAATTTCTGCCGCCGGTGTCACCATATCCGGAAGTGCAACAGATGTCTGGATCTTTCAGGTCGCGGGAGATCTCGTTGTTGCCAACGGCGCCATTGTCACTTTAAGCGGAGGCGCGCTGGCTTCCAACATTTTCTGGCAGGTAGCCGGCCAGGTTACCATTGGAACGACGGCTCAAATGAAGGGCAACCTTTTGTGTCAAACGCAGATTGCGATGAGTACCGGTGCGACGCTCAACGGCAGAGCTCTGGCGCAGAGCGCAGTCACCTTGGACGCCAATGCCGTTACGAAGCCCGCAACGACGACAGGGGTCCGGAATGAATCGACGGTGCCCCAGGCATTCGCGCTGCTTCAGAATTATCCGAACCCGTTCAACCCGTCAACAGTTATCAGTTATCAGTTACCAGTAAACAGTCAGGTCGACTTAAAGATCTACAATTTAATCGGTCAGGAAGTCGCAACGCTCGTGAATGAACGGCAGGAAGCCGGTACCTACTCTGTTTCATTCAATACCAGCAATGGCACACCCCCCCTCGCAAGCGGAGTCTACTTCTACCGCCTGGCAGCGGGATCATTTCTCTCGATCAAGAAGCTGGTCGTATTGAAGTAACTCTTTGCGGTGAGGAGTGGGCCTGCTTGAGCGGTTTGGCTCTTCCGTTGCGTGTTCAGCATTTCAGATGAAGATGATGAAACTCTATTCTTACTCGAGCGATCCGCCCGCGATTAAAGAAGTGAAGTGGGTTTGGGCTAAGCTGGCGGGGGCTGCGCTCCTTGCAAGCGTGCTTATTTTTTTCGGCATCGTCGGACTGAAGTCGTATGTCGGTCATGAAGAACGGTCTCGTACAGAACAATCACTCGAGTCCGAAAACAGAATGCTAAGGCAGGAAGTGAATTCCATCTCGCCGAAGATCAGCATTATGGAAAAGCAAACGAGCCAGTTGAGTCGGCACGTCGGCGTTCTCCATGCGCTCCTCACCGGGCGGAAGACGGCGGCCGACTCGCTTTCACGCATGAATGCTCAGTTAAAAGAGGCTGGTTTTCAGATAGTCATTCCCATCGCGACAACTCTCGAGCGTTGACTCCGGACAAGAACTGGAAATCATCGGCGGGCAGCATTGCGCGGTGAGTGAATAAGGTTCAACAGAACAGGCAGAGGGCAATGGCGGGCGGGATGAAACATCGCAGGATGGTCTCTGCCGCCAGTTCTCATCCATCGAATCCACGATCCGTTTATTCCATTCACAGAAGAAGAGAAGGAGTCATATGAACACGCTCAGCATGAAAGGAAGCTGGAAGGAAACCGCCGGCAAGCTCAAACAACAGTACGCAAACCTGACCGACGACGATTTGCTTTTTCAGGAAGGTAAAGAAGAAGAGCTGCTCGGAAGGCTTCAGCAGAAGCTCGGGACGACCAAAGAACAGCTGCGCACCGTTATCTCGAAATTATAGCGGCCCTTTTTTTCCGCCGTCGAAGTCGCCGCTCAACATATTGTGCAGAACGCGCGCCGCAATGATGGCTCGATGGCGGCATGGACAAAGATTCAATGAAGCCGGTGCTTCTGATGAGAGGCATCGGCTTCGCTGCCGAAGGGATCTCACGAATGGCCGGCGCGCACGAAGGCATCCGGCGGAGAAGAAGATCGACGACTCGAATAGGGATTAACTACGTTTTCATCCTTTGGGTGGATTGGATTTCGAGGATATCATCTGTACTCTATTTCAAATGAAGTCAACGATTGGATTTTCGTTCCTGAATAGCAGGAATTGAAAATCGCGCTACACATCATATTACCATCCAGGAGGATTCAATGAGACATCCACATATGGCCATGCTTGCCGGGAGCGTTCTGTTCGCTGCAGTACTTGCCGGTTGCGGAAGCGGGCCGGCGATTAATAAAGAGCCGTCAACCTCGGCCATCAGTTCTGCCGAAGAGGCCGGTGCATCGAAAAGTCCCAGCGCATCGCTCTATCTGCTTCTTGCAAAAGAAGAGTTAGAGAATGCAAAATCGCTGGCGGCGAGAGGCGACAAAGACGAAGCCCAGTCGCTTCTTTCACGCGCCCAGGCCGACGGCGAATTGGCAGTCGCGCTTTCGCACGGCGATGCCGACAAGCAGGAAGCCACCCAAGCAATCGAACGAGTACGACAACTCCGACAAGACAACCAATTACCCCAAGAAGGGAAGTAACCCATGAAACCCATTACGTTCTTCATCATTATCGTATGCGCCGGATTGTTCGCCAGTTGCGCGACAGCTCCCCCGGCGGAGCTCATCAACGCACGACAGGCATACCAGCACGCCAGCAATGGACCGGCGGCGACGTTAGTCCCGGCAGATTTGCATAAAGCACAGGAAGCTCTTGCCGCAGCCGAGAAGTCGTTCAGCGATGAACCAAAATCGTTCCGTACGAAAGATCTCGCCTACGTCGCAGACCGTAAAGCCAAGATGGCCGAAGCGCATGCAACCACCGCGAGTGAAAACGCGAATACGGCGAAAGCAAACAAGGATTATCAGGCAGCACAAACCGAGATCGTGAAAAATACGAAGGCAGACCTTGCGACCTCAGAACGCAATGCCGCCGTGACATCCGAGCAGCTCGCTGCATCACAAAAATCAACCGCAGCGGCCGAAAACAGCGCCGCGGATGCAAAGGTTGAAGCAGCGAACGTCAAAGCGTCGACCGATGCCGAAGCGATCCGTGTCAAGGCAGCGACGGATGCAGAAGCAGTTCGCGTGAAGGATGCCTCCGATGCAGAAGCACGCCGTCTTGCGGATCAGAAGACCCGCGATATGAGCGCTATCATCATTCTCGAAAGAGGCAAAAAAGTTGTCCTGAGAGGCATTAATTTTGAGTTCAACAAAGCCACGCTCCTGGACGAGTCCGCATCGACCCTGACAAGGGCGTACAACGCACTGGCCGCGAACCCCGATGTGCAGGTCGTCATTACGGGGCACACGGACAACGTGGGAACACAGAAATCCAATCAATTGCTTTCGCTGAAGCGGGCACAGGCAGTTAAGAACTGGCTCGTCAAAGAAGGAATCGCTTCGCGCCGCATGAGAACTGTGGGGAGAGGCCAGAACGAACCGATGTCTTCGAATGATACAAACGAAGGCCGGGCAGACAATCGCCGGATTGAATTCTACGTTCAGCAATAACGATTCGGGGAAAACTAAAAGCTACAGTGAGAGGTAGGGACATCCGGTTCCGTCGTTCGCTGACGGGACCGGGAAATGTCGCCTGCCTCTCTTTCTGAATGTCATAATATGAAGAGAAATGGGATGGAAATGATTTTCTTCCAATGCCCCTGCGGCGGCAACACACGCAACGATACGACATCATTTTAATAAGAGGTAGAGCTATGATACAAAAAGATCTCAATGACGAAAACAGGGAAATAAAAGATAAAGCGTTCGAGCTCTATAAGAAACATGGTTTCAAAGACGGCAATGACTTTGTTGACTGGCTTGAAGCCGAGAGGCAGGTAGGCGAGAAGTCGCGTTCAAGACGGTCGAAGCAGGTGAAGGCCGGTCTTTCTACGATCGTCGGGATCCTGTGCCTTATTGTCGTGATCCTCCTCTTCACGCTCTTCAAGAGAACGCCCCCCGTGAAACTTTCCCAGCAAAGCTTGTCCGACCTGAAGGTGCTGATGCTTGTCATGGATCCGAAGGACGATGAAAAAGTCGTCGCATTCGGCGACACACACTTCGACTACAATGAATCGACCCTCAGCAATGACGCAAAGACAATCCTGGACAGAGACGTGGAAGGCTTGAAAGACAATCCTCAGATGAAAGTCCGCATGGCCGGTTATACCTCGGCCGAAGGGACGGAAGAGGATAATCAGAAACTCAGTGAACGACGGGCAAATGCAGTCCGGGACTATCTCATTTCGAAGGGTATTGCGCAAGAGCGAATTACGGTGATCGGATACGGCAAAACACGGCCGGCAATGTACGAAGCCACCCCCGACAAGATCAATTCGAAAGAAGCACTGGCGAACATGCGGGTTCTCTTTGAAGTGGTCGTTAAGTAAGAATGTGACGCATCCGCATTTGCATCCATGTTCATTTTCCATACCCTTGGCGTTGACGCAAGGCATCAAAAGCACCCCCAAGCCTCAACGCCAAGATATGTATACCCGCCTTTCGAAACGAGGATTAATTCCTCTTTCATCCTTTCGACTGATGTCAATCACTTCGAATTCGTTGTATACTCTATTCAGTCAACCCGCAGGCATTCCTGCTGCCCGATGCAGTGATTGCGATGCATGAGCGCGATTTCAAAACAGACGGAGCTATTTCTGTGAACTGGGACCGAGTTGAAGGACGATGGAAACAACAGAGGGGAAGAGCTGCGCAGCAGTGGGGCAAGCGGACTAAAGATGAACTTGCGAAGGTTTCGGGAAGGTATATCGAACTGGTGGGAAACCTCCAGGAGCATTACGGAATTGCAAGGGCAAAAGCCAAACGTCAGAACGAAATCTTAAGAACGCAGTACAACACATACCGCGTGAAATCCGCCGCTCAATCGAAAAAGGACGCGGCGAAAATAGCAGAGCTGAACAAAGAGTTGAGGGCGGAAAAGAAGGCGCGTATGCAGCTGTCAAGGACCATGTCTTTGGCAAGATCAAATAAACGAAAACCGGTTATTGGTTCATTCGGAACGAATGGAGGGAAGAATGGCTGAAAACGAAGACATTTCAGAGACAGGCGCAGATGCAGAGTTTCTTGGATGGCAGAGGACAAGTTCAGGGGGGGACGTACCGCTCTTTAACGTTACCGCAGAAGGACACCCGTCGTTTGGCTCTACCCTTACCGAAAAAGGCTTGAAGAAGCTGGACTTGAAGGTGCCCGACATTCCGCTTCGCGGGGGTTCGTGAAGAAGTCGAGATGATTTCGGAGGGGACTATCGCATCAAATAATCGCTTCTTCCCACTAATGTAAAAGGTCTATCGTGAGAATAGAATTTTCTACTACCAATGCCTTTTTCCGGATCTTCCTGAGCACCCTGCTTTTCTCTTCGCTCCTTTTAGGACAGTCTCCAGTACTCTTCACCGACACCTTTGACTCGCCGCCGACGCTCGCTTCGTCGCAAACCCCGGGTGCATGGTATCCTGACCGTTATCCGCCCACAATCTTTGAGCAATACAACCTGAGCGGAGAAAACGTGCTGCACGTGGGTATCCGGCTGGCAGATGCGTACTGGAACCGGCCGCTCGTCAATCATAACTCCTTTTCCAACACTCAGGGGCGGAAAATCGATCTGAGCAGCGGCAACACATTCCGCACTTCGTTGATTGCCGATCTTTACGTCGGAGCCGACTGGAATACGAAACACCGGATGGCGACGCTCTGGAGTACTGCGAGCGACTCGACGGGAGCAACGTCGTACTTCAATTATGTGGGTTTCCGCAACGCCACAGGGAGCGATCCCGGGTTTTACGTCTATGGGTATCATAACATCGGCGCCTATACCTTGCTTCCCTACCCGATCACCTACGGACAATGGTACAATTTGAAGATCGAATTGACCGATACGGCTTTCGTCTACTCCATCAACGGAACGGTCGTTCTCTCGGACACCTCGCTGAGCGGAACGAAGTACTTCAGCAATCTGATTTTGGAGGCCTACAATTTTGCAGATTCTACGCTTGCCCCTCAGAACCAGGCTTTCGAGGAATACGATGTGTACTGGGACAACGTTGGCGCCGTTGCCATGCCCAACGCAACCTTCCTCAATCCAGCAACAGTAGACCTGCTCACCTCCGGTAATTTCAGAGTCCTTGCCGGAAGCACTGTGACTGTCGGCTTGGGTGCGACGGTGAACGGCGATGTTGGTGTGAGTCCGGGAAGCACAGTGACCGACGGAGGCAGCATAACAGGGGCCACACATTTGAACGACGGAACCGCCAGCCAGGCTCAGGCCGATTTGACGACGGCGTATAACGACGCCGCCGGACGAACGGTCGATTCTACATTGACGACATCAGAACTTGGCGGGAAAATTTTGACAGCGGGCGTTTACAGTTCTGCCGCCGGGACCTTTGTTATTACCGACACTCTCAAGATCAGCGGCACAGCGACCGACATTTTCATCTTTAAGATGGCGACGACGCTCACGACGGCAACGTCCAGCTATGTGTCCATGCTCGGCGGCGCTCTGGCGACGAATGTCTTCTGGCAGGTTGGAAGCTCTGCGACGATCGACGGGAAGTTCAAAGGGAATATCCTGGCGCTGACGGCCATCACCCAGAATATCGGTGCAACGATCGACGGCAGGATGCTGGCAAGAAATGCCGCGGTTACAATAAACGGGAGTGCCGCGCTTCCGGTGGAACTTCAATCGTTTACAGCAGCTGCTAATCGTTCTAATGCAGATCTTCATTGGTCCACAGCGACGGAAGTTCATAACTACGGATTCGAGATCCAACGGCGTCAGACTGCGGATTGGGCGAAAGTAGGTTTTGTTGCCGGAGCCGGAAGCAGCAGCTCGGTGAAGAACTATTCCTACACAGACAATAATCTCGCCGCGGGGAATTATTCATACCGCCTCAAACAGATAGACATAGACGGATCATTCTCCTATGGCGCGTCGGTTGAAGTTGCGATCAGTTCAGCGCCTCAGGCGTTTGCGCTCTTACAGAATTATCCGAACCCGTTCAACCCGTCGACAGTCATCAGTTATCAGTTAGCAGTAAACAGTCAGGTCACATTGAAAGTCTACAATTTGCTCGGTCAGGAAGTTGCGACGCTCGTCAACGGCGTACAGCCAGCCGGCAGCTACACCGTACCGTTTAACACTTCGTCGGGTGCGCCGGGACTTTCGAGCGGCATGTACATCTATGAACTAAAGGCCGGATCGTTCGTTTCGACGAAGAAGCTTGTTCTCATGAAGTAAGGCAGATAGAGGTCTGATTTCGCTAGTGAACGGCGATTGACTCAAAACCTGAGATTCTAACGGGAGAGCGGTCGCCGGTTCCATGCGAAGAGGTTTTACTCAGTGCAACCAGGAAGCGTATGCCGGCCAAAATATTGCTGATTGATGACGATAAGGATCGCCGGGAATCGGTTGTCTCGGTCCTGAACTCGGGCGGCCAGTTTGAGGTCAATTCGGTCGATTGTGAGACCGCTCCCTCATTGATAGAAAATGATCGATTCGATCTCATTGTCCTCGACGTGACGCTCCCTCAAAGAGGCGGCTTCCGGGTTCTCGAGTTTCTTCGGGACCACCATCTGGCCGGCAAGGTGATTGTGATTACGGGAACCGTCGAAGTCGAGAATGCAATAAAGACTGCATCTCCCGGGGCGGGGGACTACCTCGTAAAGCCGTACAACCCAAAATATCTATTGATGTCAATCGAGCATGTTCTCTCAGGTCAAGTTCCGGAGAATCTCAGACTACAGATCGTCAAAGCTGGAGATTTCATCAGAAGCTCGCCGACCGGGGAGCTTGATATGGAAGCGAGCACCCAGGGGCTTGAGCGCATCGCCGCCGCCGGCCATGATCTTCGCGATTATGCCGTGCTTATCGACTTAAGAGAGGTCAGGTCACATTTGTCTACGTCCGATGTGTTTGAGCTTGGATACAACCTCGTCCAGTACGGCGAAACATTCCGGAGGAAAACGGCGGTGCTTTCCAGGCCCGATGCAGACGACAAGCAAGTGAAGTTCTTTGAAACCGTCGCCCAGACCCGTGGTTTCAGTGTCAGGGCTTTTACAGTCTTTGAAGAAGCAATGACATGGCTTTCGACGGTTACTCAACTCACAGAGGCTCATTTGGAAGGACGTGCTGCACCCGAGGGCTAGAATTATTTCATTCGAGAGCGGAATGATGGATTATCCAGCACTGCAGGAGCAGCGGTCCGAAACAGAGACTTCAAGAAATGCCGAAAGAGAAAAATGCAGCACGAGCTGACGGCGTGCTGTCTAGTCGAGAACTTGGCAAACGTGCTCAAATAATCACTGCACATCTGGCCGGCATCACCGCCAAGTGATGCGCACCTCCCCCCGAACGAGGATTAACTCCTCTTTCATCCCTTTGGCTGATTACTATAGTAAGCAATCAATTGTATACTTCTGATGGTAAAAGGAGCTGTGATATTACTTCTGCAGTTTCCATTCTTCAAGATGTAATGCGCTGAATGTCATATAAATGGTACCGCGCAGTTCGATAAGTACAACATCCGCTTGATGCATTCGTAGAACGCGCTCAGCCGTCTGAAGAAGGACAACAAGTAAACAGAACATCAGGATCATTGGCGAGACAATTGCCGGGATCAAAAGAAGCAAATGATTCATATCGATAAGAGGGCGCAATGCCAGAACATTTTGATGAAATCCAATCGGAACAAGACGCACAATTTGTCGGGTGGGAAGAAGATTCATCCGGTGACCGGTTTGCATTCTATAAAATCATTGCAGCAGACCATCCATTGATCGGGTCGAGAGTGACCGAAAAGGGCCTGAAATATCTGAACCTCAGAGTCCCGCACACTCCGCTCCTCGAGGAGCCCGTCAAAACGACCTGATCCCGGAGAAAATTGAGGGAGATGTCTGAAGAAAGTGTGGTTGAGCTAAACCGTAGTACCGGAGAAGACACATGGCTGCGAAAATATTGATCCTAGATGACAACAAGACTCAGAGGGCTTCGATTGCGGGAGACTTGAGGGCGAACGGCCATGTTGTCGTCGAAGCCGCCGAATACGAACATGCATTTTCCCTTCTCTCCGGGGAGCTGTTTGACCTGATTGTGCTCGACATTAGCCCTCCCGGAAAAAGCGCCTTCAGGATCCTCGATTTTCTCAAAACACTGGAAGTGACAAGCAAGGTGATCGTGATAACCGGCACGCTGGATCTGGAGAGCGCGATCAAGCGCCCGACTCGCGGAGCGCGGGGTTACGTTATCAAACCGTATAATCAGCAGTATCTGATAAAGACCATCGAACATCTCATTGCCGACCAGTCGCGGACCAGTCTCAGAATTCAAATCGTCAAGGCGGGAGATTTTCTCAAGAGCACCCCGACGGGAGAACTCGACCTTGAAGCGAGCGTTCATGGCCTGGCCCAAATCGCCGAAGCCAGCGCAAACCTTGAAAGCTACGGAGTGCTCATCGACCTTCGGGACGTCAGATCAAAACTGTCGAGATCGGATATTTTCGACCTGGGATACAATCTTGTGCAATACGGTGAAACATTCCGGAGGAAGACGGCCGTCCTCGCGCGGGAAGATGAGGATCTTAAGCAGGCAAAATTATTCGAAGATGTCGCCCAACACCGCGGTTTCGGTGTAAGGGCTTTCACGGTATTTGAAGACGCGATGGCGTGGCTTTCAACCATAACCGAATTAACGGAGGTACATCTCAATGGACACTCTTCTCCTACTCAGTAGAATCGTCCTAGGCGGATTTTTCGTCTACAGCGGTATCAATCATTTCATCGGATTTTCGATGATGACACAATTTGCAAAAGCAAAAGGGGTGCCGTTTCCGGCGGCCGCACAAGGATTGACCGGGGCAATGCTCCTTCTTGGCGGACTCAGCATCATGTCGGGGATGTATCCCGTTGTCGGCATTCTCCTCCTCGTTGCATTCCTGGTGCCGGTCTCCCTTATGATGCACAATTTTTGGACGATCACAGATCCCCAGATGAGAATGGCGGACAAGATCAATTTTATGAAGAACATGGCGTTGGCAGGCGCCATCCTGATGCTTCTTTCGATACCGCTGCCATGGCATTTAAGTTTGGTTCCGTAAAGGGCAGCAAGCAGACAGGACAATGAAGAGGAGTTCTCGCGGATGAAAGCTTTAGTGTATCACGGCCCCGGCAAGATGACGCTCGACGAGAAACCGAAGCCGTCAATCAAAGAACCGACTGATGCAGTCGTTCGGGTCACTCGATCGACAATTTGCGGAACGGATCTCCACATCATGAAAGGCGATCTCTCCACCGTCGCCGACGGCCGTACGTTAGGCCACGAAGGTGTAGGAATCGTTGAAGATGCGGGATCGGGCGTTTCGAATTTTCGCATGGGCGACAAAGTACTGATCTCGTGCATTACCTCATGCGGGGAGTGTGAATTTTGCAGGAAAGAAATGTATTCCCATTGCATCCACGGCGGGTGGATTCTTGGAAATGTTATCGACGGCACACAGGCGGAATATGTCAGGATCCCTCATGCCGACAATAGTTTATACCATATTCCTGACAGCGCCGACGAGGAGGCCGTGGTCATGGTCAGCGACATCCTGCCGACCGGTTTTGAATGCGGAGTTCTCAAAGGCCGGGTGAAACCCGGAGATACAATCGCGATCATCGGTGCAGGACCTATCGGTCTGGCGACGTTGCTCACGGCACAATTTTATTCTCCCGCCGAAATCATCATGGTCGATACGGACCTGAACCGGCTTGAAGTTGCGAAATCATTCGGGGCGACAAAGCTCGTTCACGGCAACGCCGTTGAAGAGATCATGAAAATCACGAACGGAAAAGGGGTCGATGTTGCCATCGAGGCCGTCGGTGTACGAGACACGTTTGATATTTGTCAGTCGATCGTGGTTCCGGGCGGACATATTGCCAATATCGGAGTGCACGGGAAGAGTGTTGAACTGCATATGGAAAAGCTCTGGTCGATGAACGTCACCATTACAACCCGTCTTGTCGATACCGTGACGCTGCCGATGCTTCTGAAGAGCGTCCTTTCGGGAAAACTCCAGTCCAAAAAGCTCATCACTCACCGTTTCCCGCTCAACGAGATTATGAAAGCGTACGAAACGTTTGGAAACGCAGCAAGAGAAAAAGCCATTAAAGTCATCATCATCCATTAGCCAAAAGTAACTCTTATGAAACGACACGGGATGTTTGTGGTTGGGCGCATGCTCTTCAGCGCCATCGTGCTGTTTGCCGGCTGCGCATCATCAGACCTGGTCGAGATATGGAGCGACGCTTCATTCCAGCCTCCTCCAATGAAGAAGATGCTGGTCATCGCGGCCGCTAGGAATCCGGCCCGCCGCAGGTTATGGGAAGACGCATTCAGTTCCGCGCTTGAAAAGCACGATGTGGCAGCAACCCCTTCCTACAGGCTGTTTCCCGACGCCCTGCCCGATACAAGTCAGGTCCTTCAGAGCGTGCAATCAAACGGGTTCGATGGAGTTCTGGTTACCCGCCGCCGTGCCAATGAAGTGAAGACACAATACCTTCAGGGCTCTGAAACGAGCGACCAGAATGTAAGATACGACCGGCGCAACGACAGGTTTGAAACATACTACGTTGACGTAGCATCTGCCGGATACATCGACTCCACTCAAATTGACATACGGACGATCGACGTGTGGTCAACGAGGAGCAGGGGACATATGATCTGGAGCGCCACGAGCAACACCTCCGAACCGAACGACGTGGATGAAGTGAGACCAAAAATTGCCAAGCTCGTCATGGCTGAATTAACGCAGGACGGTATCATCTCTCCCAGGCGGAAATGAGAGCCCGGCGTTCGCCCGACATCACAGAGATGTGCGGCGGGAGGGCAACCATCCCCGGCCAACGGAGTCACGATTTGAATCTGGGATGGTTCAATAGTTTTCGCTTTTCATCATGTTTGCCTTATAAGAGGACATCGTCATGAAAACAGCAGGAATAGCTACCATCGTTATCGGTCTCTTCATGACCGTGTATACCGGGTTCAGCTTCATCACAAAAGAAAAAGTTATCGACATGTGGGGACTTGAGGTAACGAAGGATAACCAGCATGACATCGATTGGCAGCCGTATGTCGGAATTGCCACAATGATTACCGGGGGCGCCGTGCTTGCATTGGCCAGGAAAAAGACACTGAACCCTGGACACTAGCCCAGCGATATAGACGGTAGTCTTTGAACAAAGTACGGAATGTCTTCAAACAACGGAGATTGATCTTCCAAGCAAGAGAGTGAAAGGAGAGAACCTCATGGCAATTATCGGCGGCGTTATCCTCTACCTGATGACAGTGGCCCTCATCGTTGCCTTCGGAAGGTTCCTCCATGAATGCGACAACGCGTTGTCGAACAGGTTTACCGACGAGGTCTACAATAGAAAACGCGGGAGACTGTGAGCCGGCTCGTCGACGCTCAATACTAATCTGAAAACCGAGGAGGAGAGATGTCTGAACGTGATGGAAAGTTGTGGGGAATAATCCTTGCAGGGGGCGACGGAAAGCGACTTCAGTCGTTCGTCCGGGAACGGTTCGGCTGTGATGTCCCAAAACAGTATTGCACTTTCACAGGTACGCGCTCCATGCTGAGGCACACCATTGACCGCGCAGAAATGCTCATACAGCCTAAGCGGCTGCTTACAATCGTGAGCAAGACTCATTTTCGTTATGCGGAGGCCCAACTCGCGGACCGTCCGAAGGAGATGGTACTCATTCAGCCGATAGCGCGCGAAACAGGCCCTGCGATTTTGTATCCGCTGCTTCACGTCTATCAGCGCGACTCTGAGGCCACGGTCTGTTTGTTCCCCTCAGATCACTTCGTCCTGAACGAACAGAGTTTTATGAAATACATCGAATTCTCCGCGGAATATGTTGCCACGAACCCACAATCCATCGCGCTCTTGGGAGCAATTCCGCAGAAGCCAGACAGCGGGTATGGCTGGATTGTTACCGGCGACCAGGTGGCCGGCAAAAAGCCGAAACGAATGTATCGGGTATCGAAGTTTGTGGAGAAACCGGATGTGCTGACTGCCTATTTGCTCTATCACAAGGGAAGCCTCTGGAATACGATGGTCATTGTCTGCAAGGTCAAGGTACTCCTAGCAATGTTCAAAAAGTATGCTCCGGCGACATACCAGGCGTTGTGGGAAGTACGCGACGTTTTGGGTTCAATGCTCGAGAAAAAAGTCCTTGAAGAGGTTTTCGCGCGAATATCACCGGTGAATTTTTCCTATTCCATTCTTGAAAAGAATCCCAAAGGACTTCGCACTTTACAAATTGAAGGGGTCTATTGGAGCGATTGGGGAAAGGCCGCCCGGATAGAGGCTGATATCGCGCGGTATTGCAGGCCGAGAAGCTCCCCGGTGACCTCGCTCCCGATCCCGGAAAGCTTTGGCGAAACGGTTTTGGTCCCACAGATCCAGGAATCCTGACATTACTTGAGCAACCAATGAAGACGCATCTTATCACGCGAACAACGAGGAGGTAGATCATGCAAAACCCACAAGTTATCGTCGCAGAGTACGAGAATGAGATCGATGCAGAAATTGCGAAAGGGCATCTTCGGGCGTCCGGCATTCCTGCCAACATCTACAAAGACGATGGAGGCTGCATGCTTCCGCCTCTCCAAAATTCAGGAGGGGTTCAATTGGTCGTTGCGCCGCACCTGAGAGAAAGAGCAATAAGGGTACTCAACGTGCCATTGTAAGATTTGAGCGGTCACACTCAATTTCCGTTTTTATGTCAATAAGGCGGAACATCCGGACAGATCACATTCAGAAAAAAAGAGGCGAGAGAAATCGATGAAGAAAAAAATGGGAGTGTGGATAGACCACAGAAAAGCGGTCGTTGTCAACGTCAACGGCGAATCGGACGAGATACATTCAATTGTGTCCGGAGTGGAAAAACATGTTCGTTATGCAGGCGGAAAACCAGAGGATCAACTGGAGCATCGGTTTACCAACCATCTCAATGAGTTCTACGCATCTATCATTGCGCTTCTTCATGACGCGGAATCCATTCTATTGCTCGGTCCCGGTGAAGCGAAGGTCGAATTCAAAACCCGTCTTGAGGCTAATGCCCTCGGTGATCGGGTCGATGGCATAGAAACCGTCGACAAGATGACCGATCGGCAGATTGCTGCCAAAGTACGAAAGCATTTTCTGGGATCGACAGAAGAGATCCCACAAATTCACGAACACTAAATCACATCAACCAAACGAAAGAAAGGAAGCATGTTATGTTATACACTATCGCTGTCATTCTCCTTGTATTGTGGCTCCTCGGTTTTGTCTCGTCTTTCACGATGGGCGGACTGATTCATATTCTTCTCGTCATCGCCATCGTCCTTGTATTAGTACGCGTCATCAGCGGACGAAAGGTTGTGAGTTGATCTGTTTCACTGATTCATGCAGCTCATATTGGAGGCACGTCAATGAACAAAGCAATCTCGCTCGCTGTACTTGCCGCCGGCATCGTTCTCATCATGCTTGGCATCAACGCGTATGATTCAACCAGTTCCGACATTTCCCGTTTTTTTACCGGCTCTGCCACCGATAAATCGATGTGGTTCTTACTCGGCGGCGTCGCCGTGACGGTCGTCGGATTGATAGGATTCGCGCGCAGATCAAAAGCGGCATAACGAAGAAGTAACATCGGCGTGCTGACTTCAACTCAGCATGCCGAACTTATATTTCCGTGCTTCATCATCTCACGAAGGACAGAACTATGAAACCCTATGGATATCTTGTCGTGCTCGCTTTGATAACGGGCGCAATGGCGATGCCGCAACGGGCAGATGCCCAACCCGGTTCTTCAAGCTATCAACTGTTCTATGATGACTTGAGTCCCTACGGTACGTGGACAGAAAATCCATCGTACGGATACGTTTGGATGCCGACCGGAATTCCCGGTTTCAGTCCCTATGAAACAGGCGGCCATTGGGTGCTCACCGATGACGGCTGGATGTGGGATTCCGATTATCCGTGGGGATGGGCGGCATTCCATTATGGCCGCTGGGATTTCGACGATTCCTACGGTTGGTTCTGGGTTCCCGACAATGAATGGGGTCCGGCATGGGTATCGTGGAGAAGCTCGCCAGGTTATTACGGCTGGGCTCCGTTAAGGCCCGGCATCAGCGTCAGTGTCTCTTTCGGCGCGGGATATCATGAACGAAACGAACGCTGGATTTTTGTGAGGGATGGGGATATCGGGAGGGACGATATTGGCCGCCGCTACATCGACCGGGGACGCAATGCAGCGATGATCAACAATTCAACGGTGATCGTGAATTCACAAAGAGATGATAATCGGCACGTCACATACGTTGCCGGTCCCAACAGGGATGACGTGCAAAAGGCGACACACACGACGTTGAAACCGGTAGCCGTCCGGGAAGCGGCTCAGCCGGGGCAGCATATCAACAACGGGGAACTGCAGGTCTACAGGCCGCAAGTGCAAAAAGATGGCGGCAGTGGTACACATCCTGCCCCTTCGAAAGTAGAAAAGTTGGCAGACGTGAAATCAACTTCTGCCAGAGCGGTACCAAATCGGCAGCAGGAGCCGCAGACTGCCGCTCCTCAGCGCAATCCCCAGCCGTTGCAGCCGCGGAACATCAACTCAGCCGACAGGAAACAGCCTGCGAAGCGAGTTCCCGAGATCGCCCCAACGCAAAGAGTTCAGCAGCAGCGGCCGCAAAATGCTAATCCTTCCAGCGCTAAGGCAACTCCACAGCAGCCGCGGAGGGTTAAACCGCCGATCAAAACTCAGCCGACGCCGCGACAGACAAATCCGTCCAACAACGGCGGAAGAGCGAAGCAGCCTCAGAATATTGCACCGCCGAACAGAAATCCGAGAGTGCCGCCTTCGCAGCCCAAGACAAAAAGGGATGAAAAAGGGGCAATGAATATCGAACAAAAGGCGTCGAGAATGCTGACAAACGCGATTCTAACAATCTATACCAATCAACTCTTTATCCAATCAGGAAGGTAAATTATGAAACACAATATTTTGATCATAGCTCTCTTTGGGGTGATGGCAGGAATGATCATGTCGGGGTGCGAGAGAACTTCGGAACAGCAAGCCGCCGCCAACAAGGAAAATGTCGCCGCTGCCAAACAAGATGTGAAAGATGCAAAGGCTGATTTGAATGCGGACTGGCAGAAATTCAAAGCAGAATCTGAAGATCAAATCAGGGCCAACGGGGAGAGGATTGATGCCTTCAAAGTAAAGATTAAGAAAGCCGGCGTCAAGACCGAAGCCAAATATAAAAAAGGGATTGCAGAGTTAGAAGAGCAGAATCGAAGTCTTAAGCTGAAATTAGAAGAATATAAAGATGACGGATCGACAAAATGGGAAGTGTTCAAGGCAGACTTCAGTCATGATATGGATTCAATCGGGAAGACCATGGCGGATCTGTTTAAAGATAATGGTTAGAAACGATGACGAGGCGTAATCACTCTTTTGTCCTTCGTCAGGGCAATGGCGCCTCGACAAGTGAGCGGCAACTCAGGGTCATGTGCCGTTGGAACCCCGAGCATATCAGAAGAATGCCGGTCGGATCAATCATCGCACGATTATGGAGGAATAAAATGAAATTCAATTGCATGCTGATCATCTCGCTTCTCGTCCCGATCTTATTGCTGGCGCAAGACAACGGCGCGAACATTTCGTCCGATCTGATCTCTGGAACCTTCCGATATCCCGTCAACCGGGAGCTTAGTCATTTTTCAGATGCTCCCATTGCTACCGCATTTCTTCTATCAAACGATACCGTGTACAATGCGTCCGGCGATTTGCGATCGGACGACCCGGACTTCAACACGAAGTCTCCCGTGTGGCTGTGTGCCTCGAGAGTGTTGCTGAATAACGTCCTTACGGTCGGATTTGACAGATATGTTCTCGATGCGGATTACGCACGGATCGGACCGAATACCTGGGAGCATAACATAAAAACGGGTTGGGAATGGGATAGCGACAGGTTCGGGATGAATTTCTTCGCACATCCCTATTCCGGGTCAGCTTACTTTAACGCCGCCCGGTCCAACGGCTATTCTCTCTACGAATCGATGCCGTTTGCCTTCGGCGGGAGTCTTATGTACGAATATTTCGGCGAAAACACTTTGCCATCGTACAACGATCTGATCAACACGACGACGACAGGAATACTCATCGGGGAGATTTCCTACAGGCTTAGTTCGGATTTTCTCGACGACCGAACTACCGGCTCTGAGAGGTTTTTCCGGGAACTGTTCGCCGCCATCATCAATCCTCAGAGAGCCTTCAGCCGTCTTCTTCGGGGAAGATTCACGAGAGTGACGTCAAACGAAATCTATCAGAAGGAACCTTTGGACATGACGTTCGGCGTTGGAGGGCATTTGGTCAACACGGGCAGGAAGCCTGGGACGGGAACCTTTGACGAGATGTTGACCCTTCAGCTTGACTATGGGAATCCGTACGAACATACCTCGCGAAAAGCCTATGATTATTTCACACTCCGTGCTGATCTTACCAACGGATTGGGAAGGAAAATCATCGACAATATCGTTGCCAGCGCATTTTGGTTTGGGGGGAATGTCCACTCAAGTTCCACCGAAATGCTCATCGGCGGATTTCAACATTATGATTTCTGGGATAACAATACGTTCGAACTTGCTGCCATAGGTTTCGGCCCCGGTTTGGTTTCCAGGTTTGCACTAAGCCAAACCTCCGCTTTCCATCTTGTCTTCCATCTCGCTCTTGTGCCTCTTGGCGCTAACAGCACACGGCTGGGACCGGACTCTGCACAGTTCAGGGACTACAATTATGGAGGCGGAGCGGAGTCGAAGATCGAGGGAGGTTTTGATATCGGCGGATGGGTCAACCTTGCGATCAGAAGCAATTTCTACTGGATTCACACCTATGTCGGCACTGCAGGGGACAACTACATCGGCGTCGTGAGGCCCAGAGTCGTCTTCAGTCTCTTCAACAATCTGAGCATCGGCGTTGAACATTTGATTTACTACAGCGACAGGTTTGCGACCGGATTTCCCTCAACGACCGATGTGCGAACCGAGCAGAAGATTTTTCTCCAGTATATCATACCAAAATTCGCGAGCGAGTGACATTACGATGTCCTTCAGACATCCAGCGATTCTTTGAATTATAGGGCCGCCCCTTTCATGCACGCCCTTTCAGGAGTTGGGATTCATCAAGACCATATAAGTGATTACCGTGCTTCAAAGCATCTTTTTCGTACTTCTCATCATCATTCTCTGCGGATCGTCGCTTCTCGCACAGAACAAATACGACTTCCCGCAGTTCAGGAATGAGACCGTAGACTTCATAAAGCTTCCGGCTAAGTGGAGCGGGAAGGATTGGCTCAACCTTGGCGTGGTGGGGATTGGTTCGGCTTTGCTCATCGAAGTCGCCGACCAACCGGCCCGCGACCTGGCTCTTGAGAACAGAAGCTACCTGCACAGTGTGCCGATTGAAGCAGGGAGAGTATGGGGAGAACTCTACTCGCCCGTCGTCCTCTTTGTGGGATTTGCCGCCCATTCTGTAATCGCAAAAGATAATTCCACAAGAAAGGTGGCCTATGAGCTTGGCCAGGCCTCGCTCTACACGGGAGCGATTACATATCTATTGAAGAGTGCGTTTGGCAGATCAAGACCGTACATGGACGAGGGGATAACGAGCTTTCATCCATTCACGCTCAATGACGA
>CAYLMV010000061.1:0-3689 GCA_964384415.1 uncultured Chitinophagaceae bacterium | reverse complement strand
TTCGTCTCTGAAAGGGATTGCAATGAAGCAAAGAATACTCTATCCACTTTTCATCACGATCGTGTGCATCTCTCCGCTCCTCGCTCAAAAACCTGACGTTCCCGATTCTGTGAGTGCGATCAAATACAATTTCGTCCAGTTCGGACGTGAGACCTGGAGTTTCATCAAACAACCGGGTCATTGGGATGGCGGTGAATTGCTCAAAATCGGCGTTATCACTGGGGGATCGCTCTTGATCGCGGCAACTGCCGATCAGCCAATTCGTGACGCGGTTCTGAGGGATCATCGGTACGACATGAGCGCCCCCATCGTAGGCGGCAGGATTTGGGGAGAGCTCTATACGCCAATTATTCTCTTTAGCGGGTTCGCACTCCACTCGATCATAACAGGCGACATGAAAACGAGAAAAATTGCCTACGAAGTAGGACAGGCTTCACTGTATGCCGGGGCAATCACCTATATCATGAAAGTTGCAATTGGCAGGGCAAGGCCTTACACGAACAACGGCAACAAGACCTTTTATCCATTCGGGAAAATCGCATTGAAAACGGATTATCAGTCGTTTCCAGGCGGACATACCACGGCCGGAATGGTTTTGTCTACAGTTCTCGCGCGGAACACCGATTCGGATTGGCTAAAAACATTGGCCTATGTACCGGTCGCCTTCACATTCGTATCGCGAGTATATCAGGATAAGCACTGGACGTCCGACGATTTTGCAGGAGCCGGACTCGGTTACTTCGTTGCGACCTGGGTTGTCGACCATCATGAAGTGGAGCAGAGCCGGATTCACGTCTCTTCCATCTATCCACTCACGGTCAGCATTCGGCTCGACTAATAAGATCATATCAGAAAGGGATCGTGATGCAGAATAGATTTTTCTTACCTCTCCTCCTTATCGCCGCGTGCGGATCTTTTCTCTTCGCGCAAGATGCCGTGGCGCAGGATTCCACCAATTATCATAAGTACAACTTCTCTGAATTTACGCATGAGACCTGGAGTTTTATCAAGCAACCGGGAAGATGGGACGGAGGCGATTGGATAAGACTCGGCGCGGTTGGGGCAGCATCATTTGTATTGATGGAAGAAGCCGATCAGCCGATTCGCGATGCCGTTCACAGAGATCACCGATATGTCAAGTCTGCCGTCATTGAAGGGGGGAGAATGTACGGGGATGTCTATACGCCGGTCTTCCTCTTCACCGGTTTTGCTTTAACATCATGGATCACAGATTCTCATGGAACCTGGAAAGTTGCCTACGAGATCGCACAGAGTACACTCTACGGCGGCGGGGCAAATTTTGTCATTAAGACGATCATTGGCAGGGCACGGCCGTATGACGAGGAAGGCGCAAAGAAATTTACTCCATTCAAGGGGATCCTCGTGAATACGGCTCATCAGTCGTTTCCCGGCGGTCACAATGTCGTTGCGTTTGCCCTCTCCACCGTCTTTTCAAGAAACGTCGACCCGGTCTGGCTAAAAGGATTAGCCTACGTTCCAGCCGCGGTGACATTTGTCGCCCGGGTGTATCAAGATCACCACTGGACATCCGATGATTTTGCCGGCGCAGCAGTAGGGTATTTTGTTGCAACCTGGGTCGTCGATCAACATGAGCAATCAGAGAGCCGGATCAAAGTCTCATCCGTGTTCCCGCTCAAGGTGAGCATACGACTCGATTAAAGTTATCGCACCACAGTTAACAAATGTCATCATCATGCACACATCACGAATCAAAAATGGCCAGATCCCGATACGCAAGTCGACGACTCGACTCGTTGAGGATAGGGTTCATTCCATTCATCTGTATAACCAAAGGAGATATATCATGCGTCGCATACTATTACTCGCCGTAGCTCTGCTCTTGTCGAGCAGTGTCTATGCACAACTGGGCATCAGCCTCGGCTTTAATGTGGAGAGTCAGCCAGCGTGGGGTCCGACCGGATACGACCACGTCGACTATTATTATATGCCCGATATCGGTGTGTATTACAACGTTCCCCAGCATCTCTACTACTATAACGAAGGGGGCCGTTGGGTAGGCAGATCCTCACTGCCTCGCCGCTATCGTGATTACGATATGTATCATTCCTACAAAGTAGTGGTCAATGAGCGGAATCCGTACATGCACGACAACATCTACCGTGAGAAATATTCCTCATACAAGGGCCGTCACGATCAAGAAGTGATCCGCGACAGCCATGATTCAAGATATTTTGTGAACAAGGGCCATCCCGAACACAAAAACTGGGTAAAGCAGCAGAGCCATGGCAACGACAAAGGAAATAATGGTAATGGTAGAGGAAACGGCGGCAACCACGAACGCGAGCGAAAACACTAGACACCACAAGCACGAGCGGCATGAAAAAGATTGAACGTAGGATGAAGCCGCAGATCAACGAGAACGCTGCTGTTCTTGAACGATCTGCGGGGAAGGAAGTCACTCACAAGAGAATCATGATTTTCAAACAACTTCGGATGCTTCGCTGGCCGGACCTGTCTACTCTTCTTGGCCTTCTGTGTGCCTCTTCGTCGGCGTATTTTTCATTCAAAGGCGTTTTTGCAGTTGCCTATGCACTTATACTGGCACAATTCGCCTTTGACTATGCAGACGGAAAATTGGCACGAACCTTCGGTGGAGGACCCCTTGGAGTTTATTTGGACAGTTTCTCGGACTTCATGTCGGTGACAGCCTCCGTTGTATTCGGTTGGTTTGTCGGGATAGACGGCGTCATCATGTACATGGCAGGCTTCTTAAATATTGGCGCAGCGGCCGTGCGCCTGGCGTATTTCACGGCATACAAGCAAAAAGGATTTACGGGTATCCCGACCGTATTAGCCTCGGCACTGGTCACAACCATAGCTTACCTCGGCCATTTGTTTGCCCAGCCCTACATCGGCTGGTTTGTGATTTTCTACTATGTTTCTGCCGTCGCAATGATTTCTGATTTAAAACTAAACAAAATCTTTAGCTGAAACTTCATGGCTCCACAATGCGGTTCTCCCCCGAGACTGCGTTCATTGGCGAGAGTGGTTGATGCTTGTGATGATGATGTGGGCAACGGTCACGCCCGGCTCTAACTGAACCGCGCTCCTGACCGCTCGCCCCTCGCCATGAGATTGATGTTGATGAAAATATTCAGCGAAACCGGCCCCACCTTTGTGCAGTACGAAACACGTTAATCGGAATATTTGATCATGGAAGCAATCTTTTTTCTGAAAGGACTTATCATCGGGTTCGCGATGGCGGTGCCCATTGGGCCGATCGGAGTCATGTGTATCCGGAAGACCCTGGCTCAGGGCCACTCGCGCGGTCTGATCATCGGCATTGGAGCTGCGACTGCGGATTCCATGTTGGCGAGCATTGCCGCTTTCGGACTCACGTATATATCCGACGTGATTGCCAGCGAGCACTTCTGGTTTCGTCTGGTTGGAGGAGGATTACTATTGTTTCTCGGAATAAAGACCTATCTCGCTAAGCCCAAGGCTCCAATCGTCCCCCAAGACAGTAAAGGAGTCTTGAGATCGTACAGCACGGCCTTTTTGCTCGCACTTACCAACCCGGTCACCATCTTTGCATTTGTTGCCGTGTTCGCTGCTTTTGGCCTCGGACATAAGCTGGTTTTCCTCTCAGCGTACATCCTTGTTACGGGAGTTTTTGCAGGTTCGTGTCTATGGTTTTTGACCCTTGG
>CAYLMV010000060.1:17836-23928 GCA_964384415.1 uncultured Chitinophagaceae bacterium | reverse complement strand
CGATTCAGCATGAGCAATTGTGTCGATAGACTGCTGGAATTGTTCGACACCGTTGCATCATAAGAAGGAGGTTAGTTGAAAAAATCGGTAACGGAATCAACCGTTCTCTTTATCAGCATCATCAAGTGGGTTTTCCTTGCAACGATTGCAGGAGTGATCGTCGGCGGGGCAGTATCCTTTTTTTTGAAGGTATTGCTATGGAGCACAGGCCAGAGCCTCCAGCATCCTCATTTCTTCTGGTTTCTTCCTGTTTCGCTCTTCCTTAGTTCGCTCATGATTAAATATCTCGCCCCCGACGCGGAGGGGCACGGAACAGAGAAAGTCATAGAAGCAATCCACAAGCGGGCCGGAAAAATTCCGGCCCTGGTCGTACCGATTAAGCTCGTCGCGACAATCATTACGCTCACCGCCGGCGGCTCCGCCGGCAAAGAAGGTCCATGCGCGCAAATAGGAGCGGGCCTGACGTCTTTGCTGAGTGATCTTCTGAGATTCGATGATCGCGACCGGAAGAAGATGGTAATATGCGGCATCAGCGCCGGCTTTGCCTCGGTATTCGGAACACCGATTGCGGGGTCAATATTCGGGGTCGAAGTTCTCTTTGTTGGAGCGATCATGTACGATGTGTTGCTCCCTTCGTTCATCGCCGGAATTATTGCCTATCATATCTCATCGTCATTCGGCATCACCTACTTCAGCGAGTCGGTGGGCGTGGTGCCTGTGTTCTCGGAAGGATTTCTATTAAGAATTCTTCTTGGGGGGCTATTCTTTGGACTCTGCTCCATCTATCTGATCGAAGTGCTCAGGTGGAGCGACAAACTTTCCAACCGCATCGCGCTTTGGTCGCCTTTGAAAGGTATCATCGGCGGCGTCCTTCTGGTCGGCTTGACGTATTTTCTTTCGAACCGTTACCTCGGCCTCGGTCTCGATACGATAGAATCAAGCCTTCGTGGAAATGAAATAGACTGGTATGCGTTCCTGGCGAAGCCATTATTTACCGGTATTACGCTTGGGTTCGGTGGGAGCGGAGGAATAGTCACGCCGATCTTTTTCGTCGGATCGACGGCCGGCGTCGCTTTTGCTCATCTGTTGAACTTGAATGTGGGGACCTTTGCGGCGATAGGCCTCGTCAGTGTGCTTGCCGGAGCCGCGAACACACCGATCGCCGCAAGCATCATGGCCATCGAACTTTTCGGTCCGGCCATAGCGCCATACGCTGCTATTTCATGCATCGTCAGTTTTCTTATGACGGGACATCGCAGCGTCTATCCTTCGCAGGTTCTCTCGATAGCCAAGTCACCCTCGCTGCACGTGGAACTCGGAAGAGAAATGGAAGAGATCCAAACGACCTTAAGCCTTAGACCGAAAGGATTTATCACAAGAGTGTTACGTCTTGTCGCGAAAATTGAAGAAACAGTGGACAAGATTCAGCGCAGCATTTCGCCCGTCAACGGCAAGGACGATGAAACACCGCCCGCTGGCAAGAAATAGCTGGTTTCGCGGGGGCACATTGGACCGTCGTCGTTTCTTTTCATCCTCTTTTCATATGAGGGGTGTATCTTGATCCTAGCCATTTCGCTCATATGAGAATCCTACTGATAGAAGACGACACGAAACTTGCCGTGTCCCTTGCCAAGAGCTTGCGGGCCGAGGGATTCATGGTGGATGAAGCCCGCGACGGCATTGCAGGAGAAGAACTGGCCCGGGTGAATGAGAATGATGTCATCATCCTCGACCTGATGCTGCCGAAACAGGACGGATGGACGACCTGCCTCAATCTTCGCAGGGACAAAGTGCTGACTCCGATCATCATGCTCACCGCGCTCGATGATGTCGAAGACAAGATCAAGGGTTTTGACAGCGGCGCGGATGATTATCTTCCCAAGCCGTTTCACTTTGGCGAACTCCTGGCGCGCATACGGGCGCTGACGCGCCGGAAAACCGATATCCGCGTTCCGGTCGTCGAAAGGTTCGGCGTGCGGCTGGATCTGAACACGCACAAAGCCTTTCGCGACGGAAAAGAGATTGCCCTGACGACAAAAGAATTTGCGATGCTTGAGTACTTTATGATGAACCCGGAAAAAATCCTCACGCGGGAAGAGATTTCGGAGCATGTCTGGGACATGAATTTTGACCCGCGAAGCAACGTCATAGAATCGTTCGTAAAATTCCTGCGGCAAAAAATCGACAAGGGGTTTTCACATCAGCTTATCCATACCGTTCGAGGTTCGGGATACATTTTTTCCGACAGAAGATCATAGGTTAATTTCGCGCCGATGACGATCAAAGCGAAAATTTCGTTTCTTTCGACCCTTGTGTTCGGGATACTTCTTGCGGGTTTCGCGATGGTCATCTATGAAGCCGTCAGCAACGAGGAAATTGCGAAATTGGATGACAGGCTCGAGGTTCAAGCCGAAAAAGTGCAGGCGGAATTCGAGGAAGAAGGAGGCAAAGATCCGGCGCACGTGATGGAGATATTTCTCTCCGAGAAGCCTGCCGGAATGGAAGATATCCGGATGAGGCTCTTTGATAAAGAGGAGCAACTGCTTCTGAACGACAGCCTCCTTCTGCAATCGACATTGCAGCCGCTCAAAATTGCTCTCGGAGGATCGCTCACGAAGAGTTCTCTAAGACTTCGGGATGAAAACTACAGGGTTTTCTGGACTCCCATCAGCCATGAAGGCCAGCTGATCTGCGCACTCCAATTGGCCGCTCCCATGACGCAGGTCGAGACAAACCTCGGCGCGCTGCGCCTTCTTTTTTTTGTAACGATTCCGCTGGCGCTTCTTATCACGGCGCTTTCCGCCCGCCTCATCACTCGGATTGCATTCAGGCCGATGCGGAGCATGGTTGAGACCTCCAAGAAGATCTCAGCCCGGAATCTGGAGACACGCCTGGAACTGCCTCCGGCACACGACGAAGTCCGGCTGCTTGGCGAGACGCTCAACGAGATGATGGAACGTCTCGACGCTGCGTTCAGAAGCCAAAAGAAATTCATTGCCGATGCTTCGCACGAAATACGGACCCCGCTGACGGTCATCAGCAATGAATTGCAGTTCGCCGAGAAACGGACGGACGATCCGACAATCCTCGAGAGCATTCGTGCATCGATCTCCGAAGTCAATCGGCTGGCAGCGATGGCGGAGAAGATGCTATTGCTTACCCGCCTCGAATCATCGCAGGAAGTTGTCAATCTCCGGCCCACCCGGCTTGATGAATTGATGGTGGAGTGTGTTCAGCGAGTGCGCAGCCTGGCGGCGATAAAGAACATTTCAATAGAGACGACGATTGAGGAGGCGCTCGAAATCGAGGCCGACGGGGAAATACTGAAAAGCGCCGTAACGAACCTCCTTGACAATGCGATCAAATACTCCCCCCCAGGGAGCGGTATTGCTGTTCGCCTCTTTTCGAAAAATATTCCCAACAAAAAGATCCGCCTGATCGTCGAAGATCACGGCTGCGGAATTGCCGATGCGGATGTTCCAAACATCTTCAAACGATTCTACCGGGCTGAATCTGCCAGGGCCGATATTCCGGGCAGCGGCCTGGGTCTTGCGATAGCGGAGCGGATTGTGTCGATGCATGGAGGGGCGATAAAAGTGAAGACTGAGCCCGGGCACGGCTCTCTTTTTACGATCGAACTCCCGCATCATTAACCCTCCGGTGAAGGAGCCCTTTGCGATTTTCATCCTCATTTCATTTTCAATGTCTAACTTTCGGACAGTTTCTAAAACCAGCAGTCCATCCACACAACGAGGTCATTGTATGAGAACACTTCGCGCTGTTTCGGCGACGCTTTTTCTTTTTTCGATGCTCAGTTTCGGGCAGGCTCCATCCGGTCTTCACCTTGTGAAGAAAACTGTTGTCGGCGGCCAGGGCGGGTGGGATTACCTTACGGTCGACAGCAAGGCGAGAAGATTGTATGTAACGCACACCGACAAAGTTGTTGTCCTGGATGCCGATTCGCTCACAGTCGTCGGCGAGGTTCTCAACGGCAATGGACTTCACGGCGTTGCCATAGCGGAGGAATTTGGCCACGGTTTTGCCAGCAACGGGCGCCCCTCCACCGTGAGCATGTTCGATCTGAAAACGCTCGCGGTCATCAAAGAAATACCCACCGCCCAGAAACCAGACGCCATTTTATATGACCCGGCCTCGAAACATGTTTTCGCCATGTGCGGAGACGGTGAATGCGCGACCGTGATTGATCCAGCATCGGGAGCGGTGATCGACTCCATTCCTCTCGGAGGCGGACCCGAATTCGGCGTCGCCGATGGGGAGGGGCATGTCTATGTTAACATCGAAGACAAAAGCGAACTCGTCGCGATAGATTCGCGTGCCGGGAAAGTGATCAAACGATGGTCCATCGCTCCGGGCGAGGAGCCGTCGGGTCTCGCCATCGACGCACAGCATCGGCGGTTATTTTCAGTCTGCCGGAACAAACTTATGATCGTGTCGGATGCAGAGGCGGGAAAGGTGATCACGAAGATTCCGATCGGCAGCGGCGTTGACGGATGTGCTTTCGATCCCGGCACACAGACAGCTTTCAGCTCGAACGGCGAAGGAACGATGACGGTTGTCCATGAAGACTCTCCTGAGTCGTTTGTTGTGGTGGAAAATGCCGTAACCCAGCGCGGCGCCCGGACGGTTGCCGTGGATCCGGAAACCCATTCCGTTTTTACTGCAACGGCAAGCTTCGGCCCCATGCCGACAGCCGCAACGGCGGGCACCCGCGCACGCCCTCCAATCCTGGCAAATACATTTGTCGTACTAAAATATCAGCGGTAAATATCAGTGAAGAGGATTGCTCTCACATGTCTCTTGTTGGCGGCCTGCATCTCTTGCGTCAGGGCTCAAACGACGCTGACGCTTGAACAGTGCCTTGCCCTGGCCAGACAGCACAATCTGCAGATGCGGGTCAGCGAAAATGCATCTCACGCTGCGCTCCTTTCACGGGATGAGCTAAAGACGACCAGGCTACCGCAGTTTCAATTCGAGGCTTCAGCTCTCTACGCCCCCTCTTCCGGCCATTTTGGCTATGATCCGCTGGTCACGAACGGCGGACAATATGCGGGGCAGATTGTCGGCAAGCAGCCCCTGTATGACGGGGGGATAAGAAATCTTCGCGCAAACCAGATCGATGTCGATATCGACCTTCGAAACAAGGAGTCAAGGGCGGCCGAAAGAGATCTTATATATGCGGTCCGGCAGGCATTTTATGAAGCGCTTCGTGCGGACCGGGAGGGCCGGCTTGAGTCTGAGAGTGTTCATCAGCTTGGGGATTACCTGGAGCGGGTGCGGCAGCTTTCCAGCGCCGGCAACGCCTCCACGACCGATATTCTAAAAACGGAGATTCAACTTTCAGGAGCAGAAATTTCACTTCGCAAATCGCAGGAAGAATACGCTGCGGCTAAGTATTCGCTGTCCGAATTGGTCGGCGGAGTTATCGACACCTCCTTTTCGGTGACCGGGAGTTTGGAGGACATGTCGTGGAGTGATTCGCTTACGGCCGGATCACCGGATTCCGTTGAAAGCGTCGAGCTCACAATGGCGGCTCTCTCGATCCAGAGAAATCAGCTGGACATCGACCTGACGCGTCATGAACTTTCGCCGACGGTTTCGCTGGTTGGAGACGCCGGGTTGCTGACCTCGGGCGACAACCTGCGCCTTCCGTATGACCAGCGGGCAGGCATTGTGGGTTATTCGGTCGGACTCGTCGTTGAAATCCCCTTCTTCAATTGGGGAGCGACCGATCTTCGCGTCCAGCAACGGGAGAGCGCCGTCAGGATTCTTGAGCTCCAATCCGGTCTGCTCCGCCGGTCGATCACAACAGAATCAAAAAAGATCCGCTTGAGCCTTATCGAATCGCGGAAACGGCTCGACATGGTGCGCCAAAATATTAAAGCGGCCGAAGAAAATTTCTTCCTGACAAAATCGAAATATCTTGCAGGCGGCACCCTCTCGCTGGAAGTCCTCTCCGCTCAACAGCTCCTGACCGATTCAAAACTCATGGAACTTCAGACGGAGGCGGATATCCAGAATCTTTCAGCAAAACTGGAGCAGATTCTTACCCGCTGATTTTATCTTTGCGCAGG
>CAYLMV010000060.1:0-17736 GCA_964384415.1 uncultured Chitinophagaceae bacterium | reverse complement strand
TCCTGACGGAGCTCGGCAATTGTAATAAGGATGGCAGCTATTGACATTTCGCACCTAGCGGTGCTCGCGAACTGGAAGATAATCTGCTTCTGTAACTATCTAATTAGACAGGTCTATTTCGCTCCTGACGGAGCTGGGCAATTGTAATAAGAATAGCAGCTATTGACATTTCGCACCGATCGGTGCTCGCCAACTGTCTTAGCTTGACAAGCGCCGCCAGGCGCGACATGTTGTAGTATGTTTGCTGCAAAAGCTGATTCATTTTGAAGAGAGAGCAATGGAATTGTTAAAATCTGAACGGTATGGATGCCTATGAAGAAGAAACGCAAGTACATAATGAACCTATGCCTTGCATGTCTGCTCATCATGAGCTTATTGCAGATCGGCGGCTGCCGGTCCAAGGGGAGCGGCGACGATGAAGAAAAGCCCGCTCCCAAAGCCCTGGTGACGGTGAAGATAGACGCCGTGAAAGAACACGATGCCGCCATCATCGTCTCCGCATCGGGCAAAACCGATGTGCTCCGGAAGGAAAAACTGTACTCCCCCATTGCCGGCAAGATCGTATCGTTGAAGGTGTATGAGGGAAGCGAAGTAAAGAGGGGAGAGATCGTTGCGGTTCTGCAATCCAAAGAGTCGAATGCGGCGATCGTGGGCGCGGAAGCAATGGCGAACTCCGCAGCAACGCCGGAAGCAAAAGAAGAGGCAGACCGGCAGCTTCGACTCGCCCGATCCACACAAAACAACGTCAGCGTGTATTCAAAATTCGACGGGGTGATTTCTTCCCGGGCTGTCAGCGAAGGAGAACTCATTGCCGAGAACGGCGAACTGATGACGATCATCGACCTCTCCTCAATTGTCTTTGTGGCAGACGTGCCGTTGCACGACCTCGTCTCCGTCAAAGCCGGACAACCAGCGACGATACGGTTCCAATCTTTTCCCGGCAAGGAATATCCTGCGATCGTGGATGCCATTAACCCGCAGACAGATGTTCAGAGCCAGACTGTGAAAACGCGGCTTCGGCTGCTTCCGGGAAGAACTGCCGGGTCTTCGCCTCTTCGGACCGACATCGTCGGAACAGCATCTCTTGTCACTGGAATTCGTCATCATTCATTTTTTGTGCCTACCCCGGCCCTGCTTCGTGACGATGAAAACAACTCATTCTCGATTGTCACTTTGACGCCCGACTCGCTTTCCATTACGCTTCCCGTCTCCGTCCGCTCGATCGGTGATTCAACGGCAGAAATTGAAGGACCAGGGCTTTCGGCAGGAATGCCCGTCATCACGGAAGGCAACTATTCTCTCGCAGACTCAACGCGCGTGACACTCGCCCGGCAGGATTGACGATGGATCTCTTCAGCTACGTTCGGCGTCACGCAAAGGCAATCCTGTTTTCCGTCACCATCTGCGTTGTTTCGGGCATCGCGTTGATGCTCAACATGCCGATCTCTCTTTTCCCCGACATTACGTTTCCGCGTATCGTCATTCTTGCGGACAACGGTGAAGAGCCCGCCGAACGCATGATGGTGGAAGTCACCAAGCCTCTCGAGGAAGTTGCCAGTTCGATCCCCGGCGTAAGAATTGTCCGCTCAATCACAGGAAGGGGATCGACGGAAATATCGATCGGGCTCGAATGGGGATCGAACGTTCTTCAAACCCTTCAACTTCTTCAGGGCCGGATCGCAAACATCCGGAATCTGCTCCCGCCGAACGCCTCCGTGCAGGCGGAACAAATGAGCGTCTCAGTTTTTCCGATCCATGGATACAGCCTCACCTCGGACAAACTGAGCATGGTGGAACTCCGCGATATCGCCTTGTACCAGATCCGGCCGGCGCTCATGAAGGTGAAGGGAGTAGCACGGGTCGAGATCACAGGGGGAGATACGCGCGAATTTCAAATTACAGTCTCGCCCGACAAACTCTCCGCATACCGGCTCGATATCCGGCAGGTCTCCGACGCGATCGAAAAGACCAACTTCATCTCATCCACGGGATTGGTTGACAACAACTATCAGCTTTACCTGTCGCTCGTTTCCGGCCTTTTGAAAAATATCGACGATATTCGCGCGGTTACCGTTGCAGTCCAAAACGGCGTTCCGATCAGAGTTTCCGATATCGCCGACGTTCAGCCTTCAGTTGCAGACAAGTACATCCGCACCACGGCGGGCGGTCATCATGCCGTGCTGATCAACATCATCAAGCAGCCGACAGGAAGCACCGTCCAGATCGGGAAGGATGTCGCCGCCGAAGTCGCGATGCTCACCCTTCCCGCCGGGGTCCGCTTCGAGAATTTTTACGATCAGGGGAGCTTCATTATGAGCTCCATTGCGAGTACGCGGGACAGCATTATCGTGGGCGTTGTGCTGGCAATGGTCGTTATCTTCCTCTTTTTGCGGAGCTGGCGCATCAGCCTGGTTATCCTGCTCGTTGTGCCGGCGACTATCGCGGCCACCTTTGCCTGCCTCTCCGCCGTCGGATTGACGATCAACATCATGACACTGGGGGGAATTGCCGCGGCCGTCGGCCTGATCATCGACGATTCCATTGTGGTCATCGAACACATCTTCACTCATTTTTCGAAACGAAACGAACATACCGGAGCAGAGACAACGTTCGGCGAAACCACGGGTGCTTCGCTGAAGGAACTGATGCCGGCCATCTTCGGCTCGACGGCGAGCACCATCGTCATCCACATTCCGCTGGCCTTTCTCGGCGGAGTCACTGGTGCGTTCTTCACATCGCTCTCAGTGACGATGGTATTCGCGATGCTCATCTCATTCCTCTTATCAATCACACTTGCGCCTTTGTTGTCGATGTTGTTCATCCGCGAGAATGAGATCGAAAGAGAGGTCGAACATCACAATCGTCCCTCGCGGTTCCTGACCCGGTACGAAAACGCACTCCGCGGACTTCTTCACTATCGCTGGCTCGTCATCCCGGCGACGTTCCTCATCGTTGCCTCCACATATGTTTTGTATCAAAACATCGGTAGCGATTTCATGCCCGAGATGGACGAAGGGACGTTCGTGCTCGACTACAATTCTCCGCCGGGCACTTCCCTCGACGAGACGAATCGCATTCTCATGCACGTGGAGCAGATCATCATGGCGGAGCCGGAGGTTGAGTCATACTCCCGTCGGACCGGCACTCAGCTTGGCTTTTTCCTCACCGAAGTCAATAACGGTGATTACCTCGTCAAGCTGAAGAAGAACCGGTCGCGCCGTATCGAAGAAGTGATGGATGAGGTCCGCGAGAAAGTGGAGTCGACCGAGCCAAGCCTTCGCATCGAATTTGGCCAGCTGATGATGGACGTTATCGGCGATCTTACGAACAACCCATCGCCGGTAGAGATTAAGATCTTTGGAGACAACACGGAGCAATTGCACGAGAAAGCGGAGGAGATCAAGAAACTGATCGAAACGGTTCCCGGGGTGGTCGATGCCTTTAATGGAATCGTCATCTCAGGGCCGTCGCTGATCGTGAACGTCGATGCTGCCCGCGCAGCGAAGGCCGGCTTGACCTCCGCGGATGTCCGCGATCAACTGGAGACCATGATGAGGGGATCTGCCGGGACGACGATTCAGAAAGGAGAGAAGCTCATCGGTATCAGGGTCCGTTTCCCGCATCAATACCGGACGGACATTGAAAAGCTTGCCCAGGTTCGTTTTGTGAACGCTGCCGGAGTATTCGTTCCTCTCTCCACAATCGCAACGATCCAGACGACGACAGGCCAGGCCGAACTTGACCGTGAACGCCTGAGCCAGTTTGTGGCGGTCACCGCGCGTATCTCCCAGCGCGATCTTGGAAGCACCATCGACGACATCAAAACAAAGCTCTCGAAGAGTTTCCATCTCGGCCCCGGGATGAGCATGGAATTCGGAGGCGTGTACCAAACCCAGCAGGAATCCTTCCGCGGTCTCTTGCTTGTTGCTATCGCTGCATTTATGCTCGTCTTCGTGGTGCTCTTATTCGAGTTCGGAGAATTCGCCGTTCCGTGCTCGATCTTTGTCGTCAACGTTATTTCTTTATTCGGCGTGCTGGGAGCTCTGTGGATTACCGGCGTAACGTTCAACATTTCGAGTTTTGTCGGGATTATCATGATTATCGGCATCGTCGCCGAGAACGCGATCTTTGTTTTGCATCAGGTAAAGATATTCCAAAAAAGCGGGATGAATCTGGACGAGGCACTTGTTCAGGCTACGTCTCGCCGAGTAAGGCCGATTCTCATGACGACGCTGGCCGCCGTATTTGCTCTTCTCCCTCTGTCGCTGGGCATCGGTGCCGGATCACAGATGCAGCAGCCGCTGGCGATTGCGGTGATCGGAGGATTTTCGGTGTCAAGCTTAATTCTGTTCTTTGGCCTCCCCTTGATCTATAGGTTGATGAAACGGTAGCCAGAACTGAGGTCGGAGATGCATCCTGAGGCTTGCCGATCTGGGAAAGTGGGCAAAATCGTTCAAAATCATCATTTTTTTTGGAATCTTCTTCAAATAGCGGTTGTTCAACCCTTTACGGCAGGGTGCTTAGAGTCCCTCCCGTCATGACCGTAATTGTTCAAATACGTGATCTACTGCATTGCTTTCTGAAGCCGATTTTGTATCTTGTGAACAGTCAAGAGAACAAGAGTTTCGAGATTGTAGATTGCTCTTGTTTGTAGGGTAGCCAAACTAATAAGGTGAATGTGGGAACATCGAAGGTAATGATCGGCCTCGGAATTTACGCCGTAATCGGGTTGTATGCCATGGCATTCAACACGGCCGATCTATCGGTGAACAATTCTTCTCAATCTCAGGCATATCACGATCAGGCCCGCCAGATTGCAAATGTCGGAGTGAAGTTTGCTATCGGAGATGCAGGTGCATCCACGTCACCCTCGCTCGCCACAACGACGGTAAGTTTGATGAGTGGCAGCGTCACGTATGTGACCGACCGGCCCGCAGGAGTTGCTGCAAACCAGATGCGCGTAACGTCGACCGGAAGTTACAACTCTTATTCTGTGACGACGGTTGCGATCCTTTACTACAACGGCACCAAATGGATAATGCAGCGAATCTACCAGGTACCGGATGCGAGCGAGTATTCGAGATTGAGTTAACAGACTCAGACATTTGGACTTGATGAGCGATTTGAAATGCGATACAGCGAAAGTATCGCATTTTTCATGTACGGGGGTTCCAATATCCTGTTTCATCCCCGGAAATAAAGTTGATAAAGCCGGTGACGACATTCGATGAGCTTACGGGCAAATACACTCCGGTACGAAAGTCGCGAACATGAACCGCAAATAGTTCGTCCCTGGCAGAGCGATCTCCCGCCAAACAAAATCCTTGCGATCCGTCTGCAAGCGCTTGGCGATACCGTTATAACGCTTCCCTATCTGCAAGCGCTTCAGAGCAGTCTTCCTTCAACACAGTTTGACTTCCTCACCCGAGAAGAGTTTCAGGATCTTCCCCGCAACATGAAAATGTTTCATCGCGTGCACGCGATCGGCGGCGGACGAAATTCTTCAAGGCAAATCATTTCGGCGCTCAGGCTTATCCCCGAGCTGCGCCGGGAGAAGTACGATGTTGTTCTCGATCTTCAGAGAAACCGTTTGACACGGTTGGTGCGTAGAATTCTACGCCCCGAAAGCTTTTCGGAATTCGACAGATTCTCTCTGATCAGCGCCGGTGAGCGAACGAGACAAACAATTGAGAGACTGGGATTCCGGCCGGCCGATGCAATGGTGCCCACGCTTCAACTTCACGACGAGCATTGCGGCGTCGACAAATTAACAGAGCATGGCTGCGATCCCTCGGCCTCTTTTATCGTGCTTAATCCTGCGGGGAGCTTTGTAACAAGATCGTGGCCTCTCGAAAACTATGTTGAATTCGCCAGACTCTGGCGAATCAGAGTACACAGCGACGCACGGTTCCTCATTCTCGGCGTTGACTCGATCGCGGAAAAGGCGCTAACGCTAGCTCGTGGAATTGGTGACGGATTGATAAACCTGGTCGGGAAGACGACGACAAGCGAGGCCTTCAATGTTCTCCGCCGGGCCCGCCTAGTTGTTTCGGAAGACTCGGGACTTATGCACATGGCCTGGGTGGCGGGGGCGCCGACGGTGGCACTCTTTGGCTCTTCAAGAAGCGCATGGTCGCGCCCGCTGGGCAAGGATTCGGTCTGTCTCAATTCGTCGGATCTCGAATGCGGCGAGTGCCTTCAGCCGACGTGCCGATTCGGCGATGTGCGATGTCTGACCCGATACACGCCGGAGTTTGTGGTAGAGACGGCGAAGAAACTATTGGCGCTAGAATGATCTGTTCCACAATAAGGATTCATTGAGTGGAGACCAAACCGTGTATAGCTGTGATTGTTCCGGGGGGATTCGGCGAGGATGGCTATATCCCTGTTTTGCTCGATCTTCTCTGCCGGCTTGGCGAAACGTACAGAGTAAGCATCTACTCATTCTCCATAGCAAAGATCCATCCGCGGCTCGCCGCGATCGGTTGCGCTGTCAGTTGTCCCCCAAAAGTGATTGAAGGCAGCAGTTTTCTGAAAGGCCTCTACCATCTCTGGAGAATCGGGCGCGATTCGGTCCGCACGCGCTTCACTCTTATTCACGGATTTTGGGCGATGCCGCAGGGAGCAACGGCGGTGCTGGCGGGAAAACTTTTTGGGATTCCGGCAATTGTCAGCGTCATGGGGGGCGACGTTGTCTATCTGCCGTCCATCGCGTACGGCGGAACGAGGAGTCCATTACACCGAATTCTCGTGCGGTGGGTGATCGGAGCGGCGAACCGGGTAACGGTACTGACGAGATACCAGCGTAAGATCATGGATAAAGACCGCCTCTCCGCGGCTTCAATATCAGTAATACCTTTTGGAGTCGACACATCCAGATTTGCATTTCAGTCCAATAAGATCCCCGCGGCTCCGAAACTTGGTTTCATCGGAAGCATTAACAGCGTTAAAGACCCCTACACACTCATATCAACATTTTCTCATCTGCTTAAGTCTGTCGACTGCACGCTGACAATTGCCGGGCCCGATATTATCCATGGGCGTGCGCAAGAGTATGCGAAGTCATTGGGAGTTTTTCATAAGATTCAGTGGCTGGGGCAAATTCATCATGAATCCATACCGGCCCTCCTGCACTCTCTGGATTTTTTGCTTCTTACCTCGAGGTATGAAGGAGAAGGAGTTGTCGTTATGGAAGCATTTGCTTCGGGCACGCTTGTGGCAGGATCAAATGTGGGACTGCTCGCAGACGTCGGCGACGAATCGATCACCGCTGATCCCGGAGATGCCAGGGGGCTGGCAGAAAAAGTATTGCGATTGATCCGAGATCCCGCGAAAGCTCACGAAATGCGGAAGAGAAACAGGGCGATTGCAGAGGAATGGGGAATGGACCGGACGTTCAAGGAATTTAGCGCAATATACGATGACGCGCTCGGATTGAAGCGGTGATCAAAGCTGCTTTCTTTTGCCCGGATAGTGCGGGTGTTTCTCGAAGATGATATCTTGTTCCCGATTATGTTTTATTTGTCTTCGCCGGAGCAGATACCTGACGAACAGGCCCTCTTCCCTTCCCGTGTACGAGAGGTCCTTCTCCTTCATGAAAAAGACATTCTGAATATTGTAATTCACGAATGCTCCTGCGCACATCATGCACGGCTCGAACGAAGAGACTAAAACCAGTTTCCGGCGGTCGAGCGAAGCGAATTGCTCCATCCCCATAGTGGCAATCGCGCTTGAAAGAGCATTGACCTCAGCGTGTTCGCCCGCGCTCTTGTTAAGTAAGACCGTGTTGTATCCCTCGCCAATCACTTCTCCCCGATAGATCAGCAAAGCCCCGACAGGCACATCGCCCGAGGCTAGAGATCGTTCGGCAAGCTCGAGCAGCCGGGTGCGCTGCTCCAGCGTCAGCACAACTTTGCCCTTCAAGCGATGCAAACGTGTATGCACTGCATAGATCGACAGCGCCATGAGCAGAATGAGAACCGGAAGCCATTCAAGCATGCGCTTTTCTCCGCAGGCTTATTTTGAGTTTGGTGCGAAGCCGGATCGTTCCGCGTGCAAGCGAATAGACCCTTGAACAGCCTGTTAACGCCTGTTCTTTTTGGGAGATGATGACAATCGTTTTGCCTGAGCGCCGGAGGAGCGATATCGTTTCGAGAATATCCTGTTCAGTTTCAAAATCGAGTTGGCTCGTCGCCTCATCGAATACATAGATCTCCGAGTTCCGGTAGAGCGCCCTCGCGATGATCAAGCGTTGTCTTTGTCCCCCCGAAAGTTGCTTTCCCTGATCTCCAACATAGGTACGTACACCATCGGGCAGGGCTGCGACGAAATCAGAGAGACCTGACTTGAGTAGCGAGGACTTCATCTTTTCGGCGTCGATGGATCCAGCCGGTACTCCGTATGCCACATTGGCTTCGATGGTGTCGGCCAGGATCACCGGGTCCTGTGTCACATACGAAAAGAGTCTGTGCCACGAAGAGACACTTCCATTCTGGAGCACTTTTCCATCCACGAGAATCTCGCCGGAGGATTGTTTCAGGAGCTGCATGAGAATCCTGACGAACGTCGTCTTTCCCAGCCCTGAACGTCCCGCCAATCCGATTGTTTCACCTTTGTGAAGGGTAAGCGAAACGCGGTCCAAAATGAAATCGGCACGGCCGGGGTAAGAAAAGGAGACGTCCCGCACATCAATCGATTTGCGGAAAATGATCGGCGCATTCTCGGCTTCGTGCGCCGTGTCCGAAACATCTTTCTCGTGCTCTGCTGCAGGCGGAACACTCTCCGCCGTAAACGAATACGTGCTCAAGTGGACAATCGCGTTGAGTATCTTGTTGACGGAAGGAATGGCTCTGTACGCGAAGGCAACGTACACCGTCATCATCGAAAGGGCCGAGGGAGAGATCGATCCATCCAGAACGGAATTGAAGAACAGGAGAAGCAGAATGCCGGCCACAGCGAAGATTTCGGAGAGCCGCGCCGGGATGATATTTGCGGTGTTGAGTTTGCCAAGCTGGCTATTCAGTTCACGTTGACCTTCGATATACCGGTCGATAAAATATTCTTCTTTCCCGTAAAGTCTGACTTCCTGATATCCGGAGAGAGCATCGGCGAGGCGTTTCAGGTTCGCCGGGCTTTCTTCCTGAATCGTCTTTCTGGTGCGGCGCAAAACCTTGCTGCTGAAATACCATGCCGCAACAGCCAGCGGCACAAGCGTGCCGGCGATCAATAGGAAAACGCCGGCACGGTATAACAAGAGCGCGCAGACAAAGAGGAGGAGAATCGTTCCCTCGGAGAGAAGAGTCATGCTTCCAAGAACAACGTGCTGAGCGAACTCCACGGGGACGTAAGCTGTCTTTTGGAGCAGTTCGGCGGTGTTACTTTTCTGGAAGTCGAGAAAACTCATTGAATAATATTCCCGGGCCTTGCGTCTCGAAATCTCGGTGGCGATCGAAAAAACGAACCGGTTCTCGTAGGAGAAGAGCCGGTACCCGACGATGTTCTTGCCTGCAAAAAGGAGAAGCAGCACCCCTCCGAGGACGAGCACGATGACGGTGACGGAAGAGGAATGAATGTTCGCGGCAATCCATAATCCCCACGACGAGTGTTGGAGCAGCGAGGGAGAAGCGATGATCCCGATGAAAGGAACAAATGCGCCGAGCGCAAAGAGTTCGAGAATCGAACTTACCAACATAAAGAAGATTGAGAGAGCATAGACCTTCTTTTGTTCTCGGTTTAGAACGAGAGGAATTCTTCTCAACGCCGCAAGAAGTTCGGGAAATCGCTCTTTCACGTTCTCTTTATGATGGTGTACGAAAAGGGAGAGAATACGCCGACGCCTCAACACATAGCGTCAAGGTAAAAGCTTCATTGTAATAATGCAATGATCGGCCCATCGGTTAAACGGCGGGATCTGCGAAACTCGCTCGTCAAGGCGGGCGAGGGTTTCATAGATCCTGGGGTATGTACGTGCAAAATCTGCCATATGAGGAGGGGGAGAAACCGATGCCAACCCGCGCAGTTTCACCAGCTCATACTGATCCCCAAAACTGCGCACGACCTCGAGTGGAGAGAAATAGAAGGTCTGAAACTGAACTCCTTCGATATTGGCCGCCGCGCCCCTCCCCGACAATCGCCGCAGCGCCAGTTTCGTGTTCCCTTTTGCGAGATGGAGCAGCTCCCACGGACATACATGCGGCATAATGACGAAGGTGACGGTCCCGCCGGGTTTTAGAAAACGATGCAGTTCGCCCGTCACGGCACGGAGATCGGGAATGCAGTTTAACCCGCCGAAATTGGAGAAGATGTGGTCGAACCGCCGCTCCGGCAGGGAATGCAGTTCCGTGTAGGATCGGCATTCGATACTGATACGATCTTCAAGGTGAAACTTGTCCACTTTCATTTTCAGCTCGTTCAGCATCCCCTCGGAATTATCGACCGCAAATACCGAGTGCCCTCGCTGAGCAAAATGGACAGCGTCGATACCGGTTCCGGCGTTGAGTTCGAAGATGCTGTCGCCCGGAGCAAGAAATTCTTCCTCGTGTTTGTAGACCTGGCGCCTCATCCACCGGAGGATCGGATTCGACGCGTCATATGAGTCGAACATCGGGGCCTGGGTTGAAAAGGCATTCCGGACACGCTCAATATTCGAGGTCGATTCTATTGCCGGGCTTGACATCATTGCCGCACAAGATAAAAGAGCATGCATCGATCGAGCAGCGCTGCCGGGGCAAAATATCCTACCAGCATTGCTGCGCGCAACGTTCTTTTGCTGAGCGACGTATTCAACGCGATCAAATCGGCGATCGTACGCAACCCCTTCCGGAAACGATACAGTCGATGCACGTACCGATGCAGCCTCCTGTAATAAGCGGGCGAGTATGTTCCCCGGAACATCAGGGCGAGGTCGCTGGAATCCACCCAGTTCTTCTTTTCAATCAATTCAGCCTTGACCTTGTCATAGAATTTTGTTCCAGGCAATGGGTACGAGATGGAGATGCCAAGATCGTCGGGCATGAGCTCTTTCACCATCTGAATCGTCGCCTCGATATCCCGGTCATCTTCTCCCGGGTATCCAAACTGAAGAAAGAACGCAGTCTTGATCCCAAATTTTTTCAGGAGAGTCCGGGCTGCATAAATTTGTGAAACGCGGGTTCCCTTTTCCATGGCATCGAGGATTTTCTGCGAACCCGATTCTGCCCCCAGCCAAACCTCCTCGCAGCCGGATTCAGCGAGCGCCTGAATTGTTCTATTTTCAAGCAGAAGGTCCGCCCGCGATTGGATCTTATACCTGATCTCGATCTTTTTCTGCTTTATGAGCTCTGCAAACCGTTCGACCCAGCCGGGCCGCAATCCGAAAATATCGTCTGCGAACCAGATATGATCGGGATTGAGCGTCCGCTTCAACAGCTCTATTTCCTCGACGACATTTTCAGGAGAGCGGGAATTGTAGACTTGTCCGTAGATCGGCTTTGCGCACCAGTTGCAGTGGTAGGGACAGCCGCGTGTCGTCACCATGTTCAGAGAAAAGTATCCGTGGCGCTTTGTCCATGCCCGCCTGTATTTCTCGGCGTCGATAAGGTGCCATGCCGGAAACGAGAGTCGATCCAGGTTCTTCGAGGCGACGCGCGGCTGCGAGCGGACGATGCCTGCATCGCTCCTAAATGCGACTCCGGGGATTGCGTCAAGCTTTTCGCCGCTGTTCCGGACCACCATCTGGCAGATTTGACTGAGGGTTTCTTCTCCCTCGCCGATGATCACAACGTCGGCAGATTGGCCGAGGTACTCCTCCGCGTGGTCGGTCGCATCCGAGCCATGAACGACGACGAACGCGCCGTGGTCCTTGGCGATCTTTGCCATCACAAATGTCGCCTCACGCATACGGCTGAGGCACATTTTATTCAAATAGTTGAAGTCATCGTCATAAATGGCGACAACAGCCGGGCGGTGCTTAGCGCAATGGACTCGCATCTCTTCCTCGGCGTCTGCCAACATCGTATCGAACAACGCAACGCTGAACCGGAGGTTCTCCAGGGCGCTTGCAGCGTACAGCGCTCCCAGGGGAGGGTAGGGCATCATCGCCCGTTCCTGCTTTGGGTCGAAGCGGAGGAAATATGAGTGTGTGATCAGGACGTCGGTCATGCAGCCTGCTCTATGCCGAGTTCCGCGAGGCGTTGTTGAAATCGACTCAGGATCCGCGTCTTGTGGTCGTCGTACCAAACAGTGGAGATATCGCGCGTGCAGAGGAAAAGAGAGTCGAACCTTTTTTCGTCGAGATGAAGATTTCTTCGTTTCCAGTAGCTCCGGGCGAAGTGCATGAGCGAAGCGTCGATGCGGTCGAGAGGCAAAATATTCAGCGCCCCTTCGAGCAACTCCTGGATGAACGGAGAGGAGGCCGAAACACCGGCGGGCGCGGAGTTGTCAGACTTCCAGTTGGGCAGGAAGTGCCGTATCCACGAATTGACCGACTGAAATTTCCGGTAGACGGCGTCGTTCCACAGGACCTGCGTCGTCGCAATTTCGATCGCGTTAAAGACATTCTGGTCGGAAAAGAAAAATCCGTTCTCGGTGACGAAAAGGTTAAAACAAAAGTACTTCGTGGAATTGAACAGAAGAATCCTGCGGATTCCCGTGAGAATCATCTTGCAGATCCATAGCCTGTTCGGCGCCGTGACGATCATGAAATCGACGTCGCTGGATGGACCCGCAACGTTTTTGGACAATGAGCCGGTGATAAAGATCCCCCGCACAAACGGGATCTGTCTGAGAAACCGTGAAATCCATCGCGCCCTCCTGATCATCCGAAATGCCCGCCGTTCGTTCTGAACCCGGGCCGTAACGACCTCGGACGATCGATCGGACAGGTAGTAGTACCCGAGTTCCGAGTTGAGAACGCCGGACTTGGTCAGGCCGGCGAGGCTCTCCTCGAGCTGCGAGAGCGTCACCGAGTTTCTCGGCAGAAATACCTTGACCTGTTCGGATGAGAGCGGGTACGAGAAAACGTCGAAATATGCCAGCGTTCGTACCACGTCCTGTTGAAGAATCGTCAATGAGCACTCCGCAATTAGTTTGTGTTCAGGGATTAGCGAGATGGGAATTTCGGATTGAGAATACTCTGCGATAGGAACAATGATAGTTTCCTCCTCAATATAAATCGGGTAAGAGCCTCGCGGCAGCACTCGGTCTGCGGCCCTCAATCCGAATCAACCAATCAGCGCGCCTTACTGAAGGAGATCAGAGTATGTTCATCATTGTTACGCGTTCATTAAGTAGAACGATATTCTGCGTCCGAAAATTCCGCATCGTTCAAAAAGATACAGAACACCCTTACACTGGTCGCATTCAGCGCTTCGCACACCTTGAAATTGGAGGGAATATTTCTTATGTAATAGCACATCGACTGCAACATCCCCCAACCAGCTCTGGTTTGAGGGAGATTAGTTTGTTCACCATACCATAAAGGCTGCGTATGAAATCATTAGGAGCATTAATTGCATTGATTTGTGTATTTGTGTCGGGCACATTGGCAGATGAAGCCCGCTTCATGAAGTACCCCGATGTCTCTAAGGATAAAATTGTATTCTCATACGAGGGGGACTTATGGCTCGTGTCGGCGGCAGGCGGAGTTGCCCGGCGGATCACCTCGGCGCCGGGGAACGAACTTTCACCTAAATTTTCCCCGGACGGAAAGTGGATTGCCTTCACCGCAAGTTACGACGGTGGACAGAATGTGTACGTTATTCCTTCCGAAGGGGGCGAGCCAGTGCGTCTAACATACCTGTCCGCCCCGGCGCAGGTTGTCTGCTGGACGCCCGATGGACAGAGAATCGTCTATCGGTCTTACATAGAAAACTACATCGGCCGGGATCCCAACCTCTATTTTGTCAATAAGAACGGGTCTGCGCCGGAGCGTTTTCCGATCGACCGGGGGAGACTCTGCAGTTTTTCGCCCGATGGAAAGAAAATGGTCTATCAACGAAAGGGAGCCGAAGATAATTATTGGAAACGCTACAAAGGAGGTCAGCACACGGACCTCTGGATGTATGATTTCACGACCGGGGTTTTCTCTTCGATCTCTGATTATGTCGGAAAAAATGCATATCCGATGTGGGTCGGCGATGCGATGTATTTTGTTTCGGACCGGACAAACGGCGTTTCGAACCTGTACCGCGAGAACCTCGCGACCAAAGCCATTGATGAAGTAACCAGCTATGGCGACGTCGATGTCATGGCCCCATCAACAGACGGACAGTCGATCGTTTTTCTTCAGGACGGATATCTCCATCTCCTGAATATCGCGAGCGGAGAAGTGAAGAAGATTTCCGTCGAGTGTCCCTCCGACCGCTGGTCGCTGCGGACTAAAATCATCAACCCAAAAGAGTATCTCCACAGCGCACGCGCTTCCAACGACGGCAAAAAGGTCGCGATTGAGGCACGGGGCGACATGTACATTCTTCCGTCCGAAAAGGGAGAAGCAAAGAATCTCTCCAATTCGTCCGGCACCCGCGAGAAATACCCGCAGATTTCTCCCGACGGAAAGTCGGTCGCGTTCATTTCCGATAAGAGCGGTGAATACCAGATCTATACGCAAAGCGTCACGGGCGGAGCCTGGACACAGCTGACGACGACGCTGGACAGGACAGTCTATCACCTTGAATGGTCGCCCGATGGGAAGAAAATCCTTTTCGGCAATAAAGACTTTGCAATCTTCGTGCTGGATGTCGCCTCAAAAAAGCTGACGAAGATTGACGAATCCAACCAGTTGAAGAATGATGAATTCTTCTGGGAAGTGAGCGACTATGGCTGGTCGCCGGACAGCAAATGGATTTGCTACAGCTTGGTGCAATACAACAGGAACAGTCAAATTTTTGTTTTCAACCTCGAGCAGGGGAAAAAATATGCTGTGACGGATGATTTTTACGACAACCTCAACCCCTGTTTCGACCAAAACGGCGATTATCTCTACTTCCTCTCGAGCCGGAATTTCGACATCGCGATGGATTTTTACGAAGACAACCACATCGTTCGAACTCCGCAGACGGTGATGGCGGTGCAGCTGAAAGACGGCCAGAAGCCCCCGTTCATAGAGTCCGAGGATAATGATTCGAAGAAGAAGGAGGCACAGCCTCTTCAGATCGATCTTGAAGGGCTGCAGCAGCGCACCTATCCTCTTCCCGTGGCTGCCGGAAATTACTTTTATCTTAGGGCTGGAAAAGGCAAGGTAGCGTGGTGCTCAATTGATCAGTTCACGGAAGATGAGTACGAAGAAATCTTTAAGCCGGGCGTCGCCACAAAATGGCAGCTGATGATGTACGATATGGCGGCAAAGAAAGACGCCGCGCTTTCCGATAAAATCCGCGATTATGATATCAGCCCGAACGGCGAAGAGCTGACCATCCGGAAAGATAACGATGTCTATGTGACGACGTTCGACAAAGCGTTCACGTCCAAGAGCGCCGGCGAAAAGGTCAACCTGGGCACCATGCTCTATACGCTCGATTACCATCAGGAATGGACCCAGATTTTCAATGACTGTTGGCGGTGGTACCGGGATTTCTTCTACGATCCGAACATGCATGGGCGGGATTGGAAGGCGATCGGCGACCGGTACCGGGCGTATATTTCCGGGATCAGCTCGCGCGAAGACTTGAACTGGATTATGTCGCAGATGGTGGGCGAGCTCTGTGTCTCACATACCTACATTTCCGGCGGCGATAATGGAACGCCGGCCGCACCACCTCCGGTGTACACGGCATGGCTCGGTGCAGACCTTGCAGCCGATACCAAAGCGGGACTCTACAAATTTGAGAAAATTTACCGGCCCACGGAATTCAACGCCAGCGCGACAGCGCCCCTGGCCCGCCCGGATTTTGACGTTCAGGAAGGGTATTATCTCCTTGCTATCAACGGGACGGAACTCAAGGTGCCGGATGACTATAATAAGTATCTTCAGGTCAACAACGGACAGAAGATCAGCATTACCGTTAATGCAAAGCCGACAATGCAGGGAGCGAAAGTGTACGAGGTTGACCCGATCAGGAACGACAACAACCTCCGCTACTTCCGTTGGCTCGCTGACAACGTCAAAAAAGTCTCGGATGCGACGAACGGCAAAGTCGGTTACATGCACATCACCGCGATGGGAGCAGGCGGGATGGGAGAGTTCGATAAATTCTGGCGCGCTTTCCGGTACAAGGATGCGATGATCATCGATGTTCGGCGCAACAGCGGCGGATGGACCGAGTACTTTCTCATTGACAAGCTCGAGCGAAAAGTCACGGCCCAGAGCGCCCTCCACGGCATGGCTCCGCTCCGTTATCCGGGAAGCACCTCCGTCGGCAACTATGTTGTCATTTCGAACGAGAATAACGGGTCCGACGGCGAAGCGTTCCTGGAAAGCTTCAAGGCGAGGAAGCTGGGGACGATCGTCGGTACAACTTCGTGGGGCGGGTTAGTCGGGATTCAGAACACTCAGCTGACCGTCGACAATGGCAAGGTGGAGCAATCAAACACCGGATTCTATGGCGAGAACGGCAACTGGCTGATCGAAAATCATGGAGGCGATCCGGACATTATGATTGACAACGATCCCGGAAGCGTTATGGCGGGAAAAGATCCGCAGCTCGAGAAAGCCATCGAAGCAGCTTTGAAGAAAGCCACGGAGAATCCGTTCAAGTTTCCCCCCGTGCCCCCGTTCACAAAACCGTAACCGGCGCGAATTCCGGCAAACAGGCGAGGAGTACCTCCTCGCCTGTTTCATTTTTGGCCTGGTTCTGGCAGGTTGAAAATGAAGATAACCGCCGTGGAGCGAAGAAAACCACAGTGAAATTAACCATTGATCTTAAGGTTATGAATGGGTATTTTTGAATTCACATGAGCCACGTTCGATTCTTAAGCATTGAATCACATTCATGAAAACAATCCTTGTTGTGGACGATGATCCGGATGTCCGGAAGCTATGGAACATCGTTCTCTCGAAACAGGGTTATGAAGTCGTCGAAGCGGAGGATGGCTCACTGGCGCTCGATCTTGCAAAAGCAAGGCTGCCGGATCTTGTCATCAGCGATGTGATGATGGAAAATCTGAACGGGTTTATGCTCTACGAGCTGCTGCGCGAGGAGCCCTCGACGAAGAACATTCCGATGATCTTTGTAACAGGGGAGGCCCAAAAAGCCGGCGCCTGGGCGTCGGACCCGACCGTCGCCTATCTGGAAAAGCCTGTCGAACCCCATGAACTGCTGGCTGCCGTCAAAAAGAAATTGAAGTAATCAGCCCCCTCGTCCTCTCAAGCAACAACCTTCCAGCACTTCAGATTCAGGCCGATTCCCCAAGAACCCTTCATTGCATGAATGCTGGACGATTGCGAGTCCGATCGATTTCGCCGTTGCTAGTGCCGGTTCCAAAAAGTATTCTTGTGTTTTAAATCAGGAATAGAGTTCAGATTTCCCGACAGTGCGCGGGCCAGCGGAATCGACGGCGGTGAGCTAGGGCAAAGCGATGCAGCGTTCAGAAAACGGCTGGAATGTGCAGAAGGGCAAAGCGAGCCGTTTTTTGCGGCTAGTGCGTTAGAGGCATCGCGTGCGTTTCGATTCCGCAAGCTTTCTTTGGTTCTTTCTTTGGCCTCAAAGAAAGAACTGAAAATACCGCTGAACCATTTGGATTACAAGGTTGCTTTTTGGGACCTGCACTAGTATGCATCGTCGCAATTATCGTGCTCGCGTATCAACAGATCGGTGTTTG